>NZ_JBJHAT010000035.1:0-42792 GCF_054051175.1 Blastococcus sp. SYSU DS0753 | reverse complement strand
CACCCCGCCGGGCCGGCAACCACGCGCTCAACGGTTCACCCAACCGCGGCAACGGATCAGGGTCGGCCAGCTCCCACTCCGACGGCGGGCTCACCGGCATCACGGTCACCCCGACCGCGAACCCGACACCCGACGACATATCCGCAGGTTAAGCGGGGGGTACGACAGTTTCCGCAGGTCGGAGCCGAGCGACCAGGTCCAGGACCCGGGTGACCACTTCGGGCCGACAACCCGGTTAGGACCCAGCGACGGGACGGGTCAGCGCGGGGTGCGGGGGGTGGCCGGGTGCGAGCCGGCGGTGACCAGGTCGGCGACGGCCTGGCGGGCGTCGCCGGCGGTGACCAGACCCTCGCCCACGAGCACTGCATCGGCGCCCGCGGCGGCGTAGCTGATCAGGTCGTGCGGGCCGCGGACCCCGGACTCGGCGACCTTCACGACCTCCGACGGCAGGCCGGGGGCGATCCGCTCGAAGGTCGACCGGTCGACCTGCAGGGTGGTCAGGTCGCGGGCGTTGACCCCGATCACCGAGGCGCCGGCCGCCATCGCGCGGTCGGCCTCGGCCTCGGTGTGCACCTCGACCAGCGCGGTCATGCCGAGGGACTCGACCCGCTCCAGCAGGCCGACCAGCACGTTCTGCTCCAGGGCGGCGACGATCAGCAGGACCACGTCGGCCCCGTGCGCCCGCGCCTCGTGCACCTGGTAGCTGCTGACGATGAAGTCCTTGCACAGCACCGGGACGTCGACGACGGCGCGGACGGCGGCGAGGTCGGCGTGGGATCCCCCGAAGCGACGCTGCTCGGTCAGCACGGAGATGACCCGCGCGCCACCCGCTGCGTACTGCTGCGCGAGCCGGGCCGGGTCGGCGATGTCGGCCAGGTCGCCCTTGGACGGGCTGCGCCGCTTCACCTCGGCGATCACGCCGACACCGGGTGCACGCAGGGCCGCGAGCGCGTCGCGCGCCGGCCGGGCCGCCTGCGCGGCGGCCTTCACCTCGTCCAGCGGTGTCGCGGCCTCGCGGACGGCGAGGTCCGCGCGGACACCGGCGATGATCTCGTCGAGCACGTTCACGGCGTCGTCGCAGCCTCGGCCGAGGTCCGGTGGTTGCTCATCGGCGCCACTGCTCCTCGTACGTCGATCCCGGGCGGATGGGTGGAACCACTCTAGAGGCGGGCCACGGGCCGCCCGGCCCGGGGGCGGGCATCGCGACCCTCGGCCGTTCCGCTATACGGCGGAACCGGACCGCGGCGGGGGTGGCGGCTCGGTGGGGTCCTCCCCGCGATCCAGCGCCTTCCAGGCGTCGTCCGCACGGTCCTCGTCCGAGCGCACCGGCGCCGGCCCCGCGTCCCGCTCGTAGCGCTGTCCCATCGCGGGCCAGGAGGCCCCGCGGAGGACGGTCAGCACCCCGGCGAGGACGGCCAGCACCCCGGCGGCCACGGCGAGCCCCGGCCAGACCGGCGAGATCTCCACCGCCGTCGCGGTGACGCTGGCGCCGCCGACGCCGGGCAGGTCGGCGGCGGCGTCGGCGACTCCCCCGGTCAGCACCCGGGTGCCCGACCACAGCAGGGCGCCACCGCAGGCCGCCACCAGCAGCCCGACCACCAGCCGGCCCGTCCCGCGCACCGCCAGCAGCGCGACGGCCGCGGCCAGCAGCACCAGGCCGGCGGCGGTCACCAGCGGTGCCGCGGCGCCACCGGTGAGGGTCCCGCTCACCGGCGGCAGGGGTGCCCGTCGCTCGGCGGTCACCTCCGCCCACCGCTGGCTCGCGGTCGACAGGGCCAGCGCCCCGGCCAGCGCGACGCCGACCACGGCGGCGGTCAGTTCGCGCCGTGCACCGCCGGACCGGCCCACGCCCGGGGACGAGCTCACGACAGCTCCCGCAGCCGCTCGGCCGTCGCGATCGCCGACAGCACCGCGCGCGCCTTGTGGCGGGTCTCCGCCTCCTCGGCGGCGGCGTCGCTGTCGGCCACGATCCCCGCCCCGGCCTGCACGTACGCGCGCCCCTGGTGCAGGACTGCGGTGCGGATGGCGATCGCCATGTCCATGTCGCCGCTGGCGTCGACGTAGCCGACGGTGCCCGCGTACAGGGCGCGCCGCGTCGGCTCGAGGGTGTCGATGATCGCCATGGCGCTGGGCTTCGGTGCGCCCGAGACGGTGCCCGCGGGGAAGGTCGCGTCGAAGACGTCCAGGGCGTCGCAGCCGGGCCGCACCTCGCCGGCGACGGTCGAGACCAGGTGCATCACGTGGCTGTAGTGCTCGACCCGCATGAAGTCCGGCACCTCGACGCTGCCGGGCACGCAGACCCGCCCCAGGTCGTTGCGCGCCAGGTCGACGAGCATGACGTGCTCGGCCCGCTCCTTGGGGTCGGCGAGCAGCCCCTCGGCCAGGCGCACGTCCTCCTCGGGCGTGGCGCCGCGCGGCCGGGTGCCGGCCGGCGGGTGGACGACGGCCGAGGTGCCGGCCACCGTCACCAGCGCCTCGGGTGAGGAGCCGACGACGTCGAACGGCGTCTCCCGGCCCGCGAAGCGCAGCAGGTACATGTACGGCGACGGATTGGTCGCCCGCAGCACCCGGTAGAGGTCCAGCGCCGCGACGTCGGTCTCGAGCTCGAACCGCTGGGCGAGCACCACCTGGAAGGCGTCGCCGGCCCGGATGCGCTCCCGCACCTCCTCGACCCCGGCCTGGTAGACCCCGGGCGCCAGGTTGCTGCGCACCGACGCCGGCACGTCGGCCGGCTCGAAGACCGCGACAGCCGGCGCGGCGGGCCGGACCAGCGCGGCGGCCATGGCGTCCAGCCGGGCGACCGCGTCCTCGTAGCCGGCGGCGGCGGGCTCGGCTCCGGGCCCGCGCAGGGCGTTGGCGATGAGCAGCACCGACCCGTCGCTGTGGTCCAGCACGGCCAGGTCGGTCACCAGCATCATCGCCAGCTCCGGCATGCCCAGGTCGTCGACGCTGGTGCTCGGCAGCCGCTCCAGACGGCGGACGACGTCGTAGCCCAGGTAGCCCACCAGCCCACCGGTGAGCGGGGGCAGCCCCGGCGTGCGGGGCGAGCGCAGCCGCCGCGCCAGGACCCGGACGGCCTCGAGGGGATCGGCCGGGAGGTCGTCGGTCAGCCCGGGCACGTCGTCCCCGAGCCACTGCGTGCGCCCGTCCCGCTCGGTGAGCACACCCGCGCTGCGGACGCCCACGAAGCTGTACCGCGCCCACCGCTTCCCCTGCTCGGCCGACTCCAGCAGCACCGTGCCGGGACGGTTGCCGGCCAGCTTCCGGTAGATGCCGACGGCGGTCTCGCCGTCGACCAGGAGGCGGCGGGTGACCGGGACGACCGCCGCGTCGATGCCGGCGAACTCCTCCCGCGAGGGCGAGGTGACCCCGAACCTCACGGCGCCACCCCCTGCGCGGCCGGCAGCACCCGGTGGAAGCAGCTGCGCGCGCCGGTGTGGCAGGCGGCGCCCTCCTGGTCGACGAGCAGCAGCAGCGCGTCGCCGTCGCAGTCCAGGCGCACCTCCCGCACCCACTGCCGGTGCCCGGAGGTCTCCCCCTTCACCCAGTACTCCCGCCGGCTGCGCGACCAGTAGGTGGCCCGGCCGGTGGTGAGGGTCCGGTGGACCGCCTCGTCGTCCATCCAGGCCACCATCAGCACCTCGCGGGTATCGTGCTGCTGGACGACGGCGGCGACCAGGCCGGCCGGGTCGCGGCGCAGCAGAGCGGCGACCTCGGGGGCCAGCGCGGGTCGGGAGGGATCGGTCGCGGGCATGCCGCCAGTCTGCCGTGCCGCCCGGTCAGCCCTGCGGGGCGGTGAACCAGCTGCGCCCGCCACCGAAGAGCACGAGCCCGAGCGCGACGAGCGGGGCGGCGGCGAAGAACAGGCTGAACACGGCGAGCACCCCGCCGACGTCCTCGACCGCCGCGGCCGGCCCCAGCAGGTCGGTCAGCTTCGCCCACCAGTAGACGGCGAGCACCAGCTGGGCACCGTGCGCGGCCAGCAGCACCAGCCACGCCGTCCGGGTGCGCCGGATCAGGGCGAGGACCCCGGCGGCCACCAGCAGCGCCACCGAGATCAGCTGGACGACCGCGAGCGTGCCGCCCTCGCGGGCGAACACGTAGGCCTGGGTGGGGGCGGCACCCGGGCTCTGCTCGACCGCCATCTCCGCGAGCGAGGCGAAGAACCACACGTACAGCGACGCCACCGCGACCAGCAGCGCCTGCACGAAGCTCAGCACCGCGGCGCCGACGACCTGACCCGGACGGCGCCCGGCCCGGGGCGGCACCGGACCGCCCGGGAACGGCGCCGTCCCGTACGGGCCGGGATAGCCGTAGCCGTAGGGGCCGGGGTAGCCGTAGGGCGGGGGGCCGTACCCGGGCGGCGGCGGACCGTAGGGCGACGCGTAGCCGGGGGGCGGCGCCGTGGGCGGCGGGCCGGTGTAGACCGGCCCCGGCTCGGTCGGCGTCGCCGGGTCCGCCCAGGGGTCGCGCGGTGCGCTCACGTCCCGCCCCGTCACAGGGCGGCCGCGAGCGCGCGACCCGCGACCCGGCCGGAGAACAGGCAGCCGCCGAGGAAGGTGCCCTCCAGCGAGCGGTAGCCGTGCACGCCACCACCACCGAAGCCGGCCACCTCACCGGCGGCGTAGAGGCCGCTGAAGACCTCCCCGCCCGGCCGCAGCACGCGACCGGAGAGGTCGGTCTCCAGCCCGCCGAGGCTCTTGCGGGTGATGACGTTGAGCCGGACGGCGATCAGCGGCCCGGCCTCCGGGTCGAGGATCCGGTGCGGCGGGGCGACCCGGATCAGCTTGTCGCCGAGGTAGTTGCGGGCGCCGCGGATGGCGGTGATCTGCAGGTCCTTGGTGAAGGTGTTGCCGACCTCGCGGTCGCGGGCCACGATCTCCCGCTCCACCTGGGCGAGGTCGAGCTCCGGCGTGCCGCCGGTCACGCGGTTCATGCCCGCGACCAGCTCGGGCAGGGTGCGGGCGACGACGAAGTCCTCGCCCCGGTCCAGGAACGCCTGGACGGGGCCGGAGACGCCGGCCTTCACCCGGGTGGCGAGCAGCCGGAGGTCCTTGCCGGTGAGGTCGGGGTTCTGCTCGGAGCCCGACAGCGCGAACTCCTTCTCCACGATCTTGTGCGTGGCGACGAACCAGGTGTGCTCGTGGCCGGTCTGCCCGATGTGCGCGAGCGTCCCGAGCGTGTCGAACCCGGGGAACAGCGGCACCGGGAGCCGCTGGCCGGTGGCGTCGAGCCACAGCGACGAGGGGCCGGGGAGGATGCGGATGCCGTGCCGCGCCCAGACCGGCGAGTGGTTGGCGACGCCCTCGGTGTAGTGCCACATCCGGTCGCCGTTGACCATGCTGGCGCCGGCGGCGACGGTGGCCTCCTGCATCAGGCCGTCGACGTGCGCCGGGACGCCGGAGAGCAGCCGCTGCGGTGCCGGGCCGAGCCGGGCCGGCCAGTACCGGCGGACCAGGTCGTGGTTGCCGCCGATCCCGCCGGAGGTGACGACGACGGCCTGCGCGGCGAGCTCGAACTCCCCGACCTCGGCGCGGGAGCTGGCCTCGCCGCGGGCGACGTCACCGGGCTCGAGCACCGCGCCGCGGACGCCGGTCACCGCGCCGCCGCTGACGACGAGCTCGGTGACCCGGTGCCGGAAACGCAGCTCGACCCGGCCCGCCGCGACGGCCGCCCGCACCCGACGCTCGAACGGGGCCACCACACCGGGACCGGTGCCCCAGACGATGTGGAACCGCGGCACCGAGTTGCCGTGCCCGGTGGCCGTGTAGCCACCGCGCTCGGCCCACCCGACGACCGGGAAGAAGCCGATGCCCTGCTCCTTGAGCCAGGCCCGCTTCTCCCCCGCGGCGAACTGCAGGTAGGCCTCGGCCCACTGCCGGGGCCAGTGGTCGCTGTCGCGGTCGAAGCCGGCGGTGCCGAACCAGTCCTGGCGGGCCAGCTCCAGCGAGTCGCGCACCCGCAGCCGGCGCTGCTCGGGCGAGTCGACGAGGAACAGCCCGCCGAAGGACCACCACGCCTGCCCACCCAGCGACGCCTCGGGCTCCTGGTCGACCAGGATCACCCGCTTGCCGGCGTCGGCGAGCTCGGCGGTGGCGACCAGTCCGGCCAGCCCCGCTCCCACCACGACGACGTCTGCCTCGATGCGTCCGTTGTCCACAGGGCGACGCTAGCGGGCGCGCCCTGCCGGGCGCGTCCCCCCGGGCGGGCGAGTTGCGCCGCCGCGTGCGCCCCCGACGTCGCCGTCGGCGCCGCAACGGCTCAGGCGACCGGCTCGGGCTCCCCGGTCGAGGAGCGCCGCCACGAGGCGTGCAGCCGGGCGTAGGGGCCCTCGGCGTCGACGAGCTCCGCGTGCGTGCCGCGCTGCACCACCCGGCCCGCGTCGACCACCAGCACCTCGTCGGCCCGCTCGGCGGTGGAGAGCCGGTGCGCGATGGTCAGCGTGGTGCGGCCCTGGGTGAGGGTGTCGAGCGCGCGGGTCAGCCGCCGCTCGGTCGCCGGGTCGACGGCGCTGGTCGCCTCGTCGAGCACCAGCAGGTCGGGGTCGGCCACGTACGCGCGGGCGACGGCGACCAGCTGGCGCTCGCCGGCCGACAGCGACTCCCCGCGCTGCCCGACCGCCGTCCCGACGCCCGCCGGCAGGCCGGCGACCCACGCCCCGAGGCCCAGGTCGTCGAACGCGGCGACGACGTCGGCGTCGGTCATGCCCGGGCGGCCGTAGCGCACGTTGTCGGCGACGGTGGCGTCGAACAGGAACCCGTCCTGCGGCACCATCACCACCCGCGCGCGGAGCGAGGGAAAGGCGACATCGGCCAGCGGCACCCAGCCACCGGCGTCGGAGCCCAGCAGCACCCGCCCCCCGGCCGGGTCCATGAGCCGGGTGACGAGCTTGGCGAACGTCGTCTTGCCCGAGCCGGTCTCCCCCACGATCGCCACGCGGGTGCGCGGCGCGATGGTGAGGTCGACGTCGTCGAGCGCCGCCCGCGCACCGGGTGCGTAGCGGAAGGTGACGTGCTCGAAGCGGACTCCCAGCGGCCCGGCCGGCAGCTCCCGCACCCGGTCGGGGGTGGCGACGGCGGGGTCGCGGACGTCGGGCTCGGTGTCGAGCACGTCGAGCACCCGGCGGAAGCCGGCGACGGCGTTCTGCGCCTCGTTGAGCACCTCGCTGGCGGTCTGCACCGGGGCCACGAACAGGGTGACCAGGAAGAGGAAGGCCACCAACGTGCCCGGGGTGATGTCGCCGGCCAACCCGAGGAGGACCCCGACGACCACCACGGCGGCGTTGGCGACCGCGGCGACGAACTCGCCGCTGACGAACACCGCGGCGGTCACCTTCTGCGCGTCGACCTGGGCGCGGTAGTGCCGGTCGATCGCGGCGTCCAGCCGCGCGGCGGTGCGGGCGCGCACCCCGTAGGCCCGCACGGTCGGGGCGCCGACCACCGACTCGGAGACCGCGGCGAGCACGTCGCCGACGCGCTCCCGGACCACGCCGTACACCTGCACGAGCCGGCGGGCGAACCAGCGGACGGCGAAGACCAGCGGCACGAAGCAGACCAGGACGAGCAGCGTCAGCTGCCACGAGTAGACCGCCATGACGGCGGTGGCGACGACGAGCTGACCGACGCTGACCAGCCCGAGGACACCACCCCACTGCATGAAGACCGACAGCTGGTCGACGTCGCTGGTCACCCGGGAGACCAGCGAGCCGCGCCGCTGGCCCTGCTGGTGCAGCACGGAGAGGTCGTGCACGTGCCGGAACGCCCGCACCCGCAGACCCGCGAGGGCGGTCTCCGTCGTGCGGAACAGCCGGACGTTCATCCGGTAGACCGCGACGGCGGTGAGCACCACGACGACGGCGCAGCCGGCGACCACCCAGGTGACGAGCCCGAGATCCGGGCCTCCGGGCGCACCCAGGCCGCGGTCGATGACCTGCTGCACGGCGATGGGCACCACCACGCGGCCGGCCGTGGCGACCAGGGCCAGGGCGAAGGTGACCGGCAGACCGCGCCGGAACTCCGGCATCATCCGCAGGCCGCGGCGCAGCGTGGCCAGGGCGCCCTCGGACGGGCGGTCCTCCAGCCGCGTCGCGGCGGTCACGCAGGCACCTCCGCCTGCGCGTAGGCCTGCACCAGCGCCGCGTACCCCGGAACCTCGGCCAGCAGCTGCTCGTGCGTGCCGCGGGCGACGGCTCGGCCGTCCTCGAACCAGACGACCTCGTCGGCCAGCGCGATCGTCGCCTGCCGGTAGGCGACCACCACCACGGTCGTCGGCGCCCCGCTCCCCCGCAGCGCGTCGAGGATGCGCGCCTCGACGGCGGGGTCCACGGCGCTCGTGGCGTCGTCGAGCACCAGCAGCCGGGGACGGCGGACCACGGCGCGGGCGAGCGCGAGCCGCTGCCGCTGGCCGCCGGACAGGGACGCGCCCCGCTCCCCGACCCGGGTGTCCAGGCCGTCGGGCAGCGCGGCGACGAAGTCGTCGGCCGCCGCGACGCGCAGCGCGGCCCAGACCTCGTCGTCGTCCACGGGCGCGCCGAGGGTGACGTTGCCGCGGACGGTGTCGTCGAAGAGGAAGGCGCTCTGCGCGACGAAGGCCGCCTGGCCGCTCACCTCGCCCTCCCGCAGCCGGCGCAGGTCGACGCCGTCGAGCAGCACCGCGCCGTCGGCCGGGTCGACGAGGCGCACCAGCAGGCCGGCGAGGGTGGACTTGCCCGACCCGGTAGGGCCGACCACGGCCACCGTGCGGCCGGCCGGCACGTCGAAGGTGACGCCGGTCAGCGTGGGACGACTGCCCCCGTCGAACGTGAAAGCGACGTCGCGCAGCGCCACCCCGGCGCCGCCGGCACTCGCGACGGCGGCATCCGGCCCGTACGGGGTCTCCCCGGTCGCCTCGAGGACGGGGGTGACCCGGTCGAACCCGGCCAGGGCACGCGGCAGGTCGGCGAGCACCCAGCCGATGGCCCGGATCGGCAGGGCGAGCAGGGTGAACAGGTAGGCGATCGACACCAGGTCCCCGGCGTCGGTGGCGCCCTCGGCCACCCGGCCGGCGCCGATGAGCAGGACGGCGAGGGTGCCGAGGTTCGGCAGCGCCTCCATCATCGGGTCGAAGACCCCGCGCACCCGGCCGACGGCGATCAGCCCGTCGCGCAGCTCCTCGGCCCGGGCGGCGAAGCGCTCGGTCTCGGTGTCCTCGCGGCCGAGGGTCTTCACCACGAGCGCCGCGTCGAAGCTCTCGTGCGCGATCTCGCTGACCTCCGCCCGCAGCTGCTGCGCCCGCTGCATCCGCGGGCTCATCACCTGGGAGTAGACGCCGTTGGCCGCGAACACCAGTGGGAAGACCACGAGACCGACCAGCGCCAGGAGCGGGTCGGTGAGCACCAGCGCCACGCTGGTGATCGCGATCATCACCAGCGCGCCACAGGCGAACGGCAGCGGCGCGACGAAGAACCACGCCGACTCCACGTCGGAGTTGGCGTTGGAGAGCAACTGCCCCGTGGGGTGGCGCTGGTGCCAGGAGAGCGGCAGCCGCAGGTACTGGCCGGTCACCCGGCGGCGGTACTCGGCCTGCAACCGGTAGCTCATGACGCCGGCGAACAGCCGGCGGCCCAGGATGCCGACGATCTTCAGCAGGGCGACGACGAGGATGGCGACGGCCGCCAGGGTCAGGGCGGCCGTGGTGGTGGCGCCGTCGTCGAACGAGGGCAGCAGCACCCGGTCGGTGATCTCCCCGATGACGTAGGCGCTGGCGACCGTCATGGCGCCGTAGAGGCTGCTGGCCAGCAGCGCGAGGGTGAACATGCCCGGCTGCTCGGCGATCGCCCGCCGGACGTGGCGGAGCCCGCGTCGGACGACGGCGTCTCTGCGGCGGGACACGGGGCTCCTCGGGTGTGCGGGCGGCCCGGCCAGGATGCCGGACGGTCGTTAGGAACGCTAAGCGGACGGTGCAACCCCGCGCCGCAGCGGCTTCTTCCCGCGCCCGGGTACCGCCGGGCCCGGCCGCCGGGTAAGCAGGAGGGATGAGCGCCGTCCCCCCGTCCCTGCCGGACCGCGAGCGCGCCGCGCTGGCCGACCTCCTCGACGAGCTGGGCCCGGAGGCACCGACGTGCTGCGCGGGCTGGACCACCGCGCACCTGACCGCGCACCTCGCCGTCCGCGACCGGCGACCCGACGCCCTCCCGGGCTACGGCCTGGAGATGCTGCCCGGCGGTGCGCGCCTGGCCTGGTGGTCGCACCGGCTGGAGGACCGGCTGCGCGGGTCGACGCCGTACGCGGAGGTGGTCGACCAGGTGCGCAGCGGACCACCGGCGTGGTCGCCGATGGCCCTGCCGGCCGCCGCGCGGGCGTTCAACCTGTCGGAGTTCGCGATCCACCACGAGGACGTCCGCCGCGCCCAGCCGGGCTGGGAGCCGCGGGACCTGCCGCGGTCGGAGCAGGACCAGCTCTGGTCGGCGGCCGCCCTCTTCGGCCGGCGGGCCGCGGGACGCCGCGGGCTGGTGCTCCGGCGCAGCGACGACCCCGGCGTGGAGAAGCGCTTCGGTGCGGGCGGTCGCACGGTCACCGGTGAGCCGATGGAGCTGCTGCTGTGGGCCTCCGGCCGCCGCGACGTCGCCCGGGTGACCGTGGCCCCCCGACGTCAGTGACCGCGGGTGAGCAGGTCCCGCAGGTCAGCCGCCTCTCCTCGCGCCGTCACCGGTGGCCGGCCGCCACCGCGGGGCCGGCGGCCGGCTCCCTCGAACCAGAACGGGCTGCTGTACGCCAGGGCCAGGTTGTTGCACGGGTGCCCTTCCGGCCCGGGGCTGAGGTTCGGCTTCGTCGGGTCGGCGATGCGCAGGACCGCCCACGAGGCGGAGTCGCGGTCGATCGGCGCGCGGAACCGGATCGGCCGGCGTTCCCTCGGATCCGGCACCCGCACCGACTCGACGTGCACCACGGTGGGGGCCCGGTCGCCGGACGTCAGGACCTGGATCTCGACCTCCTCGCCGGCGTGCTCGGGCCCGCGGTCCAGGTCCACCTCGAAGCGGACGTCGCGCGCGCGGTGGGGCACCGACCGGCCCATGAAGCTGCCCTGTGCGGTCGCGTCCAGCCGCAGGCCCCGGACGTTCGTGGCGAAGAAGTCCCGCGCCGCCAGCGCCCGGCGCACCCCGCCGCGGTCGAGCTGGTCGACCCACAGGCCCGCCCGCCCCTTGCCGTCCGGCTCCCCCCAGTCGGTGCCGTGCTCGTCGGTCACGCCGAGCAGCCCGACCCGCCAGCCGGCGTCCAGGCAGGCGACCAGCGGACTGGGGAACCCCGCCGCCCAGCCCTCGAAGAGGTAGTCGTCGCGCCGGTTCATGATCTCCATGGAGACGATCCGGTCGCTCAGCGCGGGCTCGTAGGCGAACGCGTCGAAGACCCCCGGCTCACGGTTGGGGTGGTTGAAACCCGCCAGCCCGTCGGCGCCGCCCCCGACGAGCGGGGTCTGCGGAGAGCGGCGCAGCCACTCGTAGAACAGCGCCATCCCGCGGGGCTCCGACCGGCGGATGAGGTCCAGCAGCTGCTGGCCGAGCGGCCCGAGCGGCCCGAGCGCCGCGGCGATCCCGGACTCGGTGAGGCCGAGCTGCAGCAGGCTGGAGAGGCTGAAGCCGGCGGTGCTCAGCGGATCGGTCCAGTCCTGGGTGAACCACACGTTGACGTGCCCGAGGAGCGGGCTGGACCACTCGAAGCCGCGCAGCGCGGTGAACTCGCCGGGGTCGTCGGCCGCGTCGGCGTACCGGCGGGTGTTCTCCCACGCCTGCTGGTTCATCCCGGCCAGCGAGCGGCACGGGTCCTCGCTGCCCGGCTGCGGCGGCGGGAAGGCCGCGCAGGCGTCGATCGGGCCCAGCGGCTTGGAGACCGTCGAGTGGTCGGTGAGCGCGGCCACGTCGAGACCTGCGTCCCGCATCGACTCGAAGGCCAGGGCGGGATCCCCGGAGCCGTCGGACTGGAGGCTGTGGTTGTGCAGGTCGGCGTGCGCCAGGCGCGCCCGCCGGCCGAGGCGCGACACCCGCTCGGCGCCCGCGACGCCGCGAGGCCCCAAGGGGGCGGCGAGGGCACCGGCCGGTCGCAGCAGCAGCCCGCCGGCGACGCCGGCCGCCCCCGCGGCCAGGACGTCGCGACGCCGCAGGCCGCGGTGCCCCTCGTCGGTCCGCCCAGCACCGTCCTCGTGGTCACCGCCGTGGTGGTGGTGACCACCGTGGTGGTGGCTGCCGTGCTCCTGCATCACCGCTCCCCTCGTCTGCTCGGGGCACCGTGACCTACGGAGGTGGCGGCGGGCTGACCGGAAGGCGAACTCCCGGCGGAGGGAAGGCGTCCCCGTGATCAGCCGGCCGGGAGCAGCGCCCACCCGCGATCGGGGCTGTGCAGCGGCCTGGGGCGTCCCGCTAGCCGAGCGGGGTGTCGCCCTCGCGGCGCACCGGCACCCCGGCCGCGGCCAGACCGGCCTTGACGTCACCCACCCGCAGCTGGCCGAAGTGGAAGACGCTCGCGGCCAGCACGGCGTCGGCGCCGGCCGCGACCGCCGGCGGGAAGTGCTCGACCGCGCCCGCTCCCCCGCTGGCGATCAGCGGGACGGCGACCTCGCGGCGCACCTGGGCGATCAGGTCGGTGTCGAAGCCGGCCCGGGTGCCGTCGGCGTCCATCGAGTTGAGCAGGATCTCTCCCACGCCGAGCTCCGCGGCCTGCACGCACCACTCCACGGCGTCGCGGCCGGTGCCCCGGCGCCCGCCGTGGGTGGTGATCTCGTACCCGGAGTCGGTGACCGCGCCATCGCGCACCCGGCGCGCGTCCAGCGACAGCACGAGCACCTGGCTGCCGAAGCGGTGCGCGATCTCGGCGATCAGCTCGGGCCGGGCGACGGCGGCGGTGTTCACCGCGACCTTGTCCGCCCCCGCGCGCAGCAGGTTGTCGACGTCCTCGACGCCGCGCACCCCGCCGCCGACGGTGAGCGGGATGAAGACGCTCTCGGCGGTGCGGCGGACGACGTCGTAGGTCGTCTCCCGGTTCCCGGAGCTGGCGGTGATGTCCAGGAAGGTCAGCTCGTCGGCGCCCTCGGCGTCGTACACCCGGGCCATCTCCACCGGGTCGCCGGCGTCGCGCAGGTCGACGAAGTTGACGCCCTTGACCACCCGCCCGGCGTCGACGTCGAGGCACGGGATCACCCGCACGGCGAGCGTCATGCCGCGGGCTCCCGCACGGCGTCGGCCTCGATCTCCACCAGCAGCTCCGGGTCGATCAGCGCCGACACCTCGACCATCGTCGACGCCGGCCGGATGTCGCCGAACACCTCGCCGTGGGCGCGCCCGACCTCCTCCCAGCGGCTGATGTCGGTGACGTACATCCGGGTGCGGACGACGTCGGCGAGGCGGAAACCCGCCCGCTCCAGGGAGCGCTCGATGGTGGCCAGCACCTGCCGGGTCTGCGCCGCGGCGTCGCCCGGGTGGGCGACGACGCCGTCGACGACCGCCGTCGTCCCGCTCACCCAGGCCGTGTCGCCGCGGACCACGATCCGGCTGTAGCCGACGACGGGCTCCCAGGGGTTCGCCGACCCCAGGTTGAGCACGGTCACGCGAGCTCTCCGTCGCCGTCCCCGGAGGCGACCCGGAGCGCCTCGGGCAGGGTGAACTGGCCGGCGTAGAGCGCCTTGCCGACGATGGCGCCCTCGACGCCGATCGTCGTCAGCCCGGCCAGGGCGCGGATGTCGTCGAGCGAGCTGACCCCGCCCGAGGCGATCACCGGCCGGGCCGTCGCGGCGCAGACCTCCCGCAGCAGGTCGAGGTTCGGCCCCTTGAGCGTGCCGTCCTTGGTGATGTCGGTGACGACGTAGCGGGCGCAGCCCTCGGCGTCCAGCCGGGCGAGGGTCTCGTACAGCTCCCCGCCCTCCTGGGTCCAGCCGCGGGCGGCCAGCCGGGTGCCGCGGACGTCGAGGCCGACGGCGATCCGGTCGCCGTGCTCGGCGATGGCCCGGGCGCACCACTCCGGCGACTCCAGGGCGGCGGTGCCGAGGTTCACCCGCCGGCAGCCGGTGGCCAGCGCCGCCTCGAGCGACGCGTCGTCCCGGATGCCCCCGGAGAGCTCGACGTCGACGTCGAGCTCACCGACCACGCGGGCCAGGAGTTCGCGGTTGCTCCCCCGCCCGAAGGCGGCGTCGAGGTCGACCAGGTGCACCCACTCCGCGCCGTCGCGCTGCCACTGCAGCGCGGCGTCGAGGGGGTCGCCGTAGGAGGTGGCGCTCCCGGCCTCCCCCTGCACGAGACGGACGGCCTGGCCGTCGGCGACGTCGACGGCGGGGAGCAGCTGCAGCTTCGGCACGGTGACCAGCGTAGGGACCGCCCCGGCCGGCGTCCGCGTCAGCTCCCCGGCGCGTACCGGGCGGCGAACCGGCCGGGGGTCATGGCGGTCACCCGGGCGAAGTCGCGGGTGAAGTGCGCCTGGTCGGCGTAGCCCAGCGCCGCCGCCACCTCGCCGAGGTTCGCCGGGGCGCCGCGCAGCCGCTCGGCGGCCTCCTGCAGCCGGCGGCGCTGGATGAGCCACTTCGGGCTCAGCCCCAGCCGGCGCCGGACCAGCCGCTGGAGGGACCGCTCGGAGAGGTCGAAGCGCTCGCAGACCTGGGCCACGCGGACGACCTCGCGGTTCCCCTCGACGAAGGCGACGACCTCGTTGACCAGCCGGCCCTCCTCGTCCACCGGCAGGCAGGGCCGCAGCGCGTCGCCGAACGCGGCCATCGCCGCCGTGTGCCCCTCCGGCGCGTGCGGGTCCGGGCCCATCGCCGCACGGACCCGCTCGGTCAGCCGCTCCCCCCGGTCGCCCAGGACGTCGGCGACGTCGACGTGCCGGTCGGTGAACCCGCTCATCGGCCCGCCCGCGATCAGCGCCCCCGCGGCGGGTGCGCACATGACGCCGACCGCCCAGCCCGCGCCGGTCAGCCTGGTCACCGACAGCCCCGGGACGACGCCGTAGAACCGGGCGTAGTCCCGGGCGACGACGACCAGCGCCACCGGGTACTGCAGCACCGCCTGCGGCGCCTCCTCCCCCGGCGGCACCGACCACACCGGGATCCAGAAGCGCTGGAGGAACCCGTCGAAGTCCGCCGGTGCGGCGTACCGGTACATGGCGTGGGACGCGTCGCCGGGGTCTCTGAGGTGCGCCCGCTCCACGAGGTCCATCGCGGCGGGGCTGTCGGGTTCCATCAAGACCGAGCCTGCCGCACGCTCCTACGTTCCGGGGCATGAACCGCACCGCCGCGAGCCACCAGGCAGCCGACCGTCCCCTCCGCCAGCTCCTCGACGCCGTGCCTCCGGCCGGCTGGGCCCGCCCCTCGCCGTGCGAGGGCTGGACCGCCGCCGACGTCGTCGGGCACCTGATCGGCACGCAACGGGACTTCCTCACCACGCACGGCGTCGACCTCGGGGGCGCGCCGGACGTCGCCGCCGACCCGGCCGCCGCCTGGCGCGAGCACGCGGAGCGGGTGGCCGGGGCCGTGTCCGACGACGCCGTGGCGGCCCGGGAGTTCGACGGCTTCTTCGGTCCGACGACGGTCGGCGCGGCCTTCGAGCAGTTCTACGTCTGGGACATGGTCGTGCACCGCTGGGACCTCGCCCGCGCGGTCGGCACCGATGCCGGGCTCACCGCCGAGGAGCTCGACCGGATCGAGGCCGGCGCGGACGGCTTCGGCCCGGCCCTGCACATGGACGGGATCTGCCGCCCCGCCGTCGAGGTGCCCGGGGACGCCGACCGCACCACGCGGGTGCTGGCCCGGCTCGGGCGGAGCGCCTGACCCGGTCGCGCGGGTGACAGGCTGGGGTCGTGGAGTTCGCCGACGTCGTCCGCCGTCGCCGCATGGTGCGCGACTACGACCCCGACCGCCCGGTGCCGCCGGAGGTGCGCGAGCGGCTGCTGGCGCACGCCATCCGGGCGCCGTCGGCCGGCTTCAGCCAGGGCTGGGCGTTCCTGGTGCTGGAGACGCCCGAGGAGCGCGACCGGTTCTGGACGGCCACCACCGACGAGGGTGCACCCGACCGGTGGCTCACCCGCATGCGCCGGGCGCCGCTGCTGATCGTGCCGCTGGCCAACAAGAGCGCCTACCTCGACCGCTACGCCGAGCCGGACAAGGGCTGGACCGACCGCGACGAGGCCCGCTGGCCGGTGCCGTACTGGGACGTCGACGCGGGGATGGCGTCGCTGCTGATGCTGCTGACCGCCGTCGACGAGGGGCTCGGCGCCTGCTTCTTCGGCGTTCCCGGGGAGCGGGTCGAGGCGTTCCGGGCGGCGTTCGGTGTGCCGGAGGAGTACCGGCCGGTCGGCTGCGTGTCGGTCGGCTACCCCGGGGGCGACGACCGCCGCTCCCCGTCGCTGCGCCGCGGCCGGCGGGGGGTCGACGAGGTCGTGCACCGCGGCCGCTGGTGACCGGACGGCCGGTGAGAGCGTCCTCATCCCGGTCTCACCGGCCGCTCACCTCGCGGAGCGAGGGTGACCGCGTGGACACTGCCCGGCTCGATCCACCCCCCGTGCCGCCGTGGTGGCCGCCCTCGCTGCAGGTCCTGCTCGGCGAACCCGCCGGTGATCTGTGGACCACTGTCCTCGACCCGCTCTCCGGCCGGCTGCGCACCCTGACGGCGACCTCGGTGAACCTGCGCGCCGACGGTGCCGCCACCGTCCGGTGGACCGCGGTGGTCGACTGGGCCGACGGCCGGTCCACCCGCGAGTCCCTCGCCGCCACGACCGGGGCGGCGATCCCCCCGGGCGCCGCCGTGCTGGAGGGCGAGGTCGCCGGCCGGCCGGTCACCGTGGGCGCGTGGCGGTGGCCGCTGGACCCCGCGCTGCCGGGCCTGGCCTGGGCCACCTCGGCGGCGCGGACCGCGCGGCAGCTGGGCGCCCTGGGCATCGACGTCGGCAACCCCAGGCTGCGGCTGCGCGCCTACCGCCCGGGGCGCCGGGCCGTGGTCGAGGTCGCCTCCCCGGCCGGGCGCTGGTTCCTCAAGGTGGTGCGTCCAGCGGCGGTCGCGGAGCTGGTCGCCCGTCACGCCGCCCTGGCCCCGGCGGTGCCGGTGCCGCCGGTGCTGGCGAGCACCGGGGACGGGGTCGTCGTGCTGCCGGGGCTGCCGGGCACGTCGATGCGGTCGGCGCTGACCGGAGACGCCGCGGAACTGCCCGACCCGCGGTCGCTGGAGGCGCTGCTGGACCGGCTACCCGAGCTCCCCGCCGCGGCGCGGCGCCGGAACCCGGGCGACCCGCTTCCGCCGGTGCGGTCGCACGCCCACGTGCTGGCCACGCTCTACCCTCCCCTGACGTCGCGCCTGGACCGGCTCACCGCGGCGGTGGCCGCAGGTGCCGGTCAGCACCCGCTGGTCCCGGTGCACGGCGACTTCTACGAGGCACAGCTGCTCGTGGATGCCGGGACGGTGGTCGGCCTGCTCGACGTGGACACCGCCGGGGCGGGCGCCCGGATCGACGACTGGGCCACCCTCCTGGGCCACCTCGTCCTTCTGGAGCACCTCTCCGGCCACTCGGCGCCGATCGCCGCCTACCGGGAACGGGTGCAAGAGCTGCTCGCCGGGCGCTGGCCGGAGGGCCAGTTGCGGTCGCGGGTGGCCGGTGTCCTGGTGGGGCTCGCCACCGGCCCGTTTCGGGTGCAGCAGCCGGACCGGGCTCCCGCCACCGAGGCCCGGGTCGCCCTGGCCGAGGAGTGGGCCGGTGTGCGGTGAGCGCGCGCCCGCCGACATGAGAGAGGGCTCATCGCGCTTTCCTGGCGGCCTCACCTGCGCCGGGCACCGTGGTCCACGTCAGCGCACCACCCGCTCCGGAGGAGGAACGCCCATGACCCGCAAGCCCGCCGCCACCTGGAAGGTCGTCACCGTCGGCACTGCGCTCACCGGGCTGGGTCTGGCCGGGATCGGCGTCGCCACGGCCGACGACGGGGCCCCGTCCACGCCCGCCGCCGTCGCCGTCGCCGCCGACGACAGCCCCGACGACACGCCCGACGCCCCCGACGCCGCCGTGGGCGACGTGGACGCCTCCCCGGAGACGGCGGACTCGCCCGCCGAGAGCCCCGTCGACCAGACCCGCGACACCCACACCCCCGACACCGACACCCCGGACACCGACGACTGAGGGCGGGGGGGGGGGGGGGGGGGGGGGGGGGGGGGGGGGGCGCGGAGGGCCCCGGCTCCCGTCAGGAGGCCGGGGCCGTCCGCCCGTCCGGGGTGGGCTCAGGACGCCGCCAGCCGGTACCCCATGCCCCGCACCGTCTCGATCCGGTCGGCGCCGAGCTTCCGGCGCAGGTAGCGGACGTAGACGTCGACGACGTTGGACCCGGGGTCGAAGTCGTAGCCCCACACGTGGCTGAGCAGCTGCTCGCGGGCCAGCACCTGACCGGGGTGGCGGAGGAAGGTCTCGGCCAGGGCGAACTCCCGGGCCGACAGGTCGACCACCCGCCCGGCGACGTCGGCCCGGCGGGTGCGCAGGTCCAGCGACAGTTCGCCGGCGGTGAGCACGGTGACCTCGCCGCCGCGGGCCCCGGCCAGCCGCAGTCGCACCCGGGCCAGGAGCTCCTCGAAGCGGAAGGGCTTGGGCATGTAGTCGTCGGCGCCACCCTCCAACCCGGCGACGGTGTCCTGCACGCTGTCCCGCGCGGTCAGCACGATGACCGGCACGGCGGACCCCTCGGCGCGCAGCGCCCGCAGCACCGCGAAGCCGTCGAGCACGGGCAGCCCGATGTCCAGCACGACCAGGTCGACCTCACCGCTCCGGGCGCGGTCCAGGGCGGACAGCCCGTCGCCGACCACGGAGGTGGCGAAGCCGTTGGCCCGCAACCCCTTCTCGACGAACGCGGCGATCCGCGGCTCGTCCTCGGCGATCAGCACGCGGCTCACCGCGGCCCTCCCTCGGTCGGGGCGACCGTCGCGGGCGGAACGGTCATCGGTGGGGTGTCGAGCGCGTCGTCGACGGTGCCGGAGCCGCTGTCCAGCAGCTCGTCGGGGCCTGCCTCGGCGCGGGGCGGCGCCGGGCGGGCCGGCAGGACCAGGGTGAAGGTGGCCCCCTCGCCGGGGCGGCTGTGCAGCTCGACCTCCCCGCCGTGGCCGGCGGCGATGGCGCGCACGATGGACAGGCCCAGTCCCGCGCCGTCGCTGCGCCGGGCCCCGGAGCTGCCGCGGGCGAAGCGCTCGAAGACCCGCGCCTGGTCGGCGGGAGCGACACCGGGCCCGGTGTCGTCGACCCAGACGAGCAGCTGATCCCCGCTGAGCCGGCTGCCCAGCACGATCCGGTCGCCCGGCGCGGTGTGCTGGACGGCGTTGTCGGCCAGCGCGACCACCGCCTGCGTCAGGCGCTGTGGGTCGAGCAGCAGGTCGGCCCGGGCGACGGCGCCCAGCTGCCAGTCCCGGTCGCCCAACCGCCGCACCTTGCCGAACACCTCTGCGGTCACCTCGGCGACGTCAACCGGCTGGAGGCGGACGAACTCCGGCTGTTCGGCGCGGGCGAGCAGCAGCAGCTCGGAGACCATGCGGTTCATCCTCTCCAGCTCGTCGTCGACCAGGGCGACGGTCTGGCGCACGTCCTCCGGGTCGGCCGGGTCGAGCACTTCCAGGTGGCCGCGCACGATGGTGATCGGTGTGCGCAGCTCGTGGCCGGCGTCGTCGAGGAATCGCCGCTGGGCGGCCACGCCTGTCTCCACCCGGTCGAGCATCGCGTTCACGGCGGAGGCGAGGTCGGTGAGCTCGTCGGCCGGTCGCCCGTCGACCGGGATGCGGCCGGTGAGGTCGGTCTCGGTGATCCCCTGGGCGGTGGCCGCGACGGCGCGCACCGGGGCGAGCACACGCCCGGCGACCACCCACGCGCCGGCTGCGGCCAGCAGCACGGTGACCGCCCCCACGCCGAGCATCAACCGGGCCGTCTCATCGGCTGCCTGGCGCTCCTGGTCGGCGAAGTAGGCCACCACGGCCGTCCCGAGCGACGGATCGCCCTCCAGGGTCACCGGGACGGCGAGGTAGCGCACCTCGCCCGCGCCGCTCTCGTACCGCCCGGCCACGGGCTCCTCGACCGAGCCGACCAGGTCGGCGAACACGGCGTCCTCGCTCAGCAGCACCGGGGCCTCGATCCGGCTCTGGAAGCGATAGGCGCCGTCCACGTACCCGAGGAACTTCTCGTTGGGCCGGGCGAGGTTGTAGGTGATCGCCGTCTGCAGGACCTCGGCGACCGAGGCGAACGGTGCGCCGGTCTCCGGGTCGATCCCCGAGGCCACGATCTGGGAGAACTCGGCGACCTCCGCCTCGAGGGCGAGGTCCATCCGCTCGTCGGTCGCCCGGATCAGCAACCACCAGGTCACCAGGGTCAGCAGGGCGAGGGCGAGCAGGACCAGCAGCAGGACCCAGCCGATGATCCGGGTCCGGGCGGCCCGGGGCGCCAGCCGCCCCCGGACGTGCTGCCGCCACCCGGGCGCGGTCCGTTCCTCGATCGTCACGGTTGGGTCGTCACCGTTCAGTCGTCGTCGCCATCGTCGCCGCCATCGTCATCGTCATCGCCGTCGTCATCGTCATCGTCATCGTCATCGTCGGTGATGGGAGGCGGGGGCACGACGTCCGGGCGCGGTGCCGGTGCGGGAGCGGGTGCCGGAGGCGGTGCCGGTGCGGGAGGCGGCGGTGGCTCCGGAGCGGGATCGGGCGATGGGCCGGAATCCACGGTCGGGGGCGCTCCCGGCTCCGTGGGCGACGCCGGGAGGGGCACCTCGATCGGTGGGGGGGGCCCCCCCCCCCCCCCCCCCCCCCCCCCCCCCCCCCCCCCCCCCCCCCCCCCCCCCCCCCCCCCCCCCCCCCCCCCCCCCCCCCCCCCCCCCCCCCCCCCCCCCACCGGCGGGCCCCAGCACCGCCCAGCCTGCACCGGCTACCAGCAGCACGGCCACCGCTCCGGCGAGCACTGCGACGAACGGGCGACGATGCACGGCTCAGAGCCTGCGCTCCACCGGTGACGGCGTCGTGAGAGCCGGATGAGAGAGCTCTCATCCGGCCGCGCCCGTCACCCCAGGTCGGTGACCGCCGTGACGACCAGCAGGTCCGCACCGTGCGTACCGGCGACGTCCACGCCCGCGGGCCGCGGCTCGTACCCCGGCAGACCGGTGAGCCCGTCGCTGGCGTCCGCGGCGCGCAACCGCACCGGCCCGTCGCCCTCGACCGTGAAGGCGGCCTGCAACCCGTCGGGGGGCGGCGCGTGGAAGGTGATCCGCAGCCCCGACTCCCCCAGCGCGGCGTCGGGCACGCCGCGGCCGCCGAACCGGCCGCGGACGACGGTGCCGCCCTCGGCGGTGAGGTCCAGCTGGACCAGCCGGACCCCCGCCCGCTGCGGCGTGACCCGGACGGTGATCTCCCGCCGTTCGCCGAGGACCTGGTCGGAGACGACGACGACCTCCGGCGCCGGCAGGTCGGCGGTTTCGGCAGGTCCGGTGAGCAGATCGCGGCCGGCGAGGTACGGGAGGTCCGCGCCCAGGGTCCCGGGGCCGTCGACGAACCGGCCGGTCCACTCGCCCGGCGTCGTCTCGGTGGTCACCCACCGCGCCCGGTCCCGGTCGGTGTCCAGCACGTAGGCCAGCCGGCTGGGCACCGGGTGGTCGGCGTCGAAGCGGTCGACCGCCAGCCCCGCGGCCACGCAGGCCCCTGCGGCTCCTAGCGCGACGGCCGGGACGGCGGCCGCCGCCAGCCGGCCGCGCGCCCCGGGCGGCGCGGCGGGGTCGGGGAACAGCAGTTCCAGCGCCGGCAGCAGGGCCAGCGCGCCGAGCACGACGACGACCGACGGCGCGAGCACCTGCGACATGCCGAGCGCGGGGAGGAAGAGCGCGGCGGTCGGGGCGAGGACGAGGACCGCCGTCGCGCCGGTGAGCGACGCGGCGACGGCGCACACCGCGCGCGAGCGGGCGAGCACGGCGACGGCGCCGCTGAGCGCACCGACCAGGGCCGGCCAGGCCGCGAGGTAGGAGCCGCCCGGCGCCACCGCGGCGAGCACCGCCGCCACCACGGCGAGCCAGAGCAGCGCGCCCGCGGCCAGTGGGGCCGCGCCGACCGGCCGGCGCAGCAGCGCGTACCAGATCAGGACGACGGCCAGCACAACCGCGACGGCCGCCAGCCGGAACCAGCCCGGCCGCCAGGGGTCGAGCATCGTGGCGTACCCGGGGCGGAGGACGACCAGCGCCTCCCACAGCCCCTGCGCGGCCAGCGGCCCCGCCACGAGCGGGACGAGCGCCAGCGCGGCGGCCCCGGCGGTGCGCCGCAACGGGCTGATCCCCCGGCGGCGCAGCGTCCAGGCCAGGCCGGCGACGGCGACCAGCGCCGCACCGGCCAGCGGCCACACCAGCGAGCCCGGGTAGCGCACCAGCAGCCCGGGGAGCGGGAAGTAGGTCGCGTCCTCGGCGGCGGGCTCGGCGAGGACGGCCAGGTCCCGGTCCCCCAGCTCCCGGGCCAGCGCCAGGGTGTTGTCGCCGAGGGCCTGCAGGCTGCCGCGGTCCAGCCGCTCGGGGGTGTCCTGCGGCGAGTGGTAGGCCGCGGCGCCGTCGATGAAGGCGGTGTTCATGCCGGTGTAGCCGCCGTCCTCGAGGAACACGCTGAAGTCCGTGTCGTTGGGCAGCGCCCGGTAGACCTCGACGGCGAAGCTGCTGGCGACCGGGTGGGGGGCGGCGTCGGCGAACGCCGCCGCGAGCTCGGCGTTCCCGAGCGACGTCTCGAACATGATCGGTGGGCCGCCGGTGCCGCGGGCCTCCAGGTTGAGCGCCACCCCGCCGCCGGCCAGCGGGTGCGAGGCGACGAACGCCTCGGCTCCGCAGAGGCAGGCCTCCTCGGCGTCGGTCAGGACGGCGACGACGTCGTTGCGCAGCTGCGGGCCCTCGGTCAGCGCCCGGACGGACTCCAGCAGCGCGGCCACCCCGGCGGCGTCGTCGGCCGCCCCCGGCCCGCCCTCCACCGAGTCGTGGTGCGCCACCAGGTACAGCCGGCCGGTGGGATCGGTGCCGGGCAGGACGGCGACCACGTTGCGCACCCGCGCCATGCGGGCCTCCCCCGCGCCACCGGCCCGGGCGCCGACGGCGTTCTGCACGCGGGTGTCCAGACCGAGGTCGGTCAGGGCGCGCACGAGCCCGTCGACCACCTCGTCGCTCTCCGGGCTCCCCGCCACGTGCGGCTCGGCCGCGATGCGCTCGACGTGCGCGAAGGCACGGGCCGCGCTGAACTCCGTGGCCGGGGCGCCGACGGGGCGCGGGTCCGGCGGCCGGAGCCCTGCCACGGTCCAGCCGGTGAGCGCCAGCAGCAGCGCGACGACGGCCAGCCCGACGAGCCGGCCGGGGCGGGACGGACGCTCGGCGGGCACGCGACCTCCTTGGACGGCGACCCGCGCACCTTAGGGCGCGGGCGCCTCCCGGCCGTGCAGCACCGCCCGCGGCGCGCCGTCGCCGGCTGGTTGACTGCTGCCATGACCAGCGCCGCAGCACCCCGCGCCGTCCTCGTCACCGGCGCCTCCCGCGGCATCGGGCGAGCGATCGCGCACGCCTTCGCCGCCCGGGGGGACCGGGTGGCGGTGCACTCCGGCAGCTCCCGGGAGGCGGCCGAGCGGGTCGCCGCCGAGCTGCCCGGGGCCGGGCACACCGTCGTGCAGGCGGACGTGGCCGACGCCGAGGCGGTCGGGGCGATGGTCGACGACGCGGCGACGGCGCTGGGCGGGCTGCAGGTGCTCGTCAACAACGCCGGCGTCTACACGCCGCACCCGCCGCTGGAGACGTCCTGGACCGACTGGCAGGCGGCCGTGGCGCGCACGCTGCAGGTGAACCTGGTCGGCGCGATGCACGTCACCTTCCGCGCGGTGCCGCACCTGGTCGCGGCCGGTGGCGGCGCCGTGGTGAACGTGACCAGCCGGGGCGCCTTCCGCGGCGAGCCGGGCACACCGGCCTACGGCGCGGCGAAGGCGGGCCTGAACGCCTTCGGGCAGTCGATGGCCCAGGCCCTGGCCCCGCACGGGATCAGCGTGGGCAGCGTCGCCCCGGGGTTCGTGCAGACCGAGATGGCTCGCGAGATCCTCGACGGGCCCAGCGGCGACGCCGTCCGCGCGCAGTCCCCCTACGGGCGGGTGGCGCGACCGGAGGAGGTCGCCGCGGCCGTGCTCTGGCTGGCGTCCCCGGAGGCCCGCTTCTCCACCGGCACGATCATCGACGTCAACGGGGCCAGCTACCTGCGCAGCTGACCTGCGCGCCTCAGTTCAGCGTGCCGAGCCAGTTGGTGAGCAGCTGCGCGCCGGCGTCGCCGCTCTTCTCGGGGTGGAACTGGGTGGCCGACAGCGCGGCGTTCTCCACACCGGCGACGAACCGGTCGCCGTGCTCGGCCCAGGTGACCAACGGCGGCGCCAGCGGGGAGGGCACGCCGTCCTGGCCCAGCGGGAAGGTGCGCACCCCGTAGGAGTGCACGAAGTAGAAGCGCTGGTCCGCGAGCCCCGCGAACAGCACGCTGTCCTGCGGCGCCTGGACGGTGTTCCAGCCCATGTGCGGCAGCACCGGCGCCTCGAGCGGCTCGACGACGCCGGGCCACTCGCCGCAGCCCTCGGCGTCCACGCCGTGCTCGACACCGCGCTCGAAGAGGATCTGCATGCCGACGCAGATGCCGAGCACCGGACGGCCACCGGCGAGGCGGCGGCCGATGATCCGGCGCCCCTGGACGGCGTCCAGCCCGGTCATGCACGCGGCGAACGCGCCCACGCCGGGGACGACCAGCCCGTCGGCGTCCAGCGCCGTCTGGAAGTCGTCGGTTACCGTCACCTCGGCCCCGACCCGCTGCAGCGCACGCTCGGCCGACCGCAGGTTGCCCGAGCCGTAGTCGAGGACCGCCACCTTCTTCACGCCTGCCACGCTACCGACCAGCGCCGGAGCCCCTCGATGTGTTCCCGGGCAGCGCCGGCTCAGACGAGCCGCAGGATGCCCGCCGCGCTGGCCAGCAGGGCCGCGATCAGCAGGATGGCGGCGAACGCGACCTGCGGCCCGGTGCGCCGGCCGTCGGCGGTGTCCGCCCGCCAGATGCTCCACGCACCACCGAGCAGGAAGCCGCCGAGCAGCAGGAGGGGCAGCCCCGAGCTCACCGCCGGCCGCGCAGGATCACAGGGCGCCCTTGGTGGAGGGGACGTCGGTGACCCGCGGGTCGATCGCGACGGCCGCACGCAGCGCCCGCGCCAGCGCCTTGAACTGCGCCTCCACGATGTGGTGCGCGTCGCGCCCGGCGTACAGCACCCGCACGTGCAGGCTGATCCGCGCGTTGAACGCGAAGGACTCCAGCACGTGCTTGGTCAGCGAGGTCGGGTAGTCCGGCCCGATCATCGGCGTCATGTTCTCGGGCTCGGCGTGCACGAAGTACGGCCGGCCGGAGAGGTCGACCGCGGCCTGCGCGAGCACCTCGTCCATCGGGATGGTGGCGTCGCCGTAGCGGGTGATGCCCCGCTTGTCGCCCAGCGCCTCGGCGAACGCCTGCCCCAGCGCGATGGCGACGTCCTCCACCGTGTGGTGGGCGTCGATGTGCAGGTCACCGTCGGCCCGCACGGTCAGGTCGATGCCGCTGTGCTTGGACAGCGCGGTGAGCATGTGGTCGTAGAAGCCCACGCCCGTGCTGATCGAGCTGCTGCCGGTGCCGTCGAGGTCGAGCTCCACCACGAGCTTGGTCTCGCTGGTCTGGCGCTCGACGCGTGCGGTGCGGGTCATGGGCGTCAGTCTCCCAGAGTCGTGCGGTGGGCCGGCGCGACCTCACCCAGGGCGGTGAGGAAGGCGTCGGTCTCCTCGGCGGTACCGGCGGTCACCCGCAGCCATCCCGGGAGACCGACGTCCCGCACGAGCACCCCCCGGTCCAGCAGCGCCCGCCAGGCGGCGGGCGCGTCGGCGAAGTGCCCGAAGAGGACGAAGTTGGCGTCGCTGGGCACGCTCGTGAGCCCCAGGCCCGGCAGCGCCGCCACGATGCGGTCGCGCTGCGCCTTGACCGCGTCGACGGTCGCCAGCAGGGCATCCGTGTGCGCCAGCGCGGCCCGGGCGGCGGCCTGGGTGAGCGAGCTCAGGTGGTAGGGCAGCCGCACCAGCTGGATGGCGTCCACGACGGCCGGGTCCGCGGCCAGGTAGCCCAGCCGCAGCCCCGCCATGCCGAAGGCCTTGCTCATCGTCCGGCTCACGATCAGCCGGGGCCGGCCGGGGAGCAGGGTGAGCGACGACGGGGTACCGGTCCGCGCGAACTCCGCGTACGCCTCGTCGACGACGAGCACACCGTCGGTGGCGTCGTAGAGGGCGGCCACCGTGTCCAGGTCGACCGCGGTGCCGGTGGGGTTGTTCGGGCTGGTCACGAAGACGACGTCGGGCCGAACCTCGCGCACCTGCGCCACGGCGGCCTCTGTGTCGATCGTGAAGTCGGCGGCCCGGTGCCCGTCGACCCACGACGTGCCGGTGCCGGCCGCGATGATCGGGTGCATCGAGTACGACGGCGTGAACCCGAGCGCAGTGCGCCCCGCTCCCCCGAACGCCTGCAGGATCTGCTGCAGCACCTCGTTGGAGCCGTTGGCCGCCCACACCTGCGCCGGCTCCAGCGGCCGGCCGCCGGTCCGGGACAGGTAGGCGGCGAGGTCGGCCCGCAGCGCCACGGCGTCCCGGTCGGGGTAGCGGTTGAGCTCCAGCGCCGCGCGCCCGAGCGCCTCGCCGAGGTCGGCGAGCAGCTCGGCCGGCAGCGGGTGCGGGTTCTCGTTGGTGTTGAGCCGGTGGGTGGCCGGCAGCTGCGGGGCGCCGTAGGGCGTGCGGCCGCGCAGCTCCGGCCGCAGCGGGAGCTCCTCGAGCGACGTCACGGGCGCTGCCGGACCCGCACCGCGGCCGCGTGCGCCGGGAGGTCCTCGGCGCCGGCGAGGGCGTCGATGTGCCGGGCGACGTCGGCCAGCGCCTGCTCGTCGTACTCGACGACGTGGATGCCGCGCAGGAACGACTGCACGCTCAACCCGCTGGAGTGCCGCGCGCACCCGCCGGTCGGCAGCACGTGGTTGGACCCGGCGCAGTAGTCGCCCAGGGAGACCGGCGACCAGGCGCCGACGAAGATCGCGCCCGCGTTCCGCACCCGCATCGCGACGGCACGCGCGTCGCGGGTCTGGATCTCCAGGTGCTCGGCGGCGTAGGCGTCGACCACCCGCAGCCCGGCGTCCAGGTCGTCGACCAGGACGATGCCGGACTGGCTGCCGTCCAGCGCGGTGGTGATCCGCTCGGAGTGCTTGGTGGCGGCCACCTGCCCGGGCACCAGGGCCAGCACGGCGTCGGCCAGCTCCTCGCTGTCGGTCACCAGCACCGCGCCGGCCAGGGGGTCGTGCTCGGCCTGGCTGATCAGGTCGGCGGCGACGTGGGCGGGGTCGGCGGTGTCGTCGGCGAGGATCGCGACCTCGGTGGGGCCCGCCTCGGAGTCGATGCCGATCAGCCCGCGCAGCAGCCGCTTCGCGGCGGTCACGTAGACGTTGCCGGGACCGGTGACCATGTCGACCGGCTCGCACGAGCCGGCGCCGTACCCGAAGACGGCGATGGCCTGGGCACCTCCGACGGCGTAGACCTCGGTGACGCCCAGCAGCGCGCAGGCGGCCAGGACCCCGGGGTCGGGCAGGCCACCGTTGTCCCGCTGCGGCGGGGAGGCCACCGCGATCGACTCGACGCCGGCGATCTGCGCGGGGACCACGTTCATCACGACGCTGGACAGCAGCGGCGCCAGGCCGCCGGGCACGTACAGCCCCACGCGGCGGACCGGGAGCCAGCGCTCGGTGACCGTGCCGCCGGCCGCGACCTCCGTGGTGACGTCGGTGCGCCGCTGGTCGCCGTGCACCTTCCGCACCCGGGCGATGGCCTCCTCCAGGGCCTCCCGCAGCGTCGGGTCGCACTCGGCGAGCGCGCGGTCGAGCGCCTCCTGCGGCACCGCGAAGTCCTCGGCGTCCACGCCGTCGAGGCGGGCGGTGATCTCCCGCACCGCCTGGGCGCCGCGGATGCGCACGTCCTCGCAGAGCGGGCGGACGGTGGCGAGCACCGAGTCGATGTCGGTGGCGGCGCGCGGCAGCAGCCCGGTGAGCTCCCGGACGCCGGGCAACGCGTGTCCGCGCAGGTCGATGCGTGCCAGCACGGGAGGCCTCCGGGGTCGGATCGGTGGTACGACGCGGATCCCAGGGTATCCAGCGCCCCGCGACGGGCCCGGGGCGCCCACACGGGCAGGCGGCCGGGGGGCCGTACGCTTCCCCGGATGGGTGAGCTGATCCCGCTGTTCCCGCTGGGACGGCCCCTCTTCCCCGGGGTCGTGCTGCCCCTGCAGATCTTCGAGCCCCGCTACCGGCGCCTGATGCGCGACCTGATGGACCTGCCCGAGCTCGGCGACCGCAGGTTCTTCGGGGTCGTGGCGATCCGGCAGGGGTGGGAGGTCGAGCGGGTGGCCCCCGCGGCGGCGCTCTACGACATCGGGTGCACCGCGCGGCTGCAGCGCGTGCAACCGCAGTCCGACGGCGGATTCCGCATCGTGACCGTCGGTGGTGAGCGGTTCCGGCTGCTCGACGTCGTGGTCGGCGACGACCCGCCCTACCTGCAGGCGGAGGTGGAGTGGCTGGCCGAGGAGGAGGCCGCGGAGGAGGCCGCCGGGGACGCCGAGGTGGCCACCGGCGACTCCGCCGGGCTGGCCCCGCCGACGGACGAGCTCGCCAGCTCGGTCGCCCGCGGATCGCTCGACCTCCTCGCGCACGGGGTCGGTGACCTCTTCACCCGGTACGTCGCGGAGGTGGCGGCGCTGGGCGCCGGCGCGCACGGGGACGGCGCGGAGGCCGCGGTGCGGCTCGCGGCGGCGTCCGACGACCCGACCGCGCTGTCCTGGCTGGTCGCCTCCTCGGCGCTGCTGACCACCGAGGACCGGCAGGCGCTGCTGGCGGAGTCCGCGACCCGCCGCCGCCTGGCCGCGGAGTCCCGGTTGCTGCGCCGGGAGCTGACGCTGCTGCAGACCCTCGGCGCGGTCCCGGCGCCGCTGCAGCAGTTCGCCGTCCCGATGACGGTGAACTGACCCGTCAGGCCGGCGGCGCGTCGGCCCGGGCGCCGGCGTCGAGCACGGCGGACCCCAGGAAGTGGCAGGCGTTCAGGGCCACCGCCAGGTCCACCCGGTGCGACCGCGCTGCGGGCTGCCGCAGCTCCAGCGCTCGGGACACCCGGTACTTCACCGTGTTGCGGTGCAGCCGCATGATCTCTGCGGTCTCGGTGTAGCTCTCCCCCGTGAGGTAGAAGACCCGCAACGTCTCGCGCAGCACCTGGGACGCATCGTTGTCCACCGCGAGCGGACCGAGCACCTCGTGGATCCACGCCCGCGCGGAGTCGAGATCGCCGGCCAGCATCGACGTGATCGCAACGCCTTCGTCGCCGAAGCCCGTGACGGGCGTGGTGGCGCCCGAGGCCATGGCGACCCGACGGGCCGCCCGGGCCTGTTCGTGGGTGCGCCGGAAGCCGTCCACACCCGACCCGGAGAGCCCCAGGGCGGCCCGGCAGGTGCGCGCCTGCTCGACGAGCCGGCATATCTGAGTGGTGTCCACCTCCCCCGGCCGGACCGCGAAGGGCAGCCACGCCCAGGCGGTCTCTCGGTCGACCGCCGTCACCAGGGGCGGCCCCGAGCAGCCGGCTCCCGTCGCGACCTTCGACACGACGGAGGTGAGCAACCGGAGCTCGTCCGGCGCCGGCGCCGCGTCCACGGACCAGATGATCATCCCGAGGTGGTGCGCCGTCAGGCGGTAGCCGGTCTCGCGCTCGAAGCGCCCGGGCGCGACCTTCTGCCCGGCCAGCACGTCGTGGATGAGCGCCGCGCGCACGGTCCCCTGCGTGCTCAGCCAGCGTTCGCGTTCGGCCTCGTATGCCTCGAAGACGTACTGGGAGATCCAGTCGATGTACCGCCCGACCACGGTGGCCATGTGGTGCAGGACCTCGAACTTCTCCTCCGCCGTGCAGTCGAGCGCCTGGACGTCGGGGAACATCTGCTCGATGAAGTCGTCCTTGCCGATGCTGTAGGCGCGGACGAGGGAGTTGGCCGGGATCTCCCGCTGGGCCAGCCGCAGGGCGTACTCGACCGCGGCCGTCGTGGGCATCAGGTGCTCGATCGGGATGTGGTTGGTCAGGATGTGCGTGAGCGTCTTGGTGTTGGCGTCCACGCTGGCCCGGAGCAGCTCCATGAACTGCGGGTCCACGTCCAGACTCCTGATGTGCCGGGCGATGAGCTCGGTCATGTCCCGGGCGATCTGGGGCTGACGGCGGTCCAGCCGCCTGCCCGCCTGCGACACCAGGGCGAGCACCCGCTCGCCGCCCTCGGGGCCCGGCGCCCCGTGCCCTGGCCCCGCCGCCGCGCTCATCCCCGCCTCCTGCCGCCGTCCCGTCCGTGCACGTCCGTCCTGCCCCGCGCTCAGCGTGCGACCCGCGACAGGGCCGACCGGGCGGCGTTGTACCCGCACAGCCCGTGGGCGCCGGCGCCGGGCGGTGTGGCCGCCGAGCAGAGGTAGACCCCGTCGACCCCGAGGGAGTAGGGGTCCAGCGCCACCCGCGGGCGGAAGACCAGCTGCAGCGGGTCGTTGGCGCCGGTGACGACGTCCCCTCCGACGTAGTTGGCGTTGTGCGCCTCCAGCCCCGCGGCCGAGGTCACGTGCCGGGCCAGCACGCGCTCGCGGAAACCGGGGGCGAACCGTTCGATCTGCTGCTCGATGGCCCGCGTCGCGTCCCCCGTGTAGCCGGCCGGCACGTGGGCGTAGGTGTACAGCGGGTGGACGTCGCCGGCCGAGCGGCTCGGATCGGCGACGTACTGCTGCCCGACGAGTACGAAGGGACGCTCGGGCATGCGGCCGCGGGTGATGTCCCTCTCCGCCGCGGCGATCTCCTCGAACGTGCCCCCGACGTGGACGGTCCCGGCCCGCCGCGACTCCTCGTGGGCCCACGGAACGCCGCCCTGGACGGCGAACTCGACCTTGAACGACCCCGGCCCGTGCCGGTAGCGGGTCAGCGCGCGCGCGACCCGCCTGGGCATCCGGTCGCCGACGAGCCGGGCCGCGGCACGGGGCGCGAGGTCGAGCATGACGATGTCCGGCTCCCCCAGCTCGGCCATCGAGCCGACGGTCACCCCGGTTTCCACCTTCGCGCCGTGCCGGGCGAGGAGGGTGGACACCGCCCGGCTGATGGCCGCCGATCCTCCTTCGGCCACCGGCCAGCCGTAGCGGTGCGCGGCGGTGCCGAGGGCCACGCCGATGGCCGACGACGCCGGGGAGCCCAACGGCCGGAAGGCGTGCGCGGCGACGCCGGCGAACAGGGCGCGCGCCTCCTCCGTGGACCAGCGCCGGGCGAGGACCGCCGCCGGGAGCAGGGAGTAGGCGCCGAACCGCGCGAGCTTCACGGGATGCGCCGGGACGTGCAGCAGCGGCTGCAGGAAGTCCTCGGCGATGTCGCCGAAGCGCTCCGTCAGCGGGCCGAAGAGGCTGCGGTACCGGCCGGCGTCGGCGCCCAGGTGGTCGGCGGTCGCGTCCACCGACCGCTGGACGGCGGCGCCGCGGCCGCCGTCCAGCGGGTGGGAGTACTCGATGCCCGCCCACCGCCACGTCAGCCCCTGCGCGCCGAGGTCGAACGCGCGGGAGAACGGGGTGTCCACGGCGAGCGGGTGGAAGCCGGCGCACTCGTCGTGGACCAGACCCGGCAGCGTGAGGGCGCTGCTGCGGGTCCCTCCCCCGATGGTGTCCGCGGCCTCCAGGACCGTGACGTGCACGCCGGCGGCGGCGAGGGTGAGGGCGGCAGCGAGCCCGTTGGGCCCGCTGCCGACCACGACGGCGTCGGTCATGCACTCACACTGGCACGGACGACGGGGTGCGGGTGCTCACCGGCCGGGGTGTAGCCGGGGCTCCGCCACGTGACCGTGTGCGCGATCGGGCCGTTCGGCAGCCAGGGCTGCTCCGCGACCGCGTCGCTCACCTTCCAGTAGCCCCGCTCCACCACGCCCAGCGCCGCGTCGATGACCTTGTACTCCTGCGTCGAGCGGTGGATCGGCTGCGACTCGACCCAGACGACGATGCACTCCCCCGGCTCGAACCCGCAGCGCTTCTGCACGGCCGTGACGGTCTGCTCGTTGTGCAGGTGGGCGTCGCCGAACTGCCAGCCGACCAGCGTGGTGCAGACGAACTCGCCCTCCCGGATGCGGTAGTTCTCCATGCGGTCCAGGTGCCGCATCATCAGCGACAGCAGGCCCCGGCCCTGGCTGTGCATCGTCCGCCAGGCCACCGCCTTCTGCATGAAGATCTCCGCGATCTCCTTGCCGAACGCACCGGAGAGCTGGTCGATCTGGTTGGGGTTGAACTTCACCAGGTGCTGGTTCAGCTTGTCCTCGGCCTCGTCGCCCCGGAAGGCCCAGGTGGCCGAGGCCCAGTTGCCGGCGTACTGCCGCATCGACGGCAGGAACGACACCAGGTCCGGCCGCAGGTTGCCCAGGATGGGGAAGGCCACGAACACGGCGACGATGGGCAGCAGCAGCCACGGCGAGCTGATGTCGCCGATGCCGTAGCCCTCGCCGGCCGGGAAGCCGCCGAACAGCCACGCGGTGGCGAACATGAAGAAGACGTTCCACTCCAGCGGCACCGCCAGGGGGAAGGTCGAGGTGATGAAGATGTGGAACACGATCATCCCGACGATCGCGAGCCAGGTGATCGTGGTGTTGGTCGAGAACAGCAGGACCAGCGGGAGCACCAGCTCGACGACCGTGCCGCCGATGTGCGCGAAGGCCCAGGCGACCTTGGACGGCCGCAGGTCGTTCGGGTAGTCGCGGTACAGCGCCCGCTTGAACCGCAGCGACGTCAGCCAGGGCGTGTTGCTCATCATCGGCGGGACCACGTTGGTGAAGTGGTGCCCGAACTTCGAGACGCCGGCGCCCATCCAGATGGTGACCATGGCGATCTTGGCCGCGATGATCATGTCGACGTGGTTGCCGAGGATGCCGAAGAAGAAGAGCACCGCGATGTACTGCTCGGAGCGAGCCGCCAGGAAGACGACGCGGTCGCGCAGCCCCATCACGATGATGAGCGCCACGAAGGTCAGCAGCGCCCACTGCGGCAGCAGGCCGGCCTCGCTGCCGGGCAGGGCGTCGGTGCGCACCCCGGGGCCGATCAGCAGGAACACCAGCGTGGCCAGGATGCAGAAGTACAGGCCCACGTCGAAAGCGGTGCGGTGGTCACCCGCGGTGAACGGGACCTTGCCCGGCCACGGGGGGAGCCGGAGCGTGCCGCGCTTCGACCAGTAGAGGAAGCCGCCGATGAACGGCTTGAACTTGAACGCCAGCGGGCCGGAGGACGACGCCCACCCGGTGATCTCGAACAGGATCGTCCAGATGATCAGCTTCTGGTAGACGATCGGCTCGCCCCACCACGCCCCGAGGTCCCCGAAGCCCAGTCCCGGCGTCGTCAGACCGACGACCGTGAACCCGCCGAACACGTAGAAGGCGAGCTTGTAGACGTAGAGCATGTGGTTGGTCTTCGGGCCGCCGAAGCCGTACTCGCACCAGTGGGTGGCGAGCATCCGCATGCGCTCCATGAAGGGCATCGATTCGAACTGCGCCGGGTCCACCGGCGGCATGTCTGCGGTCTTGAAGCCCATGGTTGCTCCTTCGTACGGGCAGGGGTGATCAGCGAGAGGGGTGCTCTCGCTGCTGGCGGACGTGCAGAGGGGCGCGGGAAAGCTGTCGGTCAGGCCGGTTGGGGCTGCAACGACCGGCGGATGGCGGGTTTGTCGGTCTTCCCCACCGGGTTCTTGGGCAGGCCGTCGACGATCTCGATCCGCTCCGGGACCTTCACCCGGGTGAGGTGGCGCCGGCAGTGCTCGAGCAGGTGCTCCTCGGTGACCCGGGCGTCCGGGTAGAGGCTCACGTAGGCCACGGGCGACTCCCCGAGGACGGCGTCGGGTCGGCCCACGACCGCGGCCTCGAGGACGCCGGGCACGGTGGTGAGGACGGCCTCGATCTCCTTGGGGTAGATGTTCTCCCCGCCGCGGATGATCATGTCCTTCACACGGTCGACGATGGTGAGGTAGCCGTCGTCGTCCAGCCGGCCCACGTCGCCGGTGCGCAGCCAGCCGTCGACCAGCGTCTCCGCCGTCGCCTCGGGCCGGCCGAGGTATCCCCGCATGACGGTGGGTCCCGCGATCACGACCTCGCCGATCGCACCGGTGGGCACGGGGGCACCGTCCTCACCCCGGATCTCGATGCGCTGGCCGGGAAGCGCGGGGCCGACGCTCCCGAGCTTGCGCACGCCGTCGACCGGGTTGCACGCCGAGGCGCAGGTGCCCTCGGTGAGCCCGTAGCCCTCGACCATCCGGAACCCGAACCGCTCCTCGCAGCGGTCGAGGAGCTCCGCCGGCACGGGAGCGGCGCCGCAGACGACGAAGCGCAGCGACGAGGTGTCGGGGCGGACGTCGTCGGGCAGCGAGGCCAGCAGCGCGTAGATGGTCGGGACGGCGGAGAAGTACGTCGGCCGCAGCCGCTCCACCTGCTCGAAGAAGCGGCTCGCGGAGAAGCTGCCCACGATGCTCAGCTGCCCGCCGGCCCGGAACGTCGCGAGTGCGCTCACCATGAGCGCGTTGGCGTGGAAGAGCGGGAGCACCAGCAGGCAGTGGTCCCGCTCGGTGAGGGAGAAGTGGTCGGCCATGGTGCTCGACATGGCCTCGACGTTGGCGTGGTCGAGCATGACGCCCTTCGGGCGCCCGGTGGAGCCGCTGGTGTAGATCAGCAGGGCCAGGTCGTGCCCTTCCAGGGCGACCGGCGGGAGCTGCGCCCCGGAGCCGGCGACCCGCATGTCGTCGACACCGATCGCCGGCAGGCCGGCCGTCGGCGCACCCGGCCCGAGGTTCACCACGAGCGTGGCGCCCGAGTCGGCGATCTGGTGGTCCGCCTCGCTCGCCGTGAACACCGGGTTCACCGGCGTCGCGGCGCCGCCGAGCCGCCACGCCGCGTAGAGCGCCACGAGGAGCTCGACCCGGTTGGGCAGCATGACGGCGAGGACGTCGCCGCGACCGAACCCGTGCTCCGCGAGCTGACCGGCGAACGCGGCGACCCGGACGTCGAGCTCCGCGTAGGTCAGGGCGACGACCTCGTCGCGGACGCAGGGCGCGTCACCCGAGGATGCCGGCCGGGCCCAGGGCAGGTAACCGAAGCTCATGCGTCGCCGTCTCCTCGGTGGTCGCACGCTGTGATCCGCACCACGCAGATCCTGTGACCGCCGACACTAGGAACGATCCCCCAGCCTGCCCACGGCCACCGCGCACCAACTTGGCCACGGCCTTTGTGCACCGTGCACGGTGCGTCGGCTCAGCGCACAGGGGGCGGCGCGACGGTCCCCGGATCGCCGCCCCCGCGCCGACCGAGGCCGTCGTCGGCGGCCACCAGCGCGCAGCCCAGGTACACGAGCAGCGCGGCGAACGGCGCGGCGGCGAGGCCGGGCAGGGAACCGAGCACCAGCCCCGTGGTGACCTCGGCGCCGACCTGGGAGAGCTGGACCTCGGTGGGTGAGGGCCCGAGCAGCTCCCCGACCTGCCAGGCGAGGACGGCCGCCGCCGACGTACCGGCCACGAGGACCACCAGCATGCCCACCCCCCGGCCGCGGCGGACCTGCCACGCCGCGGCGCCGGCCAGCAGCCCCAGGCCCAGCAGCACGAGCACGAGCACGGTGTCGTCGGCGATCCGCACCTCCGCCGCCGGCGGGCCGACGGCGACCGGGCCGGTCTCGGTCACCTGGAACTCCGCCCGGGGGGCCAGCAGCCACCAGAGCGCACCCGCGGGCAGGCCGGCGAGGGCGAGCCCGACCAGGAGCGCCCGGCCCGCGCGCAGGTCCTCCCGGACCTCCGGCCGGCCCCGCCAGTAGGCGTGCGGGGGCACCCCCGGCACGGGCTGGACGGGCAGCGGTGGGGTGCTCACCCCACCAGTGAACAACCTCCCGAGCCCGGCCCCCTGCAGGGGCCCGCCGCGAGCGTGCGAGCGGTGGGGGGCAGGGGGTCCTCTTTCAGAGCAGCGCCACGCTCGTCGGCCCGAGGAGTGCCTTGATGTCGCCCATCAGGGCGGTGCTGGGCTGCACCCGCAGCCCCTGGTCGAGCCGCAGCACCGTCTCCCTGCTGCCGTTCACCAGCTTGAGCCGCACCTCCGTGGTGCCCGGGTGGCTGCCCAGCACCTCCCGCAGCCGCTCCACGACCGGTGGGGTGCACCGGGCGGCGGCCATCGAGACCAGCACGGGCCCGCGCGCGCCCTCGGTGAGCTCCGGGACGATGACCTCCGAGCCGAACAGCGAGGGCTGGTCGTCGCGCCGGCTGATCCGGCCCTTGACCACGACGATCTGGTCGCGGACCACCTTCTCCGAGACCTCGGCCCACGTCTTCGGGAAGAACAGCACCTCGATGCCGGACTCGAGGTCCTCCAGCGTCGCGATCGCCCACGGCGCGCCCTGCTTGTTCGTGCGCGGCGAGACGGCGGTGAGGATGCCCGCGATGGTCACGTTGGCGCCGTCCTCGACCCCGCCCGCGTTGATCTCGGCGATGGGGGTGTCGGCGTTGGCGGCGAGCACGTGCTCGACGCCGTGCAGCGGGTGGTCGGAGACGTAGAGACCGAGCATGTCGCGCTCGAACATCAGCCGCTCGCTCTTGGACCAGTCGGCGGTCGGGATGGTGATGTCGAGGGCGCCGGCGAACGGGTCGTCGGCCGCCCCATCCCCGCCGAAGCTGCCGAACAGGTCGAACTGGCCCTCGGCCTCCTTGCGCTTGAGTCCCATCGCGGAGTCGACGGCCTGGGCGTGGACGGCGACGATGCCCTGGCGGGAGTGGCCGAGCGAGTCGAAGGCCCCGGCCTTGGCCAGGGACTCGATGACCTTCTTGTTGCAGGCGACCGTGTCGATCTTGCGCATGAAGTCGGCGAAGTCCTTGAAGGCGCCCTTCTCCTCGCGCGCCCGGACGATGGACTCCACGACGTTGGTGCCGACGTTGCGCACCGAGGCCAGCCCGAAGCGGATGTCGGTGCCGACCGCGGTGAAGTCCCACGAGGACTCGTTGACGTCGGGCGGGAGCACCTTGATGCCCATCCGGCGGCACTCGGCCAGGTAGATGGGCCGACGGTCCTTGTCGTCCTGGACGCTGGTGAGCAGGCCGGCCATGTACTCGGCCGGGTAGTTGGCCTTGAGGTAGGCGGTCCAGTACGAGACCAGGCCGTAGGCGGCGGAGTGGGCCTTGTTGAACGCGTAGTCGGCGAAGGGGACGAGGATGTCCCACAGGGTCTTGATGGCGGCGCTGGAGAACCCGTTGGCCTTCATGCCGGCCTCGAAGCCGACGAACTCGGCGTCCAGCACCGACTTCTTCTTCTTGCCCATGGCGCGGCGCAGCAGGTCGGCCTTGCCGAGCGAGTAGCCGGCGACCTTCTGCGCGATTGCCATGACCTGCTCCTGGTAGACGATCAGGCCGTAGGTCTGGCCGAGGATCTCCTCCAGCGGCTCGGCCAGCTCCGGGTGGATCGGGGTGATCTCCTGCTGGCCGTTCTTGCGCAGCGCGTAGTTGGTGTGCGAGTTCGCACCCATCGGGCCCGGGCGGTAGAGCGCGCCGACGGCGGAGATGTCCTCGAAGTTGTCCGGCCGCATGAGCCGCAGCAGCGAGCGCATCGGCCCGCCGTCGAACTGGAAGACCCCGAGCGTGTCACCGCGGGAGAGCAGGGCGTAGGTGGCCGGGTCGGTGAGGTCCTTGCTGATCTCGTCGAGGTCGACCGGCTCCTTGCCGTTGATCACGATGTTGCGCAGGGCGTCGTCGATGACGGTGAGGTTGCGCAGGCCCAGGAAGTCCATCTTCAGCAGGCCGAGCGTCTCGCAGGTCGGGTAGTCGAACTGCGTGATGATGGCGCCGTCGGCCTCGCGGCGCATGATCGGGATGCTGTCGATCAGCGGGTAGCGGCCGATGATGACGCCGGCGGCGTGCACGCCCCACTGGCGCTTCAGGCCTTCGAGCTTGCGGGCCTGGTCGACGACCTCGGCCGCCCCGGGGTCGGACTCGTAGCGGGCGCGGAACTCCGCGGCCTCCTTGTAGCGCGGGTGGGCCGGGTCGAAGACCCCCGACAGCGGGATGCCCTTGCCCATGACGTCCGGCGGCATGAGCTTGGTCAGCTCGTCGCCCACCGAGTAGGGCCGGTCGAGCACGCGGGCGGCGTCCTTGATCGCTGCCTTCGCCTTGATCGTCCCGTAGGTGACGATCTGGCTGACCCGCTCCTCGCCGTACTTCTTGGAGACGTACTGGATCACCTCGCCCCGGCGGCGGTCGTCGAAGTCGATGTCGACGTCGGGCATGGAGACGCGCTCGGGGTTGAGGAACCGCTCGAAGATCAGCCCGTGCTGCAGCGGGTCGAGGTCGGTGATGCCCATGGCGTAGGCCGCCAGCGAGCCCGCGGCCGAGCCACGACCCGGGCCCACCCGGATGCCGTTGTCCTTGGCCCAGTTGATGAAGTCGGCGACCACGAGGAAGTAGCCCGGGAAGCCCATCTGGCAGATGATCCCGACCTCGTAGTCGGCCTGCTTGCGCACGTGGTCGGGGATGCCGTTCGGATAGCGCTTGTGCAGGCCGCGCTCGACCTCCTTCACGAACCAGGAGGTCTCGTCCTCCCCCGGTGGCAGGGGGAACCGGGGCATGAGGTCGGCGCCCTCGGTGAACGTCACCTCGCACTGCTCGGCGACCAGGAGGGTGTTGTCGCAGGCCTCCCGCAGGTCGCCGGTGAACAGCGCCCGCATCTCGGCGGCGGACTTCAGGTAGTAGCCGTCACCGTTGAACTTGAAGCGGTTGGGCTCGTTGAGCCGCGAGCCGGTCTGGATGCACAGCAGGGCGTCGTGGGCCTCGGCGTCCTCCTTGTGCGTGTAGTGCAGGTCGTTGGTGGCCAGCAGCGGGATGCCGAGGTCCTTGGCGATCGCCAGCAGGGCGGGCCGGGTCTTCTTCTCGATGGCCAGGCCGTGGTCCATCAGCTCGGCGTAGAAGTTCTCCCGCCCGAAGATGTCCTGGAAGTCCGCGGCCGCCTGGCGCGCCTTGTCCTCCTTGCCGGCGCGCAGCCACATGTTCACCTCGCCCGACGGGCAGCCGGTGGTGGCGATGAGGCCCTTGCCGTAGCGCTCCAGCAGGTCCCGGTCGAACCGGGGCTTGCGGTACTGCCCCTCGAGGCTGGCCAGCGAGGAGATGCGGAAGAGGTTGTGCATCCCCTCCGTGCTGCGGGCCAGCAGCGTCATGTGGGTGTACGCGGCCTTCCCCCGGTTGGAGCCGCCGTCGCCCTCCTCGTCGATGAGGTTGTCGCCGAAGTCGAAGGGCGCCCGGTCGAACCGCGAGCCCGGCGTGTAGTAGCCCTCCATGCCGATGATCGGCTTCACGCCGGCCGCGTGCGCCTGCTTGTAGAAGTCGTAGGCGCCGAACACGTTCCCGTGGTCGGTCATGGCCAGCGCCGGCATCCCCTGCTCCGCCGCGGCCTTGGTGACCTCAGGCAGCTTCGCGGCGCCGTCGAGCATCGAGTACTCGGTGTGTACGTGCAGGTGCACGAACGAATCGGACGGGCTGCTCACTGTGCGGGATGCTCCTCACGGGTCGTGCGTGCCCGGCCGGCGTCACGCGGCGGGCGACCGGCGGGGAAGACCGGCAGTGCATGCGGGGTGTCGGGCACCGGCGGGCCGGTGGGTCGATCCTCGCACTGGTTCGGTTCTACGCCGAGGGTCTGACACGACGTGTCTGCTCACAGTGGACCGATCCGTCACAGCGGTCCGGATTCGGCTGAGGACAGCGCGCGCCGCATGGTGACGTGCGCGATGCCGGCCTCCTCGTAGACCTCGCCGACGGCCGCGTACCCGGCGCGCTCGTAGAAGCGGCGGGCCGGCAGCTGGGCGTGCAGCTCGACCGCCCGCGCCCCGCGCGCGACGGCCTGCCGGTGCAGCTCGGCGAGGACGGCGGCCCCGTGCCCCCTGCCCCGGACCTCGGCCGCGGCGGCCATCCGGCCGATGCGCGCCGTGGCCCCGTCCAGCAGCAGCCGCCCGGTGGCGACCACGCGGCCGGAGACGTCGCGGCTGAGCACGTGCACGGCCACCGCGTCGGCGTCGTCCTGCTCGATCTCGGGCGGGACGCCCTGCTCCTCGACGAACACGCGGCTCCGCAGCGCCGCCACCTCCGGCCAGTCGGCGGTGGTGGCGACCTGGGCGGTGGGGCTGGGCACGACCTCCATTCTGGCGACGCCGGCGAGCGGGCCGGTCAGCGGCCGGGGGCCTCGGGCCGTTCGTGCACCGACGCCGGCAGGGCGCTGGCCGGCACGAGCAGGAAGCGCAGGTCGATCAGCGCGTGCAGCAGCACCGGCAGCAGCAAGGACCCGGTGTCCAGGTAGAACGCGGCCATGATCCCGCCCAGCACACCGGTCAGGACGATGCCCGCGCGCCCCTGGTAGGCGTGCGCCAGGCCGAACGCGGCCGCGGCGACGACCACGAGCAGCCAGGTGGGCAGGCCTCCGGTCACGGCGGCGACCACGGCGAGGAAGAACCCCCGGTACAGCCACTCCTCGCACACCCCCGCCGTGACGCCGACGAGGGTGAACAGCCGCCGCTCGCCCCCGGTGCGGGGCAGCAGCGCCAGGGTGGACTGCCCGGGCGGCTCGGCGTGCCGGCCGTGGGCGGGCGGGGAATGACCCGCCCGCCGCGCCGGTCGGGCCGCTTCCAGCAGGGCGCCGGCCCGCAGCTGGCGGGTGGAGGCGACGACGAACAGCAGGACCAGGACGACGACCGCCGCGGTGACCGGCCCGGGCCACTCCCGCGGCCAGACCAGCCCCACGGCCGCGGCGTCGACCCCGGGAGCGGCGAGCCAGACGACGGCGGCGACCGCGGCCAGCCCCCACTCGAGCACGAGCAGCCGCCGGTAGAACGAGCGGCGGGCGCCCGCGTCGGTGCGCAGCCGCCCCTCGAACCGGCGGTGCAGCACGTGCCCGACGACGGGCTCCCCCGCCACCAGGTAGACGGCGACCACGACCGCGGCGAACGCCGCCGGGCCGAAGTCGCCCAGCGCGACCGGCAGACCCGTCACCGTCGCGGGGTCAGGCCTCGGCGCGCAGCAGGGCCAGCGCGCCGGCGAGGTCGGGCGGGTACTCGCTGGTGACCTCGATCCACTGCCCGTCGGCCGGGTGCGGGAAGCCCAGCCGCACCGCGTGCAGCCACTGGCGGGAGACCCCCAGCCGGGCGGCGAGGGTCGGGTCGGCGCCGTAGGTGGTGTCCCCGACGCAGGGGTGGCGCAGGGCGGAGAAGTGCACCCGGATCTGGTGGGTGCGCCCCGTCTCGAGCCGGATGTCGACGAGGCTGGCGGCGGCGAATGCCTCGGTCACCTCGTAGTGGGTGACCGACGGCCGCCCCCCGCTCACGACGGCGAACTTCCAGTCGTGCCGAGGGTGCCGGTCGATCGGTGCGTCGATGGTGCCGCGCGACGGGTCGGGGTGGCCCTGCACGAGCGCGTGGTAGCCCTTCTCGACCGTCCGTTCCTTGAACGCGGCCTTGAGCGCGGTGTAGGCGCGCTCGCTCTTGGCGACCACCATCACGCCGGTGGTGGCCGCGTCGAGCCGGTGCACGACACCCTGCCGCTCGGCCGCACCCGACGTGGAGATGCGGTACCCGGCGGCGGCCAGTCCGCCGATGACCGTGGGCCCGTCCCAGCCGGGGCTGGGGTGCGCGGCGACGCCCACCGGCTTGTCGACGACCACCAGGTCGTCGTCGTCGAACAGGATCGTCATCCCCTCGACCGGCCTGGGCGGCGCGGGCTCGCCCGGCGGGGGCGGCAGCTCGACCTCCAGCCAGCTGCCCCCGGCGAGCCGGTCGCCCTTGCCGCGCACCCGGCCGTCGACGACGACGTGGCCGGCGTCGGCGAGCTCGGCCGCCGCCGTGCGGGACAGGCCGAAGAGCCGGGACAGGGCCTGGTCCACCCGCTGCCCCTCCAGCCCGTCGGGCACCGGAAGGGCGCGGTGCAGGCCGGGAGCGCTGGTCACGCCCCCCATTGTGCGGGTCGGGCCGGACGGGACGGCGGAGCCGGACCTCAGACGGCCCGGGGCCGCTCCTCCGCACCGCTGCGGGTGCCGTCGAACTCGATGCCCCGGAGCGCCAGCACCGCGCCCAGGATGCCGCCGCAGACGATCGCCGAGTCGGCGACGTTGAAGGCCGGGAACACGCTCCCGCCCGGGCCGAACACCGAGACGAAGTCCACGACCCCGCCGCGCAGGAAGCCGGGGTCGCGGAAGATGCGGTCGATCAGGTTGCCCACCGCGCCGCCCAGCACCAGCCCCAGCGCCACGGCCCAGCCGGTCGAGCGCAGCCGGCGGGCGGTGCGGACGATGACGACGGCCACGACGATCGCGATGAGGCTGAACACGACCGTGGCCCCCTGCGCGAAGGAGAAGGCGGCGCCGGTGTTGCGCAGGTGGGTCAGGTACAGCGCGCCACCGAGCAGCCGGATGTCCTCACCCGGCTCGATGGTCGCGACGACCACGAGCTTGGTCACGAGGTCGGCCAGGAGGACGACGGCGGCCAGCGTCAGCAGCAGCCGGGTGCGCGGCCGGCCGGGCGGCACGACGGCGGAGGAGCCGGCGGACGGGTCGTCGTGCTCGGACAGCTCGGGCTCCTCGGTTCGGCGGGATCGCGCGGTGGGCGCGCGGGCCCCCCCCCCCCCCCAAGCCCCCCGGCCGGGGGCCTACCATGGGGCGACCTAGTCCCACACCGCGCTGTTCGCGGGGCCCAC
>NZ_JBJHAT010000034.1:0-54527 GCF_054051175.1 Blastococcus sp. SYSU DS0753 | reverse complement strand
CCCCCCCCCCCCCCCCCCCCCCCCCCCCCCCCCCCCCCCCCCCCCCCCCCCCCCCCCCCCCCCCCCCCCCCCCCCCCCCCCCCCCCCCCCCCCCCCGGCGCCGGATCACCCGGGGTCCGTTTCGTCCGTGTGCGCCCGGGCAGGTGACGGGCGCACCCCGGAGGGAGAACACCATGGCCATCGCCACGATCAACCCGGCCACCGGCGAGACACTGAAGACGTTCGAGGCGTTGTCGGACGAGGCGCTCGAGGGCGCCATCGACCGGGCGGCTCGGGCCTTCGCGCGCTACCGGCTGACCACGCCGCAGGAACGGGCCGGCTGGTTGTCGGCCGCCGCCGACGTGCTGGACGCCGATGCCGACGGCGTCGCGGAGCTCATGACCACCGAGATGGGCAAGACGCTGGCGTCGGCGAAGGCCGAGGTCGCCAAGTGCGCGTCGGCGCTGCGCTGGTACGCCGAGCGGGGCCCCGCGCTGCTCGAGCCCGAACCAAAGGACGCCGGCGCCGTGGGGGCGCAGCAGGCGTACGTGGTCCACCAGCCGCTGGGCGTGGTGCTGGCGGTCATGCCCTGGAACTTCCCGTTGTGGCAGGCGATGCGGTTCGCCGCCCCCGCGCTCATGGCCGGCAACGTCGGACTGCTCAAGCACGCCAGCAACGTGCCGCAGACCGCCCTGTACATGGAGGAGCTGTTCCGCAAGGCGGGCTTCCCCGACGACGTCTTCCAGACCCTGCTCATCGGCTCGGGGTCGGTCGAGCGCGTGCTGCGCGACGACCGCGTCTTGGCCGCGACGCTGACCGGCAGTGGACCGGCCGGGCAGTCCGTCGCCGCCGTCGCCGGCGACGCCCTGAAGAAGACGGTGCTGGAGCTCGGCGGTTCCGACCCGTTCATCGTCATGCCCTCGGCCCACCTGGACACCGCGGCCGAGGTGGCCACCACCGCGCGCAACCAGAACAACGGGCAGAGCTGCATTGCCGCGAAGCGGTTCTTCGTGCACCGCGACGTCGCCGAGGAGTTCAACCGCCTGTTCGCCGAAAAGATCGGCGCCCTCACCGTCGGGGACCCGATGGACGCCGACACCCAGATCGGCCCGCTGGCCACCGAGTCGGGTCTGCAGGACGTCGAGGAGTACGTCGAGGACGCCCGCAGCAAGGGCGCCACCGTCGTGGTCGGTGGCAAGCGGGTGGACCGCCCCGGGTGGTTCTACGAGCCGACGCTGCTCACCGGCGTCACCCCCGAGATGAAGGTGCACAGCGAGGAGGTCTTCGGGCCGGTCGCCGCGCTGTACACCGTCGACTCGCTGGAGGAGGCCATCGAGCTGGCCAACGACCACGTCTACGGCCTCGGGTCCAACCTGTGGAGCGAGGACGAGGGCGAGCGGGCGCGCTTCGTGCGCGACATCGCCGCCGGCATGGCGTTCATCAACGGGATGACCGCCAGCTACCCCGACCTGCCCTTCGGCGGGATCAAGCAGAGCGGCTACGGCCGGGAGCTGACCGAGCTGGGCATGTACGAGTTCATGAACGCCAAGACGGTGTGGATCGGTGGCCCGAGCAGCGAGCAGGCGAAGGGCAGCACCGCCGGGGCCGCCGCCGAGTGAGCCCCGCGGTGGGCGTCGCGGCCGGCGACCCCACCGACCGGGTGATCCTCGTCCTACGGCGGACGACGGAGGTGCCGGGGCACAGTGGAGGCGTGTTCGACGTCGACTGGATGGGTCTGCTGACCCGGGAGGTGCTGCGCGAGCGCGGCGCCGCGCTCATCGCCGAGACCTGCGCCTGGGCCGTCGGCCTCTCCGACCGCCCGCACTACCGGCGGCGCGCGGGCCGCGTCGCCCCGAGCGGCCTGACGGTGGGCGAGCGGGCCGCCACCGGGCAGCCGCTGGGGGATGACGAGGACGGCCGGGTCGACCTCGGTGACGCCGCGCCGGGCAGCTTCCAGGACGCGCTCAACATGATCGGCGCCGACGGGCGGCTGGTGGCCGAGCGGTTCGACGACGAGGTGCTGCTGCCCTTCGTGGCGGAGACCTGCCGGGTGGCGGGGGAGCGGGCCCGCGCCACCCGCCAGGCCGAGTGGGCGGAGCTCGCCGAGGACCTGGGGGAGGACCCGGCCGACGTCGCCGACGTGGTGCGGGCCGGTGGCTGGGACGCGCCGCTGCGCATCGACGCCGAGCACCTGGTGCTCGCCGCGCTCCGTGACGTCCCGCTGATCGAGGTCGAGGCCGAGGGGTTGCCGCTGTCGCTGGTCCGCGCGGCCGAGGCCGCCACCCGGTCGGCCGCCGTCCCCGAGCCCGTGCCGGTACCCGACGAGAGCCTGGCCGGTGCGCTGTTCCTCGCCCGGGCGGCGCTCGAGGCTTCCGGCTGCACGGTGCCCGTACCGCCGGAGGAGGCCGACCTCCTGCTGGCCGCGCTCGGCGACACCGGGCTGGAGGCCGGGGAGGTGCCGTCGGTGCTGGTGCACCTGCCCGTGGAGGAGGGCACGATCACCCGGATCGCGGCCACGCTCGCCGGCCACTGATCCCTGCTCCATGTGTCCGGGATCGCTGCCGGGGTAGCCATCGATCCATGGCTAAGAACAACGACCAGGACGCCCAGCGCGCCGCCGTCCGCGAGGCCAAGAAGCAGGGTGTGGCGCCCAGCGCGGCCGGTGTCACCACCGGGGCCAGCAAGCAGATCGAGCACCACACCCACAAGGACGACCGGCACGAGCACTCCAGCGCCCAGGGGAAGAGCAAGACCTGACCCGCGGCGCCCCCGGGTTCGTCCGGGGGGCGCCGGTCAGACCTCTTCGACGGCGAAGCTGCGCGACGGCGTCACGAACTCGTCCTGCGCGGCGACCAGCAGGATCTCCCGTGAACCGGCGTCCTCGGTGCGCTGGAGCAGACCGAACACCGACGCCGCCGCCCGCCCCAGCGCCTCACCCGCCGAGCGGGTGTCGAGCCAGTGGGCCAGGAAGAGGGCGGCGATCGCGTCGCCGGCGCCGTTCACCGACACCCCCAGCCGCGGGGTGCGCACGCGGAAGTGCCGGCCGCCCTCGGAGGCGAGCAGGTCGACGGCGTCCTCGGGGGTGTCCTCGGCGACGAGCGACGTGGTGAGCACGACCCGCGGCCCGAGCGCGTGCACCGCCGCGACCGCGTCCTTGACCGAGGTCAGCGAGCGGGTCGGGGTGCCGGAGAGCAGGTCCAGCTCGTAGTGGTTCGGCGTCACCAGGTCCGCGGCCGGGACGGCGACCTCGCGCATGAACTCCTCGATGCCCGGGCGCACGAAAACACCGCGACCGACGTCACCGATCACCGGATCGCAGCAGTACACGGCGGCCGGGTTGGCCGCGCGCACCCGCGCCACCGTGCCGACGACGGCGTGCCCGATGTCCGCGGAGCCGAGGTAGCCCGACAACACCGCGTCGCAGCTGCCGAGCACGCCGCGGTCGGCGACCCCCTGCACCAGCTCCTCGATCGACTGGCCGTCGTAGACCCGGCCCGTCCACTGGCCGTAGCCGGTGTGGTTGGAGAACTGGACGGTGTGCACCGGCCAGACCTCGATGCCCAGGCGCTGCAGCGGGAAGACCGCGGAGCTGTTCCCGACGTGGCCGTAGGTGACGTGCGACTGGATGGAGAGGACGGCGGTCACGGGTCAGACCCTGGCACATCGGACCCGCTGATCTTCACGGGCGTTCAGCCGGCGCCGGCCGCCCGACCCGGGGGCAGCTGCACGTGCGGGCGGGACTGCCACAGCGCCCACTCGGCGCTGATGTCCCCGGCGGTGCGGAGCAACTGCGGCAGGTGCTCGCCGACCAGCCGCTCGGTGGAGGTCTCGGCGGCGTGCACGGTCACGTTCATGGCCGCACGGACGACGCCGTCGCCGTCGCGGACGGGCACGGCCACCGAGCGGACCCCCGGGGCGAGCTCCTCGTCGGCGAGCGCCCAGCCGCGGGCGCGCACCTCGGTGAGCTCCGCCCGCAGCTGCTCGGGCGAGCGGCCGATCATCGGCGGCAGCCCGGCCCGGCTGGGCTGGGCGAGGGTGTCGACCAGCTGGTCGGGCGGCAGGGCGGCGAGCAGCACCTTGCCCTGCGACGTCTGGGTGGCCGGGAAGCGCGTGCCGATGTCGACCCGCAGCGCGATCAGCTTGGGCACCGCGACCCGCGCGACGTAGACGATGTCGGAGCCGTCGAGCTGGGCCATCGACGAGGACTCCCCGGTGCGGGCGACCAGCGCCTCCAGGTGCGGGCGGGCGATGTCCCACAGGCCGAGGGCGCCGACGTAGGCCATCCCCAGGGTCAGCACCTTGGGGGTGAGGGCGAACCCGCCGGCCGACGACCGGACGAAGCCCAGCTCCTCGAGCGTCAGCAGCAGCCGCCGGGCGGTGGGGCGGGCCAGCCCGGCGGCGGCGGCCACCTCCGACAGCGTCATCGTCGGGTGCTCGCGGTCGAAGCAGGCGAGCACGTCCAGACCCCGTGCGAGCGCCTCGACGAAGTCGGGCCCGCTGCCTCGCCCTGCCATCCCGGTTCCCTCCGTCGTCCGCCGTGCCGAGATCGCGCGATCCCCTCGCTCCCGGATGGGAGCAGTGTGCGAGATCGCGCGACCTCGGCGCGCGATGGTGTGCCCGCGGGCACGCTTCCTCAGTGCTCGGTGACCGCCCCGGCCGGACGCTCGGTGGCCAGGTGCTCCTCGAAGGCCTGCTCCCGGGCGGCGTGCGTTCCGTGCGACTTGTACTCGGTGTACTGGTACGGGTTGTCCAGCATCTGCGTGTCGGGCAGGTCGGGGTACATGCCGCCGGCCCACGCCTCCTCGCCCATGGCGCCGCGCAGGTGCTCCACGGTCGCGTCGATCTCCCGGCGTGCCGCGGCCAGGTCGACGTCGACCAGCCGGTGGGCGTGCTTCACGACCCGGCCGTCGACCAGCACGGTGTGCACGTCACCGCGCTGGGCCTGGAAGGCGACGTGGCCGAACGGGTTGAGCAGGGGGAAGGAGACCGGGGAGTCGTCGTTCTTGATCAGGACGACGTCGGCCTTCTTCCCGGGCGCCAGGGTGCCCAGGTCGTCGCGGCCCAGCGCCAGCGCGCCGCCCCGGGTGGCCCACTGGACGACGTCCTGGGCGCGCAGCTGGAGGTGGGTGACGGTGTCGCCCTTCAGGTGGGCCTCGAAGTGCTCGCGGGAGCGGTCGGCGCCGAGCGTGGTGCGCATGGCCGAGAACAGGTCACCGCTCCACCAGACGCTGGTGTCCATCGACAGCGACACCGGGATGCCGTGCGAGCGCACCTGCCAGGTGGGCGGGTAGCCCTGTCCGGCGCTCTGCTCCGACTCCGTGGACACCGAGATGGAACCGCCGGTGGCCGCGATGCGGTGGTAGGAGTCCGGCGTCAGGGTGGCTGCGTGCACGTACACCGTCTCCGGCGTCATGAAGCCGTGCTCGTGCATCAGCCGGATGCCGTCGTCGTTGGTGGCGCCCCAGACGCCGGCGTGCGTCGTCACCGGGAGGCCGAGCTCCCGGGCCACCTCGAACGCGGCCTTCTCCGGGAAGGCGGGGTCGCCGGTCACGTCGAAGGCCAGCTGCAGGCCGAGCATGTCGTCGGCGGCGTCGCGCTGCCGGGTGAGGAACGACCGGACGGCGGGGTCGGCGGTCCACTCCCACGGCGCGGCCTGGATGTTGCCGTAGGCCAGGACGAACCGGCCCGGCACCGAGCGCAGCGCGTCGACGGCGGCCTCGGCGTGGTCGACCGACTGCAGGCCGTGCGACCAGTCCACGGTCGTGGTGACGCCGGCCTCGAGCGCCTCCAGCGCCGAGAGCCGGTTGCCCGCCGCGACGTCCTGGGGGCGGAACTTCTTCCCGTGCTCGAGGTAGTACCAGACGAAGTACTGGGTCAGCGTCCAGTCGGCGCCGTAGCCGCGCATCGCGGTCTGCCACATGTGCCGGTGGGTGTCGATCATGCCCGGCATCACGATGCCGCCCCGGGCATCGATCTCCTGCGTCCCCTCGGGTACCTCGAGCGCCGGCCCGACCGCGGCGATGCGGTCGTCCACGACCAGCACGTCCGCCTCGGGCAGGACGGTGCAGGTCTCGTCCATCGTCAGGACGGTCCCGCCGCGCAGGACCACCGGCAGGCCGGCCGCCGGAGCGGGCTCGGAGTGGGTCATCGTCTCCTCCTGGACGTCGTCGTCGCGTCGCCGGACCGGCGTCCGCTAGACGGACGGCCTGTGCGACGTGGGTCACCATCTCCCGCTCGTCGGATGCTGTCAACCGGGCTGCGCAGTTCGGCGTGCAGCGGCTGGACCCCGGTTGACAGCCCGCAGCGAGCCGTCGGAGACTGCGAGCGTCGAACGCGGACGAGTGTCCGGCAAGGCCTGCGACGAGGAGAGTGCATCCCGGATGAGCGCTGACACTGCGGCCGCGGAGGTCCCCGGGGCGCCGGCTGCGGGGCCCCTGGCCGGGCTGCTGGTGGCGGACTTCTCCCGCATCCTGGCCGGCCCGTACTCCACCATGCTGCTGGCCGACCTGGGCGCGGAGGTGGTCAAGGTGGAGGGCCCGCACGGCGACGACACCCGCACCTGGCAGCCGCCGGTCCGGGACGGCGTGTCGACGTACTACATGGGCGCGAACCGCAACAAGCGCTCGGTCGCCCTCGACCTCAAGGACCCCGCGGACGCCGAGGCCGCGCGGGAGCTCGCGCGCCGGGCCGACGTGCTGGTGGAGAACTTCAAGCCCGGTGGCCTGGCGCGCTTCGGACTGGACTACGACACGGTCTCCGCGACCAACCCGGGCGTGCTCTACGCCTCGATCAGCGGCTTCGGCAGCGCCCCGGAGGGAGCGTCGCTGCCGGGCTACGACCTCATCGTCCAGGCGATCTCGGGCTTCATGAGCCTCACCGGCGACCCGGACGGCTCGCCGTACCGGGCCGGGGTCGCGCTCTTCGACGTCATGGCCGGCCTGCACGCCACGATCGGCGTCCTGTCGGCGCTCAACCACCGGCACGCCACCGGCGAGGGACAGCACATCGAGGTCAACCTGCTCTCCTCGGCGCTGTCGGGCCTGGTCAACCAGACGAGCGCCTACGTGGCCGGGAACGTGGTGCCCTTCCGGATGGGCAACAGCCACCCGAGCCTGTTCCCGTACGAGCCCCTGCCGTGCGCCGACGGCGACCTGATCATCACGGCCGGCAACAACGGCCAGTTCCGCCGGCTGGTGGAGGTCCTCGGCGTGCCGGAGCTCGCCGACGACCCCCGGTTCAGCCGCAACGAGGACCGCACCGCCAACCGCGACGAGCTGCGCCCGCTGCTGGTCGAGCGGCTGCGCACCCGGAGCAAGCAGGAGTGGTTCCGCGACATCATCGGCGCGGGCGTGCCCTGCGGACCCATCAACACGATCGACCAGGGGGTGGCGTTCGCCCAGGAGGTCGGCCTCGACCCGGTCGTCCGGGTGGGCGAGGGCGCGGCCGCCGTGCCCTCGGTGCGCAACCCGATCACCTTCTCCGCGACGCCGCCGGCCTACCGGCTGCCCCCGCCGGGCCTGGACGAGCACGGCACGGAGATCCGGCGCTGGCTGGCCGCGCCCGAGGAGTCCCGGTGACCGACAAGCGCCCCACGTACCCGACCGCGCTGGGCGCCTCCAGCCTCGAGTCGATCACCCTCCTGGGCACCGACCTGGCCCGTGACGTCATGGGCACCGTGGGCTTCGGGGAGCTGGCCTTCTGGCTGGCCACCCAGCGGCGTCCCACACCGGGGGAGACCCGCGTGTTCGAGTCCGTGCTCGCCGCGCTGGCCGATCACGGGTTCACGCCCACCGCGATCGTCACCCGGCTCACCTACCTCTCGGCACCGGACTCGATCCAGGGCGCCCTGGCCGCCGGGCTGCTCGGCGGCGGGTCCCGGTTCCTCGGCGTCACCGAGGACTGCGGACGCTTCCTGCACGGCGTCCTCACCGCCGTGGACGGCGACCTGCCCACCGACGACGCCGGCTGGGACGCGCTCGCCCTGGAGACCGTGACCGCGCAGCGCGCGGCCGGCCGGTTCGTCCCCGGGCTGGGGCACCACGTGCACAAGCAGGGCGATCCGCGCACCCCGCGGCTGTTCGAGATCGCGGCCGAGGAAGGTCTCGTCGGCCCGCACCTCTCCCTGTTCGCCGCCATCGGCCGCACCCACGAGCAGGTGCTCGGCAAGCGGCTCCCGCTCAACGGCGCCGGCGTCTGCGGCGCGGCCCTGGCCGACCTGGGGCTGCCGATGGAGCTGCTGCGCGGGTTCGCGCTCCTGGCCCGCACCGCCGGGCTGATCGGGCAGCTCGCCGAGGAGCTCCGGCACCCGGTGGCCAACGACGTCTTCCTCTCGGTCGACCTCAACAACCGGCCGGTCGACCCCGACCCGTTCGTCCCCGCGCCGCTGCCCGGCGCCGGGCCGCGGGCCTGAGGGGACCGGCCGTGCGCGCCGCCGTCCTGCACGCCCCGGGGGAGGCCCCGCAGCTGCGCGAGCACCCCGATCCGGTGCCCGGGGCCGACAGCACCGTGGTCCGCGTGACCGCGGCGCCCCTGGTCCCGCTCGACCTGCTCTGCGCGTCGGGCACCTCCTACTTCGGGCGGCCCGCGGTGCCCTACGTGCCCGGGGTGCAGGGCATGGGCGTGGTCGAGGACGGGCCCGGCGCCGTCCCCGGCAGCCGGGTCTGGTTCAGCACCGCCGCGGGCATGGCGCCCGGCGACGGCAGCCTCGCGGAGCGCTGCGCCGTGGCGGCCGGCGACCTGGTTCCGGTGGACGCCGACGTCCCGGACGCCGCGCTGGCCGCGCTGGGGCTCTCCGCCGTGGCCGCCTGGATGTCGCTGACCTGGCGCGGGGGCCTGCGCCCGGGCGAGCACGTGCTCGTGCTCGGCGCCGGCGGGGCCGTCGGGCAGGCGGCGGTCGGCGCGGCCCGGCTGCTCGGTGCCGGGCGGGTGGTGGCGGCGGCCCGGTCCGCGGCGGCCCGCGAGCGGGCGCTCGCCGCCGGCGCCGACGCGGTGGTGGCCCTCGATGCCGACGTCGACACGCTCGCCGCCCGGTTCGCCGACGCGGCCGGTGGGCGGCTGGACCTCGTCGTCGACCCCGTCTTCGGTCCGGCGGCCACCGCGGCCTCCCGGGCGCTCTCCGCCGGCGGGCGGCTGGTGAACCTGGGTGGCGCCTCCGGGGACACCGCGGAGTTCTCCTCGGCGGTGCTGCGGGGGAAGTCGGCGTCCGTGCTCGGCTACACGAACAACGCGCTGACCCCGGCCGAGCGTGCGGAGGCGGTCACCGCCATCGCCCGGGAGGCGGCGGCGGGCCGGCTGTCCGTCGCCCACGAGCAGGTGCCGCTCGCGGACGTCGCCGCCGCGTGGCAGCGGCAGGCGACCGGCGACCCCGGCGTCCGGTTGGTGCTGACGCCCTGAACGAGCATGCCCCCGCGGGAGCCGCGGGGGTCGAGGTTGCGCGGCCGGTGCCCCGGCCGCGCGGACGGCAGGAGGACACCGTGCAGCTGGTCACCGAGGAGAACATCACCGACCTCGCCGTCGAGCGCTGGGCCACCGCCCGCGACCCGCGGCTGGCCGAGGTCATGACGGCGCTCGTGCGCCACCTGCACGACTTCGCCCGCGAGGTGCGGCTCACCGAGGACGAGTGGATGGCCGCCGTGCAGTGGCTGACCGCCACCGGCAAGATCAGCACCGAGAAGCGCGAGGAGTTCATCCTCGCCTCCGACGTCGTGGGGCTGTCGATGCTGGTCGTCCAGATGAACCACCGCCTCGACCCGCGCGCGACCCCGGCCACCGTCCTGGGGCCCTTCCACATCGAGGGCTCGCCCGAGCTCGGGTACGCCGAGGACATGTCCGAGGGCCTGCCCGGGACGCCGCTGTTCCTGCACGGCCGGGTGACCGACCTCGACGGCGCGCCGGTGGCCGGCGCGGTCCTGGACGTGTGGCAGGCCGACACCGAGGGCGCCTACGAGTCGCAGCTCCCCGACGTCGACGAGGCCCGGCTGCGCGCGAAGTACACGACCGGGGAGAACGGCGAGTACTGCGTGCGCACCATCGCGCCGCTGGGCTACACGATCCCGATGGACGGCCCGGTCGGCGACCTGGTCGCCCGGACCGACATCAGCCACTTCCGGCCGGCGCACATCCACTTCCTGATCAACGTGCCGGGCTTCGAGCCGCTGATCACCCACCTGTTCCAGGAGGGTGCGCCGTACCTGGACAGCGACGTCGTCTTCGGGACCAAGCAGGAGCTGGTGACGGCGTTCGAGGAGCGGGAACCGGGCGCCACCCCCGACGGCGGCTCGATCGACGTGCCGTGGCTGGAGTCGCGCTACGACTTCGTGCTGCAGCGGCAGTCCTGAGGGCCGCCGCCGGTCCCGGATCGCGGCGGGGCCGGTTCGCCGCCACGATGGGAGCACGGACGCCGGACCGACGGAAGGAGCGTGGGATGACCGACCCGAAGACCCAGGGACAGGCCGAGCCGACCGACGAGGGTTCGCACGCCAGCGTGGGTGACGACCCGGCCCGCCCCGGCGGCGGCCGCACCGGCGGGGAGACCTCCGTCGACGAGGCGATGGGCCAGGAGCCGGCCGACCCGTCCTGAGGAGTCGCGGTGTCGGCGCGTGAACTCGTCGTCCTCGGCACCTCGAGCCAGGCGCCGACCCGCGACCGCAACCACAACGGCTACCTGCTGCGCTGGGACGGCGAGGGTCTCCTGTTCGACCCCGGCGAGGGCACGCAGCGGCAACTGCTCCTCGCCGGGGTGCCCAGCAGCGCGATCACCCGCATCTGCGTCTCGCACTTCCACGGTGACCACTGCCTGGGTCTCCCCGGCGTGCTGCAGCGCATGAACCTGGACCGGGTGGCGCACCCGGTCCCGGTGCACTTCCCGGCCGGCGGCCGGCCGTGGTTCGACCGGCTGCGCCGTGCCTCGGTGTTCCACGACGTGCTCGATGTCCCCGAGCTGCCCGTGGCCGGCGACGGGACGGTCGCGGCCGGCGGCTTCGGGACGCTCGTCGCCCGGCGGCTGGACCACCCGGTCGAGACCTACGGCTACCGCCTGGTGGAGCCCGACGGGCGCCGGATGCTGCCCGACCGGCTCGCCCGGCACGGCATCGCCGGCCCCGACGTGGGCCGGCTGCAGCGGCTCGGCTCGCTGGCGCGGAACGGCCGGGTGGTGCACCTCGAGGAGGTCAGCGCGCCGCGGCCGGGGCAGCGGTTCGCGTTCGTGATGGACACCCGGCTGTGCGACGCCGTATGGGGGCTGGCCGAGGGCGCCGACCTCCTGGTCATCGAGTCCACCTTCCTCGACGCCGACGCGCGGCTGGCCCGCGAGTACGGCCACCTCACCGCCCGCCAGGCCGCCACCGTGGCCGCCGACTGCGGGGTGCGGACGCTCGTGCTGACCCACTTCTCCCAGCGGTACGACGACCCGCGCCGCTTCGCCGACGAGGCCGGGGCGGTGTTCGGCGGGGACGTCGTCGTCGCGGCCGATCTGCAGACCGTGCCGGTGCCGCCCCGGGCCGGGACCGCCACGGGCGGGCCCGGCGCCGGCGGTCAGGAAGACCCGTCGGCACGCGTGCCCGCAACCGGCCACGGGTAGGAGCCGGTACGACCGGTTGCACATGACGGAGAGACGTGGGAGGCCCCCGTGGCCCTGGACTACCCGACCCTGCCCGGCGACATCGACCACCTCATCGCCGACGACCACGCGGTGGTCGAGCGGCAGTTCCAGCACCTGGAGGCCGGCCGCGGCAACCGCCGGGTGCTGGTCGACCAGATCTCCTTCGAGCTGGCGCTGCACGCCTTCGCCGAGGAGACCGTGCTCTACCCGATCTGGCCCGAGCTGGGCATGACCGACGAGCACGACGACGCCGAGCACGAGCACCAGGAGATCAAGGAGCTGCTCGTCGTCCTCGGCCGCACCGAGCCCGGCGAGGACGAGTTCGAGCAGGCGCTGGCGAAGCTGATGGGCGTCGTCCGCCACCACGTGCACGACGAGGAGGACGAGGAGCTGCCGGAGTTCCGCCGCAAGGCCGGCCCGGAGCGCATGGCGCAGCTGGGCGAGGAGTTCCTGGCCGCCAAGCGGATGGCGCCCACCCGGCCGCATCCGCACGCCCCCGACGAGGGCATCGCCGAGCGCATCGCCGGCATGCTCGCCAAGCCGCTGGACCACGTCCGGGACCTGCTCTCGGGCAAGCAGAAGGAGATGGCCACCGACGCCTCCGGCCTGCTCGACCCGCAGGCCCAGGCGATCGTCGACGCGCACTCCTCCCTCGGCCCGCTGCCGTTCGAGATCCTCGAGCCCGACCAGGCCCGCTCCCAGCCCGGCCCCGACGACGCGGTCGCGAAGGTCATGGCCGACAACGGCCTCGAGGGCCCGGAGCCGGTCGGGTCGGTGGAGGACATCGTGATCCCCGACGCCGCCGGCGGGCAGCAGCGCATGCGGGTCTACAAGCCCGTCGACTCCGGCAGCGAGCCCCTGCCCGTGATCATGTGGATCCACGGCGGCGGCTGGGTGCTGTTCGACATCGACACCTACGACGCCTCCTGCCGAGGTCTCGCCAACAAGGCCCGCGCGATGGTGGTCAGCCCGGACTACCGGCGGGCGCCCGAGGCGGTCTTCCCCGCGGCGCACGACGACGTCCTGGCTGCCTACCGGTGGGTGGTGCAGCACGCCGCCGAACTCGGCGGCGATGCGACCCGGATCGGCATCGGCGGGGAGTCGATCGGCGGCACGATGGCCGCTGCCACCGTCCTCCAGCTCGCCCGGGCAGGCGAGCCGGTGCCGACGGCGGCGGTCTGCGTCTACCCGCTGACCACCGGCGAGCAGGTCGGTGAGTCGATGGCGGACGCCGCCGACGCGCGGCCGCTGGACCGGCCGCTGCTCTCCTGGATGGCGATGCACGCGTTCGAGGGGAAGCCCGACGGGGCGAAGGACCCGCGGGTCGACCTGCTGGGGTGGGGCCGCGACGAGCTCGCGCTGATGCCGCCGACGCTGGTGATCACGGCCGAGCGGGACGTGCTGCGCAGCCAGGGACAGCAGTTCGCGCAGAACCTGGAGGCCGCCGGCGTGCCGACCACGCACCGCCACTACCAGGGCGTCATGCACGAGTTCTTCGGCGCCGCCGCCGTGCTGGACAAGGCCGAGCAGGCCCAGCAGGAGGCCGCGCGGCACTTCGTCCGCGCCTTCGGGGCGGCCCGGCCGGCGGTGGGGGCGGTACCCACCAGCGGCGGGACGGCGTGACGACGGCGGCGCTGCGGCTGGCGGTCGACGAGCCGGTCGGCGAGCTGGAGGTCGTGCACCTCTTCCACGACGCCATGCCCACCGGCGTCACCGTCTCGCACGGCGGGCGGATCTTCGTCTGCTACCCGAAGTGGGGTGACGACGTCGGGTTCACCGTGGGCGAGCTCCGGGACGGGCAGGCGGTCGCCTACCCGTCGCAGGAGCTCAACGACAACCGCTCCGACGCCGACCCCGAGCGCCTGGTCTCGGTGCAGAGCGTCGTCGTCGACCCGGCCGACCGGCTGTGGCTCCTGGACACCGGCAGCCCGATGTTCCGGCCCACCGAGCACGGGGGGCCGAAACTGGTCTGCGTCGACCTGACCAGCGACACCGTCGAGCGGGTGATCCTCTTCCCGACCGACGTGGCGCTGCCGACGACGTACCTCAACGACGTGCGGTTCGACCTGCACCGGGGCGAGGCGGGGTACGCGTTCATCACCGACTCCTCGGACCAGGGCCCGAACGGCCTCGTCGTCGTCGACTTGGCGTCCGGGGAGAGCTGGCGGCGGCTGCACGAGCACCCGACGACGAAGGCCGGCACCCCGCCGCAGCTGCGGATGGTGGTCGAGGGCGTCGAGTTCGCCGAGCGCTCGCCCGACGGCGAGGTCTCACCGGTCACGATGGGCGCCGACGGCATCGCCCTCGCCGCCGATGGCAGCCGGCTGTACTACTGCCCGCTCGCCGGCCGCAGCTGGTACAGCGTCGCGGTGGACGCCCTCGTCGACCGTGGCCGGGACGACGACGCGGTGGCCGCCACGGTGCGGGACGAGGGGGACAAGGGCTGCGTGAGCGACGGCCTGGAGACCGACGACGCGGGGCGGCTCTACGTCACCGACGGGGAGCACGACGCGATCCACCGCCGGCTGCCCGACGGGTCGTGGGAGACCGTGGTGCACGACCCGCGGCTGCTGTGGCCCGACACCCTGAGCGTGGCCGCCGACGGCCACCTCTACGTGACGGCCAACCAGCTCCACCGGCAGTCCACGTACCGCGGTGGTGAGGACCAGCGACGCAGGCCCTACGTCCTGTTCCGCACCCCGATCGACGCCGGGCCCGTACGGCTGCGCTGAACGATCCGGGTCGGCAGCGGCTGCTCCGACCTGCCGCGGCCCGGCGACCCGGGTTGCCGCGGCTCCTGCCGGGCGGGAGGCTGCCCTCAGCGGCGACCACCGACCGGAGGGTGACGATGGCGGCACGTGAACCGAAGGAGATGGCCCAGGTCGCCACCGCGATGGGCGCCAAGAAGGTGGGCCGCACCTGGGACCGGGTGCTGGTCAGCGCCTTCCTCGCCGGGGCCTACATCGCCTTCGGCGGCCTGGTGGCGATCACCGTCTCCGCGGGCCTGGACCCGGAGACGTGGGGCACGCTGCCGACCCTGTTCACCGGCGCCACCTTCACCCTCGGCCTCGTGCTGGTGCTGATCGCCGGCTCCGACCTGGCCACCGGGAACATGCTGCTGGTGCCGATGGGCGCCATGCACGGCAAGCTCGCCGTGACCGACGTGGTCCGCAACCTCACGCTCGTCCTGTTCGGCAACCTGCTGGGCGCGTTGTTCGTCGCCTTCTTCCTCGCCGTCGAGACCGGCGTGATCGGGGACGCCGACGCCGTCGGGACCGCCGGGCTGACCTACGAACGCCTCGCCTCCATCGCCGAGGGGAAGGCGCTGGGGGAGTCGCCGTGGCAGACCTTCCTGCGCGCGGTGGGCTGCAACTGGCTGGTCTGCCTCGCGGTGTGGATGTCGCTGGCGGCGACGTCGGTGTCGGGCAAGATCCTGGCGATCTTCTTCCCGATCATGGCCTTCGTGGCGATGGGGTTCGACCACGTCGTGGCGAACATGTTCTTCCTGCCCGCGGCGATCTTCGCCGGCGTCCCCGACGTCGGCTGGGACGACACGGCGCTGAACTGGCTGCTGGCCGGGGCGGGCAACCTGGTCGGTGCGGTCATCTTCGTGGCGACGTCCTACTGGTACCTCTTCCTGCGCGACACCTCGGAGACGGCGCCGGAGGGCGAGCCCGCCGAACGCGGCTGACCGGCCGGCCGGGGGTTCGCGGGTCCCACCAGCGGGTCCGTCACGGGATCGTCACGGGCGGCACGTGTGCCCGGCGTCGGGGCGCGGGTAGGGCTCCCGCCGGCGAGAGCCCCCGGGGCGCGACCGCGGCCCGGGCCGACGACCCAGCGAAGGAGGCCGACGTGACCGTCGCCGCCCAGATGCTCGACACGTACCCCAAGGACCTCGGCGGGGTGGACAAGCAGAAGCTCCTGGAGTGCATCGAGGCCTGCTTCGAGTGCGCCCAGGCCTGCACCGCGTGCGCCGACGCCTGCCTGAGCGAGGACTCCGTCGCCGAGCTCACGAAGTGCATCCGCAGCAACACCGACTGCGCCGACATCTGCGACACCACCGGCCGGGTGCTCTCCCGGCACACCGGCTACGACGCCAACCTGACCCGGGCCGTGCTCGAGGCCTGCGCTGCCGCGTGCAAGGCCTGCGGTGACGAGTGCGCGAGCCACGCCGAGATGCACGAGCACTGCCGGGTCTGCGCCGAGGCGTGCCGCCGCTGCGAGACGGCGTGCCGGGAGCTCATCGCCAGCCTGGGCTGACCACCATGCGGGCGACGCGCACCTCTCCCGGGGGTTCCCGGTGACCGTCGACGTCCTGCTGGCGGCGGCGGGCGCACTCGCGCTCGTCGCCGCCGCCTGGTCGGACCGCATCCGCCGGCTGCCGATCAGCGAACCGCTCCTGGCGCTCGCGATCGGCGTCGTCCTCGGCCCCGCCGTGCTCGGCCTCCTGCCGCTGCCGGACCTGCTCGAGGACCACGGCTGGCTGCACACCGCCACCCGGATGCTGCTCGCCGTCTCGGTCATGTCGGTGGCGCTCCGCTACCCGGCCCGTGAGGCACGGGCCCGCTGGCGGCCGGTCCTGCTGCTGCTGGCCGTGGTGATGCCGGTGATGGCCCTGGTCAGCACCGGGCTGGCCGCGGCCACCTTGGGCCTCGGGCTCGGGGTCGCCGCGCTGCTGGGTGCCGCGCTGGCGCCGACCGACCCGGTGCTGGCCTCCAACGTGGTGACCGGCAAGCCCGCGGAGGAGGACCTGCCCGGGCGCGACCGGCAGGTGCTCTCCCTGGAGTCCGGTGCAAACGACGGCCTGGCCCTGCCGCTGGTCCTGGTGGCGGTCGCGCTCGCCGGCCCCCTCTCGTTGGGAGAGGCGCTGCTCGAGTCGCTCTGGCAGGTCGCCGGCGCCGTCCTGCTCGGCGCCCTGCTCGGCTGGCTGGGCGGCCGGGCGCTGCGCGCGGGGGCCGACCACGGGGCCACCGACCCCGGCCCCGAACTGGTGTTCACGGTGGTGCTGGCCCTCGCCGTCCTGGGCATCGGGGGCCTGATCCACATCGACGGGATCCTGGCCGTCTTCATCTGTGGTCTCGCCTTCAACGCGGTGAGCACGGGACGGGAGCGGGTGGCGGACGTCCGGATCGACGAGGCGGTGAACCGGTTCGTCGTCCTCCCGCTCTTCGTGGCGTTCGGTGCGCTGCTGCCGTGGGCGCAGTGGCGGGAACTGGGCTGGTCCGGGGTGCTCTTCGCGGTGCTGATCCTGCTGCTGCGCCGGCCACCGGTGATCTACCTGCTGCGCCGTGGGCTGGGCCTGGCGCCGCCGGACGCCGCCTACCTGGGCTGGTTCGGTCCCATCGGGATCTCCGCCCTGTTCTACCTGACGCTGGAGTCGGAGCGGCTCGCGATCGACCCGGTCGTGCTGGCGGCCGGTTCGCTGGTGGTCGCGGCCAGCACGCTCGCCCACGGGCTGACCGCCACGCTCGGCCGGCGGCTGTACCGCGGCGCCACCGGCGGGCAGCGGGACGCCGGTGCGCAGAGCGCTGAGTCGTCGCAGGGGTCTGCGGGGTAGGGGGACCCCATGTGGTTCGACGAATGGTCCGGTGTCCTCCGAGTGCTGCTGGTGGGATCAGCGGCGTACGTCACCGTGGTGGTGGTCCTGCGGTTCAGCGGGAAACGGACGCTGACCAAGCTCAACGCCTTCGACCTGGTGGTCACCGTGGCGCTGGGCTCCACGCTGGCCACCATCCTGCTCAGCAGCGACGTCGCCTGGACCGAGGGTGCGGTCGCGCTCGGGCTGCTCGCCCTGCTGCAGCTCGTGGTCGCCTGGCTGACGGTGCGCTGGCCGGCCCTCCGAGGCGTGGTCACCTCCCGGCCGACGCTGGTGCTGCGCAACGGGCAGCCGCTGCCGGACCAGATGCGGGAGTCACGGGTCGGCATCGACGAGATCCGGCAGGCCGTCCGCTCCTCGGGGTCCGGTGACCTGTCCGACGTGGCCGCGGTCGTGCTGGAGAGCGACGGCTCGATGAGCGTCATCCCGGCGAAGAAGTACGGCAGCGGCTCCGCCCTCGGGGGGATCGCGGGGGCCGACGAGATATCCCGCGCTGCCCAGGCCTGACGGGACACCGCGGCGTCGTGCGCCGCAGCGCCGGGCGGGCGGCCACGGCGTGGGAGACGCCGCTCGACCCGGCGGTCACCCGGTCGGCCCACCCGGCGGCCCCGGTCGGGGGCTGAGCCGCCGGGCCGGCGACCAGCGCCCCTCCAGCGCGTCCTCGACGGCCGACCGCCAGGCGTTCGTCTCCCGGCTGTCGATCGCGGTGCTCTGCAGCGCCGAGTCCACGCACCGGTCGAGCAGTGCGCGCAGGGCGTCGTCGAGGTCCTCCCCGCGCACCCGCCACGCGACCTCCTGCAGCAGGCCGGCGATCCGGCGCAGGACGGCCGGCTGCCCCGACGCGTACTGCAGGGGCTCCTCCAGGCCGACGGTGAGCAGCTCCTGGGCGGTCCACCGCGGCACGAGCAGCCGCACCGTGCCGTCGTCGTCGCGCCACGACCGCACGGTGCTGCGGCACGGGAGGAGGTCGGCGAGCAGCGCGGAGACGTGGGACAGGGCGTGGACGGCGGTCGTCGGGTCGTTGATGCCCGGGGAGAGGGCCCGGCCCGCGATGTCGACGATCTTGCGGAGGCTGTAGGCGGCGTCCTGGTCGGGGGTGCGCTCGTAGGACAGCCGCACGCCGCGGTTGACCGCGTCGCCCAGGGGGTCCAGGTCGCCGGCCGGATCTCCGGCCGGTGACCACACCTCGGCCAGCGGTGTGCCGGCGACGACGGCGTCGCCCATGCGGGGGGAGAGGCCGATGACGGCGTCGGCGTTCCGGGCCGCCCGCACGAGCTGATCGACGTCCAGGTCGACGACGAAGCCGCTCCCGGTTGCCTCGATCACCGAGCCCGGCCCGTCGGGGATGCCGGTGTCGTGCTCGAGCCGGTCGTCGTCCACGCCCCGGATCGCCCGGGTCGCCTCGTCGTGCACGTCGCGCAGCATGGTCTCGACCCGCAGCGTGCGCGCCAGGTGCCCGAGGAAGACGACCAGGGCCACGACGCTGCCCAAGGCGAACAGGAACGCCAGCGTGATCGACACCCGGGGGACGAACGAGTTCTCACCGGTCGCGGCCTCCGCCGTCCGGACGGTGCGCAGCACGGTGAGCGCGTAGACGAAGGTGCCGGTGAGCTGAGCGAGGGTGAACTGGACGACGCGGTCGGTGGCGAAGGTCTGCAGCAGCCGCGGCGAGTACTGGCTGCTGCCCAGCTGCAGCGCCACGACGGTGAGCGAGAAGATCACACCGGTCACCGAGATGAGCGAGCCGGCGATCGCGGCCAGGAGGTCCCGGGCGGCCGCCGGGCCACCGCCGAACACGAAGCCCAGGGGTGACGCCGGGCCGCCCGTGCCGAGGAAACCGTCGAGGAACGGCATCGCGATACCGAGCCCGACGGCGAGCACGACCGCCAGCAGCGGGATCGGCCACAGGGCGCGGCGCATCCACCGCCACTGGCGCTGGACGGGGTGGAGGTCGCTCACGGGGTCAGTCCTCGCCGGGGGTCGCAGGGGTGGAGGGACCGGGGCTGCCGGACGGGGCGACCGAGCGGTACTGATCGCGGCCGACCGGCCCGTCGGACAGCCCGCCGTCGGTGGGGACCTCCACCGGCCTGCCGTCCAGCAGGAAACGCACCTGGCCGGTGCCCGGCAGCTCGGTCAGCGTCCAGACCACCTGGGCGACGGCGAGCAGCTGGTTGCCGCCGGTGATCCTGGCGAACTCCTCGGTCACGCTCACCGACGTCATGCCACCGGGCAGGCCCTCGTCCACCGCGATGGACTGCGGCGCCAGTGCGGTGCGCAGCCCGCCGATGACCTCCGCCCGGGTGGGGCCGGCCGCCAGCAGGGCCAGGATGCTCCCCGGGGTCGCGGCCTGCGCCGCGCGCGGGACCGGGGCCAGCTCGGCGCCGTGCACGAAGTAGACGACGACCTCCGGCCCGGCGTCGTCGGTCGGCAGCGCCGGGCTGCCGGCCGTCGCGGCGGGCACGGCGACGCGTTCGGGCCGCGGCTGGGACCCGACGCCGCAACCGGTGAGCAGCGCCACGAGCACGCTGAGCAGGACGGCGAGCGCTCTCACGAGGCGGCTCCCACGGGCAGCTCCACGACGAACCGGGCCCCACCGCCGGGACGACCCTCCACGTGCACCGCGCCGCCCATCATCCGTGTGTGCCGGGCGACCAGGGCGAGGCCGAGGCCCGCTCCCTCCGTGCGGGTGCGGACGCTGCCCGCCCCCCGGGCGAACCGCTCGAAGATGCGGTCGCGCTCGGCCTCGGGAACGCCGGGACCGGCGTCGTCGACGGCCACCCGGAGGACGTCGCCGGCGCGGGTCACCGCGACCCCGGTGACGCCCCCGGCGTGCTTGTCGGCGTTGTCCAGGAGATTCCCCAGCACGCGTTCCAGCCGGCGCTTGTCCGCGTGCACCAGCGCCTCCTCGGCGTCGGGGTCGACGGTCAGCAGCGCCGTGACCGTGCCGTCCAGCCGGTGGCGTCCGACCACCTCCCGGACCAGTGCGGACAGCTGCACGGGCTCGACGGCGATGTCGGTGCTCCCGGCGTCGGCGCGCGAGATCTCCAGCAGGTCGGCGACCAGGCGCTCGAACCGCTCCACCTCCGAGCGCAGGAGGCCCAGGGCCTCGGCCTGCTCCTCGTCCGCGGGGTCGGCGGTGGCCTCGACGAGGTGCAGCGCCCCCAGCATCGTGGTCAGCGGGCTCCGGAGCTCGTGGCTGACGTCGGCGGCGAACCGGGCGTCACTGCGCACCCGCTGCTCGAGCGCCTCGGCGGTCTGGTTGAACGAGGTGGCGATGGGCGCCAGCGACGGGTCGCCCTGCGGATCGATGCGGGTGTCGAGCGCCCCGGCGGCGACGGCCGCCGCGGCGGCGGAGATGCGGTCGAGCGGGCGCAGCGCCGGCCCGGTGACCCACCAGCCGACCACCAGGGCGAGCGGCACCGAGCCGAGCACCGACACGGCCAGCACGGTGGCCAGCACCCGGTAGGTCTTGTCCAGCTCGACCAGCGGGAAGACCTCGATGTAGGCGGATCCGAGCTCGGCGAGCGGCACCGCGACGGCCATCACCGTCTCGCCGTGCACCTCGATCCGCTGCCGGACCGGCGTACCCGCCTCGGCCGCTGCGCGCAGCTCCTCCGGCAGGTCGTCGCGGCCCACCAGCAACGACGTGGTGGTCCAGGCACCGGCGTCGACCAGCAGGGACGTCGACCCCGTCTCCCGCGGGAGCTGGGCGAGCACCTGGGCGACGCTCAGGCCCTCGGTGGCCAGGGAGCGCTGGACCTGGGCCGCGTTGTCGGCGGTCTGCACGAGCGTGACCCGCTCGCGCTGCAGGAGCAGGAACTGCGAGACCGCCACCCAGACCGCGACCGCCACGACCGAGGAGAGCACGAGGGTCACCGCGGTGAAGGCCGCCGTCGCCCGGGCCCGGAGGGTGCGCGGGCCCCACGGGGTGCGCCCGGGGGGCTCAGGAGGGGCGAGGGCGGTCACCCGGGAACCCGGTAGCCCATGCCCCGGACGGTCGTCACCAGCGTCGGGTTCCCCGGGTCGGGCTCGATCTTCTTCCGGAGCCGGCGGATGTGGACGTCGACCAGCCGGGAGTCGCCGAAGTAGTCGTACCCCCAGACGCGCTCGAGCAGCTCCTCGCGGCTGAGCACCCGACCGGGCTCGGCGGCGAGCTCGCAGAGGAGCCGGAACTCCGTGCGGGTGAGGTTCAGCAGCTGCCCGTTCCGTGCCACCGTGCCCTCCGCCGGCGAGATCTCCACGTCGCCGACGGTCAGCCGTGCCCGCGGTTCCGGGGCGCGGGTACGACGGGCCAGGGCCCGGATGCGCGCGGAGAGCTCCTTGACGACGAACGGCTTGGAGACGTAGTCGTCGGCACCGGCCTCCAGGCCGGCGACCACGTCGTGGCTGTCCGACCGGGCCGTGACCATGATGACGGGCGTGTTGGAGGAGCGCCGGATCTCGCGGCACACCTCGAAGCCGTCCTTCCCGGGCAGCATCAGGTCCAGCAGGATGACGTCGAACGACCGCTCGCCCAGCCGTGCGAGCCCGTCCTCGCCGCTCTCGGCCTCGGTGACCTCGAGGCCCTCGCGCTGCAGCGTCATCTGCAGCATCCGCCGGATCCGGGGGTCGTCCTCGATGATCAGCACCGACCGGGACATGCCGGTCAGTCTGCCCAGCGCGGTGGGCAACTAGTCGCCCCGCCCCGTCCGGGTGACGGAGCCGGCCGTGCTGCTCGCGGGGAGCACGGCTGCCGCGCCGCGAAGGTGACAACTCCGTGACGTCCGGGTCGGCCGGCCCGCCGCTGGTTACCCGGACCGGGACAACCGGTCGTCCGTGCTGCCGGTGAGGAAGGAAGCGTGCTCCCGATTCCCCTGGCCCCGTCCGCCCGGCCACCGCGGACGGAGCGCCCTCTGCCCGTTCCCGGCCCGGCCGGCTGGAGCCGGCCGGTCCTCGGCGTGACGGCCGGTCGCCGGTGAACGTCGGCGCGTCCGTCGTCGCGGTCGGCACGGGTCTGCTGGTCAGCGCCCTGGTGACGTGGGACGTGGTCTCCACGACCCTCACCATCGGTGAGGGCGCCGGCCCGCTGACCCGGCAGGTGCTCACCGGCGGGTGGCGGCGGCTGCTGCGCCGGCACCGGCGCAGCGACGGGCGCCGGGCGAGGCAGCTCACGGCAGCCGGGCCGCTGCTCATGGTCACCACCGTGGTCCTCTGGGTCACCCTGTTCTGGGCCGGCTGGTCGCTGGTGTTCCTCGGCGCCGAGGCGGTGGGGGACGCCGATCCCCGCCGGCCGGCGTCGGTGCTGGACACCATCTACTTCGCCGGCACCGCGATCTCGACGCTCGGGGTCGGTGACTTCGTCGCGACCACGCCGACCTGGCGCGTGGCCGCCGCCGTCGCTGCGTTCAGCGGGCTGGCGCTGATGACCCTGGCCATCACCTACCTGTTCTCGGTGATGTCGGCGGTGGTCTCCCGCCGCGCCCTGGCCACCCAGCTGCATGCCCAGGGCGGGACCGCCGAGGAGATGGTGCTCGGGTGCTGGGACGGCGACCGGTTCAGCCCCGTGCTGACCCAGCAGCTCCTCCAGCTGCCCGCGCAGCTGGCGTCGCTCGCGGAGCAGCACCTGGCCTACCCGGTGCTGCACTTCTTCCGCAGCCGCCGCCCCGAGGCCGCCGCTCCGCTCGCGATCGCCCGGCTCGACGACGCGCTGCTCCTGCTCGAGTCCGCGGTCGCCGCGCCGGTGCGCCCACCCGTGGCGGCGGTCGCCCCGGTGCGCCGGGTGATCGACCGGTACCTGTCCACGGCGGGCAGCGACCACCCCGTGGTCCCGGACGACGGGGGACCGCCGCCACCACCGTGCACCGACCGGCTGGCCGCGGCGGGCGTGCCCCTCGTCGACGCGCACGCGTGGCAGGGGGCCGTCGATCGGGCCGCCGGGCGTCGCGCCCGCCTGCGCCGGTTGGTCGAGGACGCCGGGTGGGAGTGGGACGTCCCGGGGCTGGCCTGACCCTCCGACCATGCAGTGTCCGCCTCGGGGCACCCCGACGGCGCGGCCCGGGCTCCGATTTCTGGACCGCCCGATCCGGAGCCCGTCGCCACGACCTCCGCACCCCCCGGCCGCGGGAGGTCCGTGTGACGTCCCTGCAACACCGGCACGGCGCTGCGCCCGCAGCGTTTTGCGATGCGGTGACGAACGGCCCGCACGGGGGAGGGCGCGTGCCGCGCGGGGCAGCAACCGGAGGCTCCGCCGCGGAACCCCGCGGCGGCACCGGAGCCGGAGAGGACACCCGCCATGACGACCAGCTGGCCCAGTTCCGTGGCGCCCGCCGCCGATCCCGCCTCGCGGCACGGGGGATCCCGGTGATGCGCCGGGGCCTGGGGTCCCGCCGTCGCGTGACCACCGTCCTGCTGGCCGCCGCCCTCGCCGGGGGCGTCCTCGGCGGCTGCGGTGAGGACGACGTGGACGACACGACGGCGGCCGACGTCGACGTCCGGGCCTCCGACGACCTCGAGGACCCGTACGACGGCGAGTACACCGCCGCCTTCCGCGAGGACCTCGAGGCCTACGACGGCCTGGAGGTCACGCTCCTCGGCGAGGTGGAGCGGATCGTCTCGCCGGTGGCCTTCACCCTGACCGGCGACGACGTCGAGCCGATCCTGGTCATCGCGGACGAGGAGTTGCCCGACCTCCGGCCCGGCGAGCGCGTGGCGCTGGCCGCCGAGCCGGCGGCGGAGTTCGAGCTGGTGGCGTTGGAGGAAGAGCTGGGGACCGATCTGCCCGATGACGCCTACGCCGGGTGGGAGGGGGAGCCGTACCTCGACGCGAGCCGGGTGGAGGTACGCGGCTGATCCCGTGGCGCACGGCAGGCGGCCCGGTGAGGTCGCGCGACCGCCACCTCACCGGGCCGTGCACCGGCGGCGCCCCCGCGACGGCGGGAGCGCCGGTGTGATCAGCGGCGGGCGCCCAGCGCGGCGATCTCGTGGGCGGACTCGAGCGTCGGGGCCGTGGCGAGCGCCCGGGCCAGCGCCCGCTCGTCGCGCAGGTGCGCGCGGACGGCGTGCCGGCGGGCGAGGACGGTGCGGAGGCTGGTCATGGCGGGTCCTTCCGGAGCAGCGGTGGTGGTGCGAGCGCTGCAGGGGGCCGGGCGGGCCGGCCGGAGACCGTCCGCCTCCTGGGTTCGCACCACGAACTCTGCTCCTCGACGCGAAGTTCGGCAAGTGAACCCAGCATGGTTATGCTCACACTGTGAGCGACGCCTCGTTCGACCGGTCCCGCTGCTCCGTCGCCGGCACGCTCGCCGTGGTGGGGGAGAAGTGGAGCCTGCTCGTCCTGCGGGAGGCGTTCCTGGGTGTCCGCCGGTTCGCCGACCTCCAGCAGGCCCTGGGGGCGCCCAAGGCGGTCCTGACCGACCGGCTGGCCACCCTGGTGCGCGAGGGGGTGCTCAGCCGGGAGCCGTACCGGGCCGAGGGTGAGCGCCAGCGGCACGAGTACCGGCTCACCGACAAGGGGCGCGACCTGTACCCGACCCTGGTGGCCCTCATGGAGTGGGGCGACCGCTACCTCGCCGACGGGCCGGCCCCGCTGGCGCTGGAGCACCGCGAGTGCGGCGCGCCGGTGCGGGTCGCGGTGGTCTGCGGGGACGGTCACGAGATCGGGGGGCCGCGCGAGGTCCGGCCCCGGCCGGCCGGGGCGGCCGCCGCCCCGGGGTGAGGCGCGGTCCGGGGTGGGGCGCGGTCCGGGGTGGGGCGCCGGCATCCGCACCGATGAGTTCCCGGCGGCGGCCCCGTCCTAGCTGACGAGCCCGCCGCGGACGACGGCGGGCCGCCCCGAACCGGAGGAGCTCACCGTGCGCATGATCTTCGTGAACCTGCCCGTGGCCGACCGCGACCGCGCCGACGCCTTCTACGGAGCGCTCGGTTTCCGGCGCAACGACCAGTTCTCCGACGACCGCTGCGTCTCCTACGCGATCGAGGAGAACATCCACGTCATGCTGCTGACCCGCGAGCGGTTCGCCGACTTCGTCACCGGCGAGGTCGGCGACCCGGCGCAGGCGACCTCCGTGCTGACCTGCCTGTCCGCCGACAGCCGCGAGGAGGTCGACCGGCTGGTCGCCGACGCGATCGCGGCCGGTGGCAAGCCCTGGCTGCCCGCCCAGGACCACGGCGCGATGTACGGCGCCAGCTTCGCCGACCCCGACGGCAACGTCTGGGAGGTCATGTGGATGGACCCGGCGGTCGTCCAGGGCTGACCGGCGGGCGCTCCCCGGGTTGCCCGGTCCGCTCCCTCCCGCCACGCTGGGTCGACCGGTCGCGACGGCCGGTGATCGAGGAGCGGGCGCTGTGCCACCCGGCCGCCCCGTGACGTCCCGACGGGGGAGGCGCAGTGACCGATCCGGGAAACCAGGGCAGCGTGCGGCCCGGGGCGGCCCTGCCGCCGCCGCGGACCACCGGCCGGCAGGTCGTCGTGTTCGCCGACGCGCCGGAGGACGACGTTCCCGTCGACTGGGCGCGGGCCGGGGTGCGCGACGTCGCCGACTCCCGGGACTTCGCCGACGGCGACGTGCCGCCGGAGACCCTCCGCGAGGCGGGCGCCACCGTCTTCGCGGCGCTCGGCATCGCCGTCGTCGCCGGCCCCGCCCGGCTGGACGACCTGCAGGCCGCGTCGGCCCGGCGGTTCCTCTCCGTGTCGCCGGAGCTGGTCCACCACGCGCTCCCCGCCGACGCCGGCAGCTACGCGCGGGGCTACCGGGACGGGGTGGCCGACCTGGCGGGCCGGCTGCTCGCGGCGGACGAGCGCCCCGCCGGGCCGGCCGCGCGCTTCGAGGACACCGCGCAGGCCACCTGGGGGGTGCAGGCCGTGCGGGCCGACGTCTCCCCGTACTCCGGCCGCGGCATCCGGGTGGCCGTGCTGGACACCGGCTTCGACCTCGCGCACCCCGACTTCGCCGGCCGGGCGGTGATCGCCCGGTCGTTCGTCGCCGGGGAGGACGCCCAGGACCGGCACGGCCACGGCACGCACTGCATCGGCACCGCCTGCGGGCCGGCGACGCCGCCCGCCGGGCCGCGCTACGGCATCGCCCACGCGGCCGAGGTCTTCGCCGGCAAGGTCCTCGGGGACGACGGCAGCGGCACCGACGCGGGCATCCTGGCCGGGATCAACTGGGCGGTGACCAGCCGCTGCCCGGTCGTCTCCATGTCGCTGGGGGCCGATGTCGCGGCTGCCCACCCGCCGTACTCGGCGGCGGGGCGTCGCGCGCTCCAGCGGGGCTCGCTGGTCATCGCGGCAGCGGGCAACAATGCCGACCGGCGGGCGGGTGACCCGGGTTTCGTCGGCGCCCCGGCCAACAGCGTCGAGGTCCTGGCCGTCGGAGCGGTGGACCGGTCGCTGGAGACGGCGTACTTCTCCGCGCGCAGCCTGCCCGGCCGCGGCGGGCAGGTCGACGTCGCCGGTCCCGGTGTGGACGTGTACTCGGCCTGGCCCATGCCCGAGCGCTACCGGACGATCAGCGGCACCAGCATGGCCGCCCCGCACGTCGCCGGCGTCGCCGCTCTGTGGGCGGAGGCCACCGGCCGGCGCGGCCTGGAGCTGTGGGCCACCCTGCTGCAGGAGAGCGAACGGCTGCTCCAGCCCTCGGCCGATGCCGGTAGCGGTCTCGCCGTCGCCCCCCGCTGAGTCGCCGCCGCGTACTCTGCGCGCCATGACCCAGGTCAGCGTGACCGTGGACGACGGGCACCTGTCCGCGCTCGACGGCGTGGTGCGTGGGCTGCGGGCGCGCGGCATGCGGGTGGACCAGGTGCTCGACGGGCTCGGGATCATCACCGGCTCCGTGCCGCCCGGCAGCGTCCGGGAGCTCACCGGCGTCGCCGGTGTCGTGTCGGTCGACGAGCGGCTCGTGCACCGGCTGCCGCCACCGGAGGCGCCGGTCCAGTGACGGTCCCGGTGTGCCCACCCGCGGCGCACCGGTCAGCTGACGAACGGCGTCCGGTCCGGGGTCGACCGCCGGCGGTTGGGGTCGCGCACCGCGGCCAGCGAGCGGCGGGTGCGCCGGGTCTCCGCGACGTCGGCGCTGACGGCCGGTGGCGGAGGAGGCGTCTCCAGCAACTGGTCGAGCCCCACCAGGATCACCAGCCGGTGGACGCACGGGCTGGGCAGCACCTCCAGCTGGGCGCCGCGACCGCGCGCCAGGCAGTGTGCGGACAGCAGCACGCGCAGGCCCTCGGCGTCGCAGAAGGTCACTCCGCCCGCGTCGAGCGTCCAGCGGGTGCCGTCCGCGACGGACAGCGTCGCCAGGGCATCGAGGACGTGGTGCGCGTGCTCCCGGTCCAGCTCCCCGTGGACCGTCACCCGGGCCGCGGACGGGTCGACCGACAGGAGGAACGGGCCACCCTCGGGGGCGGGGAGTGCGATGTCGTGCGGACCCATGGGGAACTCCCACCCGGGCCCCCGGTGCCTGGAACGGGGAGCTCCGGGGCGCCGCGGCGCCCGTGACGGCGCTGCTCGGGCCGGAGCTTCGACCCGCCCGGGACGCTACCAGCCCCGGGCTCGGCCGACCCGCGGCGGCGGCGCCCCGGACGGCCGCCGCCGCGGCCGTGGTGGGATGGGTGCGATGAGCGAGAACACGAGCGGTCTGCGCGATGTCCGCCCCGAGGACGCCTTCGACGTCGATGCCGTGCACGCCTGGCTGAGGCCCCGCGTGCCGGTGGTCGAGGGGCGCTCCGCGCCCGCCGTCCGGCAGTTCTCCGGCGGGGCCAGCAACCTCACCTACCTCCTCGACTACGGCGACCTGGAGCTCGTCCTGCGCCGGCCGCCGCACGGGCACAAGGCCGCCTCGGCGCACGACATGGGCCGCGAGGTGCGGGTGCAGCAGCGGCTGCGCCCGCACCTGGACGTCGTCGCCGAGATCCACGCCTTCTGCCAGGACCCGGCGGTGATCGGCAGCGACTTCTACGTGATGGAGCGGCTGCGCGGCGTCGTGCTGGGGCGGAAGCTCCCCGAGGGCGTGGAGATCTCGCCGGAGCAGGCGCGGGTGCTGGGGGAGACCGCCTACGACACCCTGGCCGACCTGCACTCCATCGACGTGGACCAGGCCGGCCTGGCCGACCTGGGAAGGGGCCCCGGCTACGTCCGCCGGCAGGTCGAGGGCTGGTCGCGGCGGTTCCGGGACGCGCTCACCGACGACGTACCGCCGGCCGAGGAGCTGATGGCCTGGCTCGCGGCGCACCAGCCGCAGGACGTGCGGGCCAGTCTGCTGCACGGGGACTGGAAGCTGGACAACCTGGTGCTCGACCTCTCCGGCACGCCGCGCATCACCGGCGTCCTCGACTGGGAGATGGCCACCGTCGGCGACCCCCTCATGGACCTCGGTGCCTCCCTGGCCTACTGGGTGACGGCCGACGACGACGAGGAGTTCGGGCTGGTCGCCACGCAGCCGAGCACCCTGCCCGGGATGCCGACCCGTGAGCGGCTCGTCGAGCGGTACCTGGCCCGGACCGGGCTGCAGCCGGCGAACTGGACCTTCTACGAGGTGTTCGGGCTGTTCCGGCTCGCGGTGATCATCCAGCAGATCTGGGCGCGGTACCGCTCCGGGCACACGACCAACCCGCGCTTCGCGCACTTCGGCATCGCCGCCGCCGTCCTGCTCCAGCGCGCGGAACGGCTGGCCGGATGCCGCTGATCTGCCTCGTCCGCCACGGGCAGGCCTCCTTCGGCGCCGAGGACTACGACGTGCTCAGCGAGCTCGGTCGCGAGCAGGCCGGCTGCGTGGGGGAGGAGCTGCGCCGGCGCGACCTGCGCGACCCGGTGGTCGTCTCCGGCACCCTGCGCCGGCAGCGGGACACCGCGGCGCTGCTGGCAGCGGCGGCCGGCTGGGCAGCCCCCGAGCAGTTCGACCCCCGCCTCGACGAGTACGACCACCTCGACCTGTTGAAGCGCTACCCGGGGGACGTGGGAGCGGTCGGCGACTCGGGGTCGCGGCAGGTGCAGCGGCTGCTCGACAGCGCGCTGCGGTCCTGGATCGCCGCCGGTGACGCCGACGGCTGGCCGGCCTTCTCCAGCGGGGCCCTCGCGGCCGTCGGCGGGCTGGCCGCCGGCCTGCCCCGGGGGCGTGACGCGGTCGTCGTCAGCTCCGCCGGGGTGATCGCCGCTGTGGTGGCCGGCCTGCTGGGCGCCCGGGACGGGGGTGTGGTGGCGCTGAACCGGGCCGCCGTGAACGTCGGGATCACCTCGGTGGTGGCGGGTGGTTCCGGCCTGTCGCTGCTGGCGTTCAACGACCACGCGCACGTCACCGGCGACCGGCGGCACCTGCTCACCTACCGCTGACCGGGCGGGCCGCGCGAGCGACCAGGATGGGGCCGTGCCCGCCCTCCCGCCCGCCGCAGGGCAGCCGTACCCCAAACCGGTGCCCGACGTCGTCGCGCCCGGACTCGACGTGCTCTTCTGCGGGATCAACCCCTCGCTGATGTCGGCGGAGACCGGCCACCACTTCGCCCGGCCGGGCAACCGGTTCTGGCCGGCGATCCACCTCGCCGGGTTCACCCCCCGGCTGCTGCGCCCCGAGGAGGACCGCGAGCTGCTCCGGTACGGGCTGGGGGTGACCAACGTCGTCGACCGCCCGAGCCGCACCGCCGCGGAGTTGTCGGTCGAGGAGCTGCGAGCCGGCGCGGAGGCGCTGGAGCGGCTGGTGGCCCGCATCCGGCCGCGGGTGCTCGCGGTCCTGGGCATCACGGCGTGGCGGCAGGGCTTCGGCCGGCCCCAGGCGGTCGCCGGCCGTCAGCCCGAGCGCGTGGGCGGCGTCGTGACCTGGGTGGTGCCGAACCCCAGCGGGCTCAACGCCCACGTCCAACTGCCCGAGCTGGCCCGCGTGTACCGGCAGCTGCGTCCGGACGGGGAGGGTGCGGCCGGCTGACCTGCCGGGTCAGCCCACGACCACGTTCCACGGCCGGATCGACCATGCCGAGACGAGGCCGTGCGCGACGTAGGGGTCCTGCGCCACGAACCGCTCCACCGCCTCGCGCGGCGCCGTCCACACCAGCAGCGCACGGTCGTACGGGTCGGGCAGCGCGCCGGCCAGCAGCAGCTCGCCGCGCTCGTGCGCCGCCTGCGCCAACGCCAGGTGGTCGGCCCGCAGGGCGGTGCGACGTTCCAGGTAGTCCTCGGCGAGCACGTACTCGAGCACCAGATGCACGCCACCACTCTCACACCCGGCGGGCGGCGGTGGTGCCTCGGGTCGGTCAGGATCGAGAATGCCGGTATGGCCCGTCTCCTCGTCGTCCACCACACCCCCTCGCCGGCGCTGCAGGCAGTGCTGGAAGCGGTCCGGGAGGGCGCCGCCCTCGTCGACGACGTCGAGCTGACCCTTCGGCCGGCGCTCTCGGCCGGGGCGGCCGACCTGCTCGCCGCGGACGGGGTGCTGCTGGGCACCCCGGCGAACATCGGTTACATGTCGGGGGCGCTCAAGCACTTCTTCGACACCGTCTACTACCCCTGCCTGGAGGCGACGGCCGGCCTGCCGTTCGGGGTCTACGTGCACGGCAACGACGACACCGCCGGCGCGTTGCGCAGCATCGAGCGGATCACCGGGGCCCTGCGCTGGAAGCAGGTGGCCGCGCCGCTGAGCCTCACCGGCGGGCCCGGCCCGGCGGAGCTGGAGGCCTGCCGGGAGCTCGCGGCGACCGTCGCGGTCGGTCTCTGAGGCGGGGCGGACCGGTGCCCGATCGGCGGACCGTGCTCGCGGCCGGCGTCACGGCGGCCCTCGGCGGTCTGCTGGGGGCCTGCGGGGCCGAGCGGCGGTCCGGGACGGAGGGCCGGGGCGGGCAGGAGGCGGCGCCGGGGAACGGCGCCTCGCTCGGCGCCCGGCCGGCACAACCGCCGGCGGCGCCCGACGAGCCTCCCGGGGCCGGCACCCGCGAGCTGGCCGGCACCGATGGGGCGCTGCTGCACGTGCCCCCCGGCCTGCCCGCGGGGGAGCCGGTGCCGCTGGTCCTCAGCCTGCACGGCGCCGGCGGCGACGCGGCGGCGGGGCTGGACCTGTTGCGCCCGCTCGCCGAGGAGCACGGGCTGGTGCTGCTCGCACCGTCCTCGGAGTCCTCGACGTGGGACGCCGTCGGCGGCGGCTTCGGCCCGGACGTCGAACGCATCGACCGCGCGCTGGAGGAGGTGTTCGCGACCCTGCCGGTCGATCCCGGGCGGATCGCCGTGGCCGGCTTCTCCGACGGTGCCTCCTACGCCCTCGGGCTCGGCCTGGCCAACGGCGGCCTGTTCTCGCACGTGGTCGCCTTCTCGCCGGGCTTCGTGCCGTCCGCGCCGCGCTCGGGGCGCCCGGCGGTGTTCGTGTCCCACGGCGTGGCGGACGAGGTGCTGCCGATCGACCGGACCAGCCGCCGGATCGTCCCCGCGCTGGAGGACGACGGCTACGACGTCACCTACCGGGAGTTCGACGGGCCGCACACCGTGCCGCCCGACGTGGCCCGCGAGGCCGTCGAGTGGCTGGCGGCCGGCTGACCGGTGCCGGTGACCGTCGGGGACGACGCCCGGCACGGTGGCGGGTGAACTGTCCCCGAGCCGGCCGGTGCGGGTTGGTTCCCCGGCCGGACGCCGTCGCCACCGCTGCAGGTGGGGCGGCGACGTCCGGCCGGGGAGGCTGCACGGCGGGGTCGGAACACCTGCGATGCAGCAGCTTCAGGGAGCCGAGGGCTGCGGGCTCACCAGCGCAGGGGGTGGGTCGACCGGGAGTGCGCGGTGCGGCAGGCCCGGCAGTTCCCCCAGGACACGATGCACAGCGGAGTCGTCGGCCCGCCGCACTCGGGGCACTCGACCGCACCCTCGGAGCTGGCGCGTGCCTCGCGGAGCGCGCGGGAGCTCTCCTCGTGGATCGTCTCGTCCCCCCGGCAGGAGCAACCGAGATGGACGTCCTCGCAGCGTGTGGCGATGGGGTTTCCCTCGATGTCGTGGTCGACGGGCGCCTGCGGCGCCCCTCGTCGGAGCCGGTGCGCGGATCGCCCGGCACCGATGCGAAGGGGGCCACGGCGCAGCGCCGCGGCCCCCTCCTCACGCGTCGATCAGAGAGCGCGGACGTTCTCCGCCTGCGGGCCCTTCTGGCCCTGCGTCACGTCGAACTCGACCTGCTGGCCCTCGTCGAGGGACTTGTAGCCGCTCCCGGTGATGGCGGAGTAGTGGCAGAAGACGTCGGCGCCGCCGCCGTCCTGGGCGATGAACCCGAAGCCCTTCTCCGCGTTGAACCACTTCACAGTGCCCTGAGCCATGTCGTTCTTCTTCCGTGCTGGGAGGTGACCGCACAGGTACGTACCGGGTGCGGGGCCGCCGCACCGACCGGCAGGACCGAGAGGAACGTCAGGCAGAGACGACCGCGGACGTTCGAGAACGAAAGCAGAGGCGCAACAGCGACCGAGGAGAACACTACTCCTCCTGCGGCTCTCCCGGGAACAGCCGGGTCGGCGGTGCCCCTCCGGTGGGCGACCCGGCCGGCGGACGTCGCGGACCGATGCGCGAGCATCGTCGGCATGACTCCTCCGGGCACCCGCGGACCTGACTGGGTGCACGACGCGATCTGGTGGCACGTCTACCCGCTCGGCTTCGTCGGGGCGGAGCGGGAGACCACACCCGGCCAGCCGCTGCGCCACCGGCTGCGCGGGCTGGTCCCCTGGCTGGACCACGCACTGCAGCTGGGCGTCTCCGGCCTGGTCCTGGGACCGGTGTTCGCGGCGGAGACCCACGGCTACGACACCACCGACCACCTGCGCATCGACCCCCGGCTCGGCGACGACGCCGACTTCGACGCCCTGGTCGCGGAGTGCCGGTCCCGCGGCCTGCGGGTGCTGCTGGACGGCGTCTTCAACCACGTGGGCCGGGGCCACCCGGCGTTCCAGCGGGTGCTGGCGGAGGGTCCGGCCGCGGCCACAGCGGGGTGGTTCCGGTTGCGCTGGCCCGGCGGCCCGGAGGCGTGGACGCCGGGCACGGAGCCCGACCACGACGACTTCGAGGGCCACCGCCACCTGGTCGCGCTCGACCACGGGTCGCCGGCCGTTGCCGACCACGTCACCGAGGTGATGTCGCACTGGCTGGACCGCGGCGCCGACGGCTGGCGGCTGGACGCGGCGTACGCCGTCCCGACGTCGTTCTGGGCGGAGGTGGCCGGGCGGGTGCGCTCCCGGCATCCCGGGGCCTACCTCATGGGTGAGGTCATCCACGGCGACTACCGCCGGTTCGTCGACGAGTCGACCCTCGACTCGGTGACCCAGTACGAGCTGTGGAAGGCGATCTGGAGCGCGCTGAACGACCGCAACTTCTTCGAGCTGGATGCGGCGCTGGACCGGCACGGCGGCTTCCTCGAGGGTTTCGTGCCCTACACCTTCGTCGGCAACCACGACGTCACGCGCATCGCCAGCCGGCTGCGCGACGACCGCCACCTCGCGCACGCCCTGGTCGTGCTGCTCACCACCGGGGGGACGCCCTCGGTCTACGCCGGCGACGAGCACGCCTTCCGCGGTGTCAAGGAGGACCGGGCCGGCGGCGACGACGCCGTCCGGCCGCCGTTCCCGGGCTCGCCGGCCGAGCTCTCACCGGTCGGCCTGCCCGTCTACCACCTGCACCAGGAGCTCATCGGCGTGCGCCGCCGGCACCGCTGGCTGCACGCTGCCCGTACGCGGACGCTGCACCTGACCAACGAGACGGTCGTCTACGAGGCGGTGGCGGGCAGCGAGCGGCTCGTCGTGGCCCTCTCGGTCGCCGACGGCCCGGCCGAGCTGCCGGCGCCGCGGGCGGGCGCGGTGCTGTCGGGGGCGGCCGACGTCTCCGCACCCGGCTCCGACGGAGCCCGGGTGCGGGTGCCGGCGCACGGGTGGGCGGTGCTGGCCGGCTGACGCCGGCTCAGCGGCTGGTCGCCAGGTCCTTCACCGCCTTCACCACGTACAGCGAAGCGAGGGCCAGGAAGACCGCGCCGACCGCTGCCCGCACCTGGTCCTCGGTGACCGACGTCCGCTGGGCCACCGGCCCGGCCACGGTGTCGGCCACGCGCGCCCGCCAGCCCTTGAGGCCGGCCTTGCCGAAGGTGATCGCATCCATGGCCGGGATCCCTACCCCGCGCACGCCCGGATAGCCACCACCGGCACCACCGGACGAGGCCGAGGCCACGTGCAGGGACACGGGCAGGTGGGCAGTGACCGTTCATGGAGCTACCCATCGGAGCGGCGCGCACGGTGCAGGTCGGTGATCACCGGCTGGGGGTCTGGGAAGCCGGGAGCTCGGGGCCGGCGGTGCTGCTGGTCCACGGCATCCCCACCAACTCCCGGCTGTGGTGGGACGTCGTCCCGGAGGTGTCCGCCTCGGCCCGGGTGCTGGCCGTCGACATGCTCGGCTACGGCGACTCCGACCCCTCCGGCGACCACCCGGTCGACCTCGCGGCCCAGGCGGCGCGGCTGCTGCGGCTGCTGGACACCCTCGGCGTGGACCGGGCGGTGGTCGTCGGCCACGACCTGGGCGGTGGCGTGGCGCAGATCCTGGCGACCACCGCCACCGACCGGGTCGCCGGGCTCGGTGTGGTCAACGGCGTCTGCTACGACGGGTGGCCGGTTCCCCTGGTGCGGGCGATGAAGGGCACCTGGCCCGCCCTCCAGCTCCTCCCGCCGCCGCTGCTCGCGAGCGCGCTGCGCCCGGCGCTGCGCTCGCTCTTCGTCCACCAGCAGCGGGCCACGCCGTTCATCGACCGCTTCGTCGCGCCGTGGGCCCGCCCGGGCGGCCCGGCGCAGCTCGCACGCCACCTGCGGTCGCTGGACTCGGTGTACACCCAGACGGTGGCCCCGTTCCTGCCCCGGCTGGAGATGCCCGCCGAGGTGGTGTGGGGCCGCCAGGACCACCAGATGAAGTCGCGGTACGGGCAGCGGCTCGCCGACGACATCCCCGGCGCGCGCCTCACCTGGGTGGACGACGCCAGCCACTTCGTGCCCGCGGACCGGCCGGACGTCGTGGCCGAGGCGGTGCTCCGCCTGGTCCAGCAGGCCTGAACGTGCTCGCCGACGTGTCCGGCCGCCCGGGGTCGGGTAGGCCTTCCGTCATGACATCACCGCTGGTCAGGCCACGTTCGCAGAAGATGATCGCCGGGGTCTGCGCGGCCCTGGCCAACCGGTTCGGCGTCTCCACCGGACTGGTCCGGATCGCCTTCGTGCTCTTCGGGCTCTTCGGGGTCGGCGAGATCGTCTACATCGGGCTCTGGATCATGATCCCGAAGCAGCGCTGACGCGCCGCGACGGCTGTGATTGGCTGACGGCCGTTCCGCACGCCTGCGAAGGGACCGCCATGCCGATCCTCCCGAGCCTCGCCGAGGCGCTGGTCAGCGCGCGGGTCGAGGTCGTCGACCTCACCGCGCCCCTGTCGGCGGAGACGCCGGTCATCCAGCTGCCCGAGCAGTTCGCCCAGACGGCGAGGTTCGAGCTGGAGGAGCTGAGCCGGTACGACGACCGGGGCCCGGCCTGGTACTGGAACAACTTCCGCACCGGTGAGCACACCGGCACGCATTTCGACGCGCCCAACCACTGGGTCACCGGGCGGGACGGCGACGACGTCGCCTCGGTGCCCGCCCGCCGGCTGATCGCCCCGGCGGTGGTCCTCGACTTCTCCGCGCAGGCGGCCGAGGACCCCGACTTCCTGCTCGAGGTCGAGCACGTGCGCGCGTGGGAGGCCGAGCACGGGCCGCTGCCCGAGGGCGGCTGGCTGCTCTACCGCACCGGCTGGGACGCCCGGTCGGCCTCCCAGCAGGAGTTCCTCAACGCCGACGACACCGGCCCGCACACCCCCGGCCTGTCCGTGGAGTGCGCGCGCTGGCTGGCCGAGGAGTCGCGGGTGCTGGGGCTGGGTGTGGAGACCGTGGGCACCGACGCCGGCGCCGCGCACTCCTTCGACCCGCCGTTCCCCTGCCACGCGGCGCTGATGGGCAGCGGGAAGTACGGGCTCACCCAGCTGCAGAACCTCGCGCTGCTGCCGCCCACCGGCGCCCTGCTCGTGGTGGCCCCCCTGCCGATCGTCTCCGGCTCCGGCTCGCCGTCGCGGGTGCTGGCGCTGGTCGAGCGGGGATGACCCGGGTTCCCGGGCGCACGGTCGCGGCGGCCGTCGGGGAGACGCTCGTCGCGCGCGGGGTCGACACGGTCTTCGGCGTCGTCGGCTCGGGCAACTTCGTGGCGACCAACGCGATGGTCGCCGCCGGGGCCCGGTACGTGGCCGCCCGGCACGAGGGCGGCGCGGCGACGATGGCCGACGCGTACGCCCGCACCACCGGCCGGCCGGCGGTGCTCAGCCTGCATCAGGGCTGCGGGCTCACCAACGCGCTCACCGGCATCACCGAGGCCGCGAAGAGCCGGACCCCGCTGGTGGTGCTCACCGCCGAGGCCACCTCGCCGCGGTCGAACTTCTTCGTCGACCAGTTCGCCCTGGCCACGGCCGTCGGAGCGGCGCCGATGCGGGTGACCGCGGCGGCGGACGCGGTGGCGTGCGCCGCGGCCGCGGTGGACGCCGCCCGGCTGGAGCGGCGCACGGTCGTGCTCAACCTCCCGCTGGACGTCCAGTCCCTCGCGGCGGAGGAGGGCGAGGCGCCGCCGGCACCGCACCGGCCGCCCGCGGTGCCCGCCGACGCCGAGGTGGTCCGCCTGGCGGAGGCGCTGCGGGCGGCGCGGCGGCCGGTGTTCGTGGCCGGCCGGGGCGCGCGGGGTGCCCGCGCGGCGCTGGAGGCCCTCGCCGAGCGCTGCGGCGCGCTGCTCGCCACCTCTGCGGTGGCCCGGGGCCTGTTCCGGGGCAACGCGTGGGACCTGGACGTCTCCGGCGGGTTCGCGACCCCGCTGGCCGCCGAGCTGATCTCCAGCGCCGACCTGGTCATCGGCTGGGGGTGCCAGCTCAACATGTGGACGATGCGGCACGGCCGGCTCATCGCCGACGACGCGACCGTCGTCCAGGTCGACCTCGACGCCGACGCGATCGGGGTCCAGCGGGCGGTCGCCCTCGGCGTGGTCGGCGACGTGCGCGCCGTCGCCGAGGCCGCCGCGGCCCGGCTGGGGGAGCCGGTCGCCGTCGGCTACCGGACGCCGGAGGTGCGCGCCGCGGTGGCCGCCCGCGGCCGCTGGCGGGACGAGCCGTACGGCGACGGCGGGAACGGCGGGCGGATCGACCCGCGCACGCTCACCGTCGCGCTGGACGACCTGCTGCCCGCCGAGCGCGTGGTCGCCGTCGACTCCGGGAACTTCATGGGTTACCCGAGCATGTTCCTCGACGTCCCCGACGAGCAGGGCTTCTGCTTCACGCAGGCGTTCCAGTCCGTCGGCCTGGGCCTGGCGACGGCGATCGGCGCGGCGCTGGCCCGGCCCGACCGGCTGCCGGTGGCGGCGCTCGGCGACGGCGGCGCGCTCATGGGGGCCGCCGAGCTGGAGACCGTCGTCCGGCTGGGCCTGCCGATGGTGGTGGTGGTCTACGACGACGCCGGCTACGGCGCCGAGGTGCACCACTTCGGCCCGCACGGGCACCCGCTGGACACCGTCCGCTTCCCGGAGACCGACTTCGCCGCGATCGCCCGCGGGCACGGCTACGCGGCGCTCACCGTGCGGCGGACCGCCGACCTCGAGGGGGTCGCCACCTGGCTGGCCGGCCCCCGGACGGCGCCGCTGCTCGTCGACGCCAAGGTGACCCGCGAGCAGCCGTCGTGGTGGCTGGAGGAGGCGTTCCGCGGCCACTGAGGCACGATCCGGCTACCAGGCGGTGGTGGCCTGCAGCACGGCCTCGGTGAGGGCGCGGGTGCGTAGCTCCGTCACCCGCTGGTACTCGGGGTCGGCCACCATCTTGCTGAACGCCTCGCGCGAGGGGTAGCGGACCAGCAGCACCGCGTCCCAGGACTGCCCGTCCTCGGCCACCAGCGAGGTCGAGCCGTCGCCGGCGTAGAGCACCTCGCCGCCGTAGCGGGGGAGGAAGGTGCTGTTCAGCGCATCGGCGTACTGCGCGTAGAGCTCGCGGCCGCCCTCGGCGAACCGGAGCAGGTTGAGCATCACGACGGGCCCGCCGGGGTCCTCCTGCAGGTAGCGCTTCAGGTCCGTCCCGCGGGGGTCGATCGCCATGCCTGCAAGCTAGCAAGCGCGGCCGGTGGCCGGTGGCCGGCCGCCGCGGTCACGGCCAGCCCTGCTCGTGCAGCGGCGTCACCGTGACCTGGTTGAGCACCAGGTGGTCCGGGGCGCTGACCACCCACGCGACGAGGTCGGCGACGTGACCGGCCGGCAGAGCTTCGGTGGCCGGCTTCTCCGCGCCCTCGCGGCCGGTCGTGCGGCGGTCCGCCGGATCCCACGCACCCCAGGACGTCGCCATCGCGCCGGGGTAGAGCACGCACGCCCGGATGCCGTGCTCCCGCCCCTCGGCGGCCAGCGACTGCGTCAAGCCGGTCAGGGCGAACTTCGAGGAGCAGTAGGCAGCCGCGTTCGCCCACCCGCGCAGCCCTGCGACCGACGAGATGTTCACGATCGTGCCCCCGCCGGCAGCACGCAGGTGCGGGAAGACGGCCTTGCTCAGCACGAAGGGGGCGCGCAGGTTGACCGCGAGGACACGGTCCCACTCTTCGACCGTCGTCTGCTCGACGGTCCCGGGGACGTCGGTGCCGGCGGCGTTGACCAGGACGTCCACCGATCCCCAGGCCGCGACGACCTCGTCGACGGCGGTCTGGGTCTCCGCCGCGTCGGCGAGGTCCACCGCACGACTCAGAGCCGTCCCACCCGCTCGCTCCACGTCGCGCTCGACGGCGGAGAGGTCACCGGCGTCGCGCGCGAGGAGGGCCACGCGGTACCCGTCCTTCGCCAGCCGGAGCGCCACCGCCCGCCCCAGCCCGCTGCTCGCCCCGGTGACCATCGCCACCCGCTGTCGTGCCGTTTCCGTGCCGGCCACCTGGCCTCCTGGATCCGCTGGGCGCCCGGGCGCACCAGCACGGCTGGGACGCGGGCGCACGAATGTCTCGGCTCAGCGCCGTCCGGCGGGATCGAGCAGCCGGTCGAAGACCGCCCCGGTGGCCTGCGCCTGGACGTACTTGTCCACCACGTCCACCACCAGGTCACGCCTCGACCACCGCGTGGGGTGGTAAAGCCCCAGGGCGGAGTTGAGCAGCACGTCACCGGGGTAGACGGCCGCGAAGACGGCGTGCACCGCTTGCTGGCCACGGGCTCCCCGGAGCGCGGCGACGCCGTAGGCGGCACCCCACATCGCTCCCAGCGAGAAGTGCGTGACCCAGTTCAGCCGCCGACGCCCCTGCGCGGTCTCCGGGTCGACGGGCAGCACCTTCTGGGCGAAGTCGGCCGGCGCGTAGCTCTCGCCCCGCCGGGTCAACGGCATCTCGACGAACTCCTGGAAGGCCGTCATGACGACGGTGCCGCCGATGCCGGCGAGCACCCCCCGTCCCATCAGGCTGGCGGCCGACGGCTCCCTCGACGTTGGCATCCGTGACGGCTACCCGCGGAGATCACGGCCACACCTCCGCACGGGGTTCGGGGTGCGCACCGACATCCCATGGGGTCCGCCGCGCCACCGACAGCCGGGCGGTGCGGCGGGTCCAGCCTCGCGCGCGGGCGCGCGAGGCGGCCCGGACGGTGGGGATCCGCCCGGCCCGGGTAGGGGCGCAGGCATGCAGAGCGCACCCCAGCTCCGGGAGAGCAGCATCCGGCTCCGTGACGGCCGCACGCTCGCGTACGCCGAGTACGGCGACCCCGCGGGACGGCCGGTGCTGGGCTGCCACGGGTCGCCCAGCTCCCGGCTGGAGCGGCACGTCGAGGACCCGGAGGACTACCGGCGGTGGGGCGTCCGGTTCGTCGTCCCCGACCGTCCCGGCTTCGGGCGCTCGGACCCGCACCCCGGCCGCCGGGTCGCCGACTGGCCCGACGACGTCGCCCAGCTGCTGGACCACCTCGGCATCGAGCGGTGCGCGGTGCTCAGCCTCTCCGGCGGCGCCGCCTACGCGCTGGCCTGCGCGCACGCGCTGGGGGACCGCGTGTCGGCCGTCGGGATCCTCGGCGGCGCACCCCCGCCGGACGTGCCGTGGCCCTGGCCGCGCTGGATTCCGCGGCAGCTGCGGGCGGCCGTGCACCGTCCGGCCCGGCTGGCGGCCGTGCTGCGCCCGGTGCTCGCCCCGGTCGGGCTGCGGCCGCGGACGATCCCGCGCTACCTGCAGCTGCGGCTCAACGCGGCCGACCGGCGGGTGATCGGGCGCCCGGCCGTCCGGCGCATCCTCGCCGACACGTTCGCCGAGGGCCTGCGCAACGGCAGCGCGGTGCTGGCCGAGGACCGGGCCCTGCTGTTCCGGCCGTGGGGGTTCCCGCTGTCGGCCGTCCGCCAGCAGGTGCACCTGTGGCACGGCACGCAGGACTGGCAGGTCCCCGTCGTCCTCGGTCAGGTGCTCAGCGCGATGCTGCCCCGCTGCTCGGCGCACTGGCTGCCCGGGGAGGGGCACTTCTTCGTCTTCGACCGGGCCGAGGAGGTCTACGACGCGCTCCGGCCGTGAGCGGCCGGGCTCAGGCCAGCTGGGCGGCCACCAGCGGCTCGAGGGTCACCCGCGGGTGCCGCTGCTGCAGCATCCGCAGCGCCCACTTGTCGGGGAACAGCGCCAGCAGCTCGCCGCTGGTCCGCCGTACCACCTCGACGCCGCCGGAGGAGGCGATCAGCGGAAGGGACTCCTCGTCGGTTCGCATGGCCAGGCTGTAGGGCAGCCGGTCCAGGGCGACGGGGGCGTGGAACTCGTGCTCCATGCGGTGGGTGGCGACCTCGAACTGCATCGGCCCGACGACGGCCAGGACCGGGGATCCGTCGCCGCGGCGGTCCGAGCGCAGCACCTGGACGACGCCCTCGGAGTCCAGCTGCTCGATGCCCTTGCGGAACTGCTTGTGCTTGGCGGTGTCCTGGCTGCGGACGACGGCGAAGTGCTCCGGGGCGAAGGTGGTCAGCGGCGGGAAGGTGACGGGCCGCTCCACGTACAGGCTGTCGCCGACGCCCAGGGCCGAGGCGTTGACCAGCCCGACGACGTCACCGGGGTAGGCGGTCTCGATGCTCTCCCGCTCCCGGCCGAACACGTGCTGGGCGTACTTGGTGGTGAACGGGCGCCCGGTGCGGCCGTGGGTGACGACCATGCCGCGTTCGAACACCCCGCTGCAGACGCGGATGTAGGCGAGCCGGTCGCGGTGCGCGGCGTCCATGCCCGACTGCACCTTGAAGACGAAGGCGCTGAACGGCTCGTCCAGGCCGCGGACCACGCCCTCGGCGTCGGGCCGGCCCGACGGCGCGGGGGCGAGGTCGACCAGCGTGTCCAGCAGCGCACCGACGCCGAAATTGGAGACCGCGGAGGCGAACAGCACCGGCGTGGTGACGCCGGAGAGGAACGAGTCCTGGTCGTGCTCGGCGCCGGTGGCCTCGAGCAGCTCGGCCTCCTCCTGCGCCTGCTGCCAGACGTCGCCCTCCTGGGCCGCGGCGTCGGCGGCGCTCAGCAGCTCCTCGGGCGCGATCGTCGCGCCGCCGGCGGTACGGGTGAAGCGGCGGAAGGTGCCGTCCCCGCGGTCGAGCACGCCGCGGAAGTCACCGGCGATGCCGACCGGCCAGGTGAGCGGCGTGGGGCTGAGTCCGGTCCGCTCGGCGATCTCGTCCATGAGCTCGAGGGCGTCCTTGCCGGGGCGGTCCCACTTGTTGACCACGGTGACGATCGGGATGCCGCGGTGCTTGCAGACGGCGAAGAGCTTCATCGTCTGGGTCTCGAGACCCTTCGCGGCGTCGATGAGCATGACCGCGGCGTCGACGGCGGTGAGCACCCGGTAGGTGTCCTCGGAGAAGTCGGCGTGCCCGGGCGTGTCGAGCAGGTTGATCACCGCGTCGCGGTACTCGAACTGCAGGGCCGCCGACGTGATGGAGATGCCGCGCGCCTTCTCCATGTCCATCCAGTCCGACACCGTGCCGCGGCGGCCGGCCTTGCCGTGCACCGCACCGGCCTGGCCGATGACGCGGGCGTGCAGGGCGAGGGCCTCGGTGAGCGTGGACTTGCCGGCGTCGGGGTGGCTGATCACGGCGAACGTGCGCCGGCGGGTGGCCTCGGCGAGGGCCGACTGTGCGGCCCGGCCGGCCTCGTGTCGTTCGGCTGCGTCGGTGACGGCGGCCACGGTGGCACTCTCCTCGTTCGGTCTGCGTCCGCGGCGGCCGGCCCTCGGGCGGCGTCCAGCGGGTCCGGGCAGGCGACCCGGACGAGCGGCCCGGAAGGGCGGCCCAGGAGAAGAACGCTACATGCGTCAGCCGACGTAGCCGCTGCGCATGTCGTCGACGATCCGCGGTCGGTCGAGGGTGGAGGGCTCCAGGTGCTGCGGGCGCCGGTCGGCCGGGAAGACGCCGGAGGCCGCCAGGACAGCGTCGTCGAGGAACCGCAGCGGCGGGGCGCCGGGGGAGAGGGCGAGCCCGGGCGGGGTCGCGCCGGGCTGCGCCAGGGCGAACCCCCAATCGCCGAAGCTCGGCACGTGCACGTGGTACGGCGTGGCCGCGAGCCCGGCGGCGTCGAGGGTCGAGACGGTGCGCCAGAAGGCGGTCGGCGTCGAGTAGGGGCTGCCGGCCTGCACCGAGACCAGCCCGCCGGGCGCCAGGGCGGCGCCGACGAGCCCGTAGAACTCGGTCGAGTAGAGCCGGCCGAGCACCGGGGTGTCCGGGTCGGGCATGTCCACGATCACCGCGTCGAACCCCGCGGCGGCCGGGGAGCGCAGCCAGCGGAAGGCGTCGTCCAGCACGACGTCGACCCGCGGGTCGTCCAGCGCGCCGGCGTTGAGGTCGGCCAGCCGGGTCCGCGCCAGGTCGACGACCGCGGGGTCGAGCTCCACCTGCACGACCTCGCGGACGGTCGGGTGGCGCAGCACCTCGCGCGCGGCGAGGCCGTCCCCGCCGCCGAGGATCAGCACCCGCTCCGGGTCGCGGGCGAGCACCGGGTGGACGAGCGCCTCGGTGTAGCGGTGCTCGTCCCGGCTGGAGAACTGCAGGTCGCCGTCCAGGTACAGCCGGACGTCGTCGGCGCGCTCGGTGACCACGATCTCCTGGTAGTCCGAGCGCTGCGCGGCCACCACGGGGTCGGCGTAGAGCCGCTGCCGGGAGGTGGTCTCGATGTCACCGGCCCGGACGAGCAGCACCCCGAGGACGGCGGCCGCGGCGAGCAGCGCAGCCGTGGCGGTACGGCGGGCACGGGGGGTGAGCTCCCCGCGGAGGACGAAGGCGGCCACGACCGCGGCCGCCAGGAGGTTGAGCACCCCGGTCAGGGCCGCGCCCCGGATCTGGCCGGCCAGGGGCAGCAGCAGGAACGGCCAGGCCAGGCCGCCGAGCAGGGCGCCGGCGTAGTCGGCGGCGTTGAGGTCGGCGAGCAGCGTGCCCGAACCGCGTGCGTCGATGCCGCTGCGCCCGGACTGCAGCAGCGTCATGAGCAGCGGCACCTCGGCACCCACGAGGACCCCGATCACGGCGGTGCCGGTCACCAGGACGGCGCTGCTGGTCCCGTAGAAGGAGAACGAGACGTAGAGCGTCACCGCGCTCAGCCCACCCACGATGCCGAGCAGGATCTCCACGGCGACGAACGTCGCGGCGGCGTGCCCGAGGAACGGCTTCACCAGCAGCGCGCCCGCGCCGAGCGCCGCGACGAACCCGGCCACGATCAGGGAGGTCTGGGTGATCCCGCCGCCGGTGAGGCTCGCCGACAGCGTGAGCAGCACCAGCTCGTAGATCAGCCCGCACGCCGCGCAGACCGCGACGGCCGCCAGCAGCAGGGGGCGCGAGCGCACTCCGCCGCCCGCCGCGGCCGGCCCTGCCGCCGGCACGCCCCGTGCGGACGCCGTCACGGCCTCAGGACAGCGCGGCGGCGTTGACCGCGCCGATCGCGACCAGGCTGACGGCGACCGCCCAGGCCGATCCGCGCATCCGCGGCTGGTTCACCAGGGAGCGCAGGTCGGCGGGGATGACCGCGTCCAGCACCCGGAGCGCCAGGGCCTGCAGCAGCACGCCGATCAGGCCGTAGACCGCCGTGTCCACCAGTCCCTGGCCCAGGTTGTCGGCGCTGGTCATGATCGCCGTCACCACGATGATCGCCAGCGCGAGGTGGTTGGCGCCGAGCAGGATCGCCGCGTTCGGGTTGTGGTCGAGGTAGACCTGCGTGCGCAGGTTGCCCGGGGTGATGAGGTCCAGCGCGAGGAACCCGAGGGCGAGCACGCCCACCCCGATGACGAAGAACAGCAGCGTCCCGACGACGCCCTGGATCAGCAGATCGGCGTCGACGTGGCCGAACTGCACGGCCTGGTAGGTCGTGCTCACGTGAGGTCGCTCCTGGTCTCGAGGGGAGTGGGGACGTGCAGGGCGGGGGTCACTTGGCGTCCCCGGGGCCGCCGCTGCCGCCCGTGCCGACGGGGGAGCCCGGCCGGAAGCCCGGCCCGAGGAAGGCGAAGAAGCCGCTGCGGTACCGCTCGTCGAGGTCCTCGACGCGCACGGTGCTCCCGTCCGCAGCGGGGCTGACGATCACGATGTCGTCGTCGTAGCGCAGGTACTCGTTCCCGCCGTCGGCCTGCCGTTCCGCCGGGGGGACGGCCTCGGTGATGGCCGCGGTCGTGGTGCCCACCGGATCGGGCGAGGCGTAGACCGCGGCGTTGCCGACGATCTCGGTCCGCTCGTAGGTGTCGTCGAGGAAGGCGCGGATGCGGGTACCGGTCCCGCAGCTGCTCAGGAGCAGGACGGCGGCCAACGCGAGGGCCACCATCCGGGACATGTTTCTCACGGCGTCCACCTGGTCTGTGTCGTGACGACCTCGCCGGTGTCGCCGGCGGGGTAGAGGTGCCAGGTCCGCCACGCCCACCCGCCCCCGGCCAGGGGCCGCGCGGTGAGCGCGGTCAGGGCGCCGGCCGCCCCGGGGAAGGCGCCGCAGAGCCACGCCGGGTCCGCGCCGGCCCGGTCGCGCAGCCGCAGCGCGCTCACGTCCAGCTCGGCCCGGCTCACGGTGGTGACCGAGGAGGTGAGCGCGTAGCCGCCGGACCGGGTGCTCCGGGGCAGCGGGTCGCCGCCGGCGCCGACGGCGTCGCAGGAGACCTCCTCGGTCAGCCGGGAGCCGGGGACGGCGGCGGTGACCACGTGCGAGGCGCCGAGCACCCCCAGCGTGATGGAGCCACCCCGACCGTCGTCCAGCCGGAGCCGGGCGAGCGGCTCGGCCAGGGGCCCGTCGAGCACCAGGCCGAGCGCCGTCGCGGACACGTCGCGCGGCTCCACGTCCAGCACGTGCAGGCTCATGCGCCGGGGGTGCGGTGGTAGACGGTGAGCTCCCCGCGGCTGACGGCTCGGCCGGTGGAGACCTCCCAGGACTGGGTGGGTGCCCAGCGCTCGAAGGCCAGCAGCCCGGTCTTGTCCGCCGTGGCGTAGTCGGCGTACTCGACGGTGCCGCTCGGCGGGGTGCCGGTGGTGCCCTCGGCGGTGTAGGCGGCCCGGCCCCGCTCGATCTGGCGGTGCACCCGGTCGTCGAGGATCACGTCGCCGTCGGGGGTGAGGTTGGTGCCCTCCCGCCGCATCCACAGCGTCATCTCCAGCTCGCCCTCGTCGTCCTCGACGGTGAGCCAGCGGCGGCCGGTCGACCCGTCGAGCAGGTGCTCGCGCCAGGTCATCCCGCCCTCCTCGAGGACGATCGTGCCGCGGACCACGTGGTCGACGCCCGCGTACGTGATCACGTCACCGACGCCGATGGCGTGCGGGTCGTAGACGTCGGGCTCGTCGGCCAGGGGGTCGACGCGGGGCCGCGGTGCGGCGGCCCGGGCGAGGTTCCGCCGGCGCAGCACGAGGACCACCACGGCGAGCGCGGCGAGCGCCACGAGGACCACGACCAGGAGGACGAGCAGGACATCGGGCATCGCGGGCCTCCAGGCTCGGTACGGACCGGTCGAACCTATCGCGGCGGGCTGGCTAGCGTGGCGGGCATGGGCGGGATGAAGGACCGGATGCTGTCGGGCCGGCCCTACCGGCCCGACGACCCCGACCTCGCCACCGACGGCCGGCGGGCGGCGGCTCTGCTGGCCCGCTACAACGCCGAGTCCGACGGCGTGACCCGGCACACCCTGCTCACCGAGCTGCTGGGGTCGGTGGGCGGCGGCACGACGATCCGCTCGGACTTCCGCTGCGACTACGGCTACCGCATCTCCGTCGGCGCGTTCTGCTTCGTCAACTGGGGCGGGGTCTTCCTCGACGTCGGGCCCATCACCCTCGGGAACCACGTGCAGCTCGGCCCGGGGGTCCAGCTGCTGACCGCCGGCCACCCCGTGGACGCCGGGCTCCGCCGGGCCGGCTGGCAGCAGGGGGCGCCGATCACCCTGGGCGACGACGTCTGGCTCGGCGGTGGCGTGATCGTGCTGCCGGGCGTCACAGTCGGCGCGCGCACGGTCGTGGGAGCGGGCTCGGTGGTCACCCGTGACCTGCCACCGGACGTGGTGGCCGTCGGGAACCCCGCGCGCGTCGTCCGCTCGCTCGGCGCGGAGCGGCCCTAGACCGGAACCGGCGGGGAGACCGTGCCGGCCGGCCGGCCGGTCACCGCGGTCAGCCAGTCGTCGGTCCGGCGGGCCCAGGTGCGCCCCGCCGCCCAGGCCCGGCGCTCGTCGGCCCGGCCCGGTGGTTCCGTGGCGGCCGCGCGGAGCGCCTCGACCATCTCGTCGGCGCCGGAGACGACCGCCGTGTGCGGCGGCACCTCCCCGGAGTGCTCGAGGTGCCCGGCGGTGGCCACCACGGGCAGGCCCCGGGCGGAGTAGTCGTAGGTCTTCATCGACGACTGCCCCAGCGCCCGCGCCGCGACGTCGGGGACCAAGGCGACGCGGGCGGCGTCCAGCACGGCCGGCAGCCGGTCGCGGGGCGTCAGCCCTCGGTAGGTGAAGCGCCCGGGGAACTCGCCCTCGAGCGCGAGGAAGCGGGCGCGGGCCGGGGCCGAGCGCTCGGGGAACACCAGCTGGCCGTGCACGGCGAGGGTCCAGTCGGGCAGCGCGGTGAGCACGGCCCGGACCAGCTCGACGTCGAAGCGCTCCGCGATGCTGCCCACGTAGACGGCGTGCCGCTCCGCGCGGGGGGCGGAGCGTGGTGCGGTCAGCAGCGCCTCGTCGGTGCCGTTCGGCACGACGACCGGGCGCCGCCCCGGGAACAGCCCGGCGAGGACCGGGTTCACCACGACGATCTCGTCGGCCTCGTCGGCGATCCGGCGCAGCTGGGCCGGGACGTTGCGGGCGTGCGGGAGGAGCCGGGCCCAGTCGTCGGTGCAGTCGAAGACCACGCGGCCACCGAGGCCGCGGGTGGCCCGCCAGTCCCACGGCAGCATGAGGACGGTGACGTCCTCGGCCCAGCCCGAGCGGCGGAGGAAGGCGCGCAGGAGCGCGGCGTCCACCCGCTCGGACAGGGCTCCCCGGGAGCCGGGCAGGACCGTGGACCGCTCGGTCACGGTGACGCCGTCGCAGACCTCGGCGAACCGCGCCGCGCGCAGGTGCCGCCACCAGTTCCCCGGGTCGGTGCGCACCCGGTGGGCGTCCGCCGGGGCCTGGACGAAGCGGACGTCGCCGCCCCGGCGGACCAGCTCCCGGGCGATCATCTGCTCGCGGCGGATCGCAGGGTGCCAGGGGTCCTTCGCGACGAACCCGACCCGGGTGGCCGGTGCGGCTGGGGGGACGGGGTTCAGCGGGGGGCTCCTGCGGTGCGCACGACCCCCGACCCTAGGGCGCCGGGGCGCGGGCGGCTCGGCAGACTGGGCAGCCGGGAGCCGGGCGGAGCGCGGCGGGTCGAGGGGCGGTGCGTCGGGTGCTGGACAGGCTGCCCCGGGAGGTGTTCCGCAGGCTGCCGTTGCCGGCGAAGCGGGCGCTGCTCTTCCGGGAGGCGCACGGCCGGTTCCCCCGCCGCCCGCCGCGCACCTTCACCGAGAAGCTGAACTGGCGGGTGGTCCACGACCGCCGCCCGCTGATCGCGCAGCTCGGCGACAAGCTGGCGATGAAGGCGTACGCGGCCCGCGTCTGCCCGGAGGTGCGGGTGCCGCGCGTCCTCTGGGCGGGCACGGACGTCGCCGACCTGGCCGGGGTGCCGCTGCCCGAGCACTGGGTGCTCAAGCCCAACCACGGGACCATGCGGGTGCGGCTGGCCTCCGGACGGCCCGACGTCGCTGCCCTGCGGGAGGCCACCGCGGGCTGGCTGGACGAGCCGCTGTTCCCCACCCGCGGGGAGTGGGTGTACAGCCGGGCCCGGCGCCTGCTGCTCGTCGAGGAGTTCCTCGGGCGCCCCGGCGTCCCGCCCGCCGACCACAAGCTGCTGGTGTTCGGTGGCCGGGTGCGGCTGGTGCAGGTGGACACCGGCCGGTTCAGCGCTGGGCATCGGCGCCGGCTCTACACCGCGGAGTGGTCGCCGTTGCCGTTCGTCGACCCGGGGATGACCCTGGGACCGGCCGACCCGCCGCCGGCGAGCTACCCGGCGATGCGGGCGGTGGCGGAGGCGCTCGGCCGGGAGTTCGACTTCGTGCGCGTGGACCTCTACGACGTCGACGGCGAGCTCTGGTTCGGCGAGCTGACCCCGTACCCCGGCGGCGGGCTGGACCGGCTGCACCCCGTGGTGGACCGGGCGCTGGGCGCCTGCTGGGACCTGCCGCCGCGAGCGGCCGTCCGTGCGCCCCGGAGGAGCCGCCGCGGCACGTCGCCCGCGCCGTGACCGCGCACCGCGGGCGGCCCGCCGGCCGGGCAGTGGCGGGTCAGGAGCCGGAGGCGGGGGCGCCCGCGGGCGCCGTCCGGCTCTCGGCGTCCTCCTCCGACCGCGCCGTGCTCCCGGCGCTGTTGGAGTGGAAGGCGGTGCGCTGCGGCGCGGGGCCCGGTCGCCGGCCCGGCTCCGCGGCGGCGAGCGCCTCCGGGGCCAGCGCCGGGTCGACGCGGCCCCACTCGGTCTCGACGTCGGTGAGCAGGGCCTCCAGGTAGGCCCGCAGCTGCGCCCGGCAGGCCTGGGCGAACGCCCTGAGGAACGCCACCTGCTCCTCGAGCTCGGCGGCGGTCCGCTGCCCGGCGGCGTCGCCGCCGCCGTCCCCGGTGGGGCCCCCGGTGAGCCGGGCGGCCGCCTCCTGCGCCGCCTGCATGATCGCGCCGGCGTTCTCGCGCGCCAGCCGTAGCTGCTCCTCGTACTGGTCGCGGGCCTCGGCGGTCATCTGCCGGCTGAAGTCCTCCGCCTCGGCGACGTACTCGTCCGCCGTCTGCTGGGCGCTGGCGAGGATGCGGACCGCCTGCTCGCTGGGGGGCTCGGGCACGGTGATGCCGTCCAGGCGCTGCTGCAGCTCCGCCACCTGCCTGTGCAGCCGCTCCCGCTCGCCGACCAGGGTGCTCACCTCCGCGGCCACCAGCTCCTGGAAGCGGTCGACCTGCCCCTGGTCGTACCCCGGGTGCAGCATCGTGCCCGCGGCGAACCGCGCCCCCCGGATCTGCTCGGGCGTGAGCCGCCGAGCGTTCCCTCCGGTCCCGGACGTCTCGGTGGTGGTCATTCGGTCACCTTCCCCTCGGCACTGGGCCCCGGTCGGCTGGGGGCGAACACCTCGCTGCGCACCCGTTCCCGCGGCACGCCGTGCTGCAGGAGGCCGCTGACGGTCGCCTCCACCATGGGCGCCGGGCCGGCCACGAACACCTCCCGGCTGAGCCACGGACCGTGCCGGAGGACGACGTCACCGACGTCCCCCTGCTCCAGGCCCGACAGGTCGTCGTCGGACACCGCGTAGGTCACGCCGAGCCACGGGTGGGCCGCCCGCAGCTCGTCCAGGGCGGCGCGGTCGTGGAGCTGGTCCTCGGTGCGGGCGCCGACGAACAGGTCCACCCGGCGGGCGGGCCCCTGCCGGGCCACCTGGTCGACCAGGGCCTTCAGCGGCGCCAGCCCCATGCCGCCGGCGACGAGCAGGAGGTCGCGGTCGGAGTCGCCGGCCAGCGTGAGGTCGCCCAGCGGGGGGCCCAGCCGCAGCAGGTCGCCCTCCTCGGTGCTGCGGACGAGCGCGGTGCTGACCGGTCCGCCGGGGCGGGCCTTCACGTGCAGCTCCAGGGTGCCGTCGTCCCGGGGGGCGTTGGCGGGGGAGTAGTACCGCCACAGCCGCGGCCGGCGGTCGATCTCCAGGGACAGCGACTGGCCGGCCAGGTAGTTGACCGGCACCTCGGGCCGCACCTGGAGCACCGCCACGTCGATGGCGCGGCGCTCGTGGGACACGACCTCGGCCCGCCAGGTGGCCGGCTGGTCGCCGGACTCCTCGGCGCCCTGGATCATCACCGAGGCGACGAGCTCGTAGGCCTCGGTCCAGGTGCGGGCGCGGTGCTCGTCCCACTCGTCGTCGAAGTGCTCGAGCGTCGCGAGCAGGCTGGGCATCACCGCGGGGTAGTGCGCCGGCAGCGTGCCGAACTTGCGGTGGTCGTGGCCGAGCTGCTTGAGGATCGGGACCAGCGCGTCGAGGTCGTCGACGTGCGACACCACCTCGCCAAGCGCGCGGAAGAACCGGTCGCGCTGGTGGGCCATGGACACCGGGAACATCGCCCGCGTCTCGGGGTGGCTCAGGAACAGGTGCGAGTAGAAGTACAGCGGTGCCTCGTCGCCGGTCGCCGCCGCCTTGGCGAAGCTCGCCCGCATCGCGGCGATGTCCATGCGTGCCTCCTCGCGGCGGGGTCCGGCCGGCTACCTGGCGCGGCATCGGCTCCGGTGCGCGACGACGCCTGCGCGCTCCGCCGTCCCCTTCCCCGGTGCACGCGGCGTCACACGGGCACCGGCGAGGTTTCTGCCCGCCGGCCGGCGGGGCCGCGGAAAAGTCGTTCGCCGCCGATGAGATATCCGGGGAGAGTCCGTCTGCACCACGACGACACCGACCCAGGGTGAGGTACCCATGCCGCAGCACGCACCGCTGGCCGTGGAGGCGACGGCGCTGGTCAAGACCTACGGGGAGACCCAGGCGGTGGGCGGGCTGGACCTCGCCGTGCCGGCCGGGAGCATCTACGGCGTCCTGGGGCCCAACGGGGCGGGAAAGACGACCACCATCCGGATGCTGGCCACGCTCGTCCGCCCCGACTCGGGCAGCGCCCGGGTGCTCGGGTACGACGTCGTCGCGGAGGCCGACGCGGTGCGCGCGCAGGTGAGCCTGACCGGGCAGCTCGCGTCGGTCGACGAGGAGCTGACCGGGCGGGAGAACCTGGTGCTGCTCGGCCGGCTCCTCGGGCTGTCCCGCCCCGGGGCCCGGGCGCGGGCCGACGAGCTGCTGGAGGCCTTCGGCATCGCCGCGGCCGCGGGCAAGCTGGTGAAGCACTACTCCGGGGGGATGCGGCGCCGGCTGGACATCGCGGCCAGCATCGTGGTCACCCCGCGGCTGATGTTCCTCGACGAGCCGACCACCGGGCTGGACCCGCGGTCACGCAACCAGGTGTGGGAGATCGCCCGCGCGCTCGTGGCCGAGGGGACCACGATCCTGCTCTGCACGCAGTACCTGGAGGAGGCCGACCAGCTCGCCGACGGGATCGCGGTGATCGACCGGGGGCGGGTGATCGCCGAGGGGACCCCGGCCCAGCTGAAGGCGTCGGTCGGCACCGGGGCTCTGCACGTGCGGCTGCTCGACCCGGCCCGGCGCGCCGAGGCGGCCGCGGTCCTCGAGAGCGCGCTCGGCTCGGTCGCCCTGGAGCCGGACCCGGCGGCGCTGTCGGCCACCTGCCCCGACTCCGCCCGGGCCGCCGCCGGCGTGGCCGAGCTGGCGCGGACCGGCATCGGCATCGCCCACTTCTCCCTCGACCAGCCCAGCCTGGACGAGGTCTTCCTCGCCCTGACCGGCCGCGGCGCCGAGGACCCACCCGGAGCGGCACCGACCCTCGAGGAGCGGACGTCATGAGCACGGCGACCACGACCACCGACGCCGACGCCGCGGCCGTCCGCCGGGCGATCGCCGGCCGCGAGCGGCCCCCGCGGCCCGGACCGCTGTCGGCGGCCCTCACGTTCGGCTGGCGGGGGATGCTCAAGGTCAAGCACGTCCCCGAGCAGCTGCTCGACGTGACCGTGACCCCGGTGATGTTCCTGCTGATGTTCACGTACCTCTTCGGCGGCGCCATCGCGGGCTCCACCAGCGCCTACCTGGACTACACGCTGCCCGGCCTGCTGGTCATGTCGGTGCTCTTCACGACGGTCTACTCCGGCGTCTCGCTCAACACCGACCTCACCAAGGGCGTCGTCGACCGCTTCCGGTCGCTGCCGATCTGGCGGCCGGCGCCGCTGCTGGGCTCGCTGCTCGGGGACAGCGTCCGGTACGTCGTGGCGGGCACGGTGATCATCGTCGTCGGCGTGCTGCTGGGTTACCGCCCGGACGCGGGGGTGGCGGGGGCCGTGGCGGCGCTGGCCCTGGTGGTGGTCTTCTCGTTCGGGCTGTCGTGGGCCTTCTCGGTGCTCGGCCTGCTGATGCGCAGCCCGAACGCCGTGATGAACGCCGGGTTCATGAGCATCTTCCCGCTGACGTTCCTCTCCAACGTGTTCGTCGACCCGGCCACCCTGCCCGGGCCGCTGCAGGCGTTCGTCGACGTCAACCCGATCTCGGTGCTGGCCACGGCGTGCCGCTCGCTGATGGACGGCACGCCGGACGGCGTCGCGATCGGCGTCTCGCTGGCGGTGGCCGCCGCGCTGGCCGCGGTCTTCCTCCCGCTGACCACCCGGCTGTACCGCAGCCGCTGACGCCCGGTTCCCGCCGACGACCCCGCCCGGTTCCCGCCGTCCACGCCGGTGCTCGTGAGCCCGGCCCGGGAGCTCGGGCAGGTGCCCTCTGCATCACTCGTGCCCTGCCCACAGGAGTGGGCAGGGCACGAGTCATGCTGAGATCACCGGGCCGGGAGGCGCGGAGCGGACGGCGCCTGCCGGCAACCGGTGAACCTCGGCGACGAAGCGGCCGGGGTGGATCAACGGCTCGTCCTCACCGCCGTCGGGATCCGGGGTCAGGCGGCCGGCGTCGCCGCCGGCGCCGGGGCGGGCGCGGTCCTCGGGATGGCCAGCCCACCGAGGAGCCCGGCCGCGAGCACCGCGGTGCTCACGCCGAACGCCACCTGGAATCCGGCCACGTCGGTGAGCCAGCCGGCGATCAGGGGCCCGGCGATGGCACCCAGGTCCGCCGACATCTGGAACACCGCGACGACCCGGCCGCCCCGCCCGGCGCTCAGGTCGCCGACCAGGGCCGCCGGGGCGCTGGCGAGCAGCGAGGCGGCGAGCCCGAAGACGGCCATGGACAGCAGGAAGGCCCAGAGGACGGGCGGCAGGACCAGCACCGCCATGGCCGCCGTCGCCAGCGCCGCGCCCACGATCAGCGAAGGCCGGCGTCCCCAGCCGTCCACCAGTCGGCCGGATCGGAGCAGGCCGAGCGCCTGCGCGACCGAGCCGACGAGCAGCCCGGCCCCCGCCCAGGCCACGGTCCGGCCCAGCTCCTCGGTGACGTAGAGCGGTACCAGGGAGTTGCGGACGCCGAACAGCACCCAGCCGACGCCGAAGTTGGCCAGCAGCGCGGCCAGGTAGACCCGCGAGCGCAGCGCGCTGCCCAGCCGGACCGGGCCGGCGTCGAGGTCGGGGCCGGCGGCGTCACCCGCCGGGGGCGCGGCCGGGTCGGGCTCGGCGGTGCGCAGCAGCGCGACGCCCACCGCACCGGCCACCAGCAGGAACCCGGCGTAGAGGAAGAACGGCAGCCGGGGGGAGAGCTCCGCCAGCAGCCCGCCGGCGGCCGGCCCGGCGATGCCGCCGAGGATGAAGCCGCCCTGCCAGGTGGCCGCGGCCCGCCCGCGGTGCGACGGCGGGGCCACCCGCAGCAGCAGCGAGAGCGCCGCGACGGTGAACATGGCGCTGCCGATCCCGCCGGCGGCCCGCAGCCCGAGGAAGAGCGGGAAGGACCCGGCCAGCCCGGCGAGACCGGTGGTGACGGCGACGACCACCAGCCCGGAGGCGAGCACGAGCCGCTCGCCGAACCGCTCGACCAGGGTGCCGCCGCTGAAGGCGGAGACGAAGCGGAAGAACGCGAAGGCGCTGACCGCCAGCCCGACGGCGGTGGTCCCGACCCCGAAGTTGCGGGCGAACAGGGGGATCGCCGGGGCGACGATGCCGAAGCCGAGCGCCACGACGAAGGCGATGACCGCCAGGACCCTGACCTCGCGGGGCAGCTCGCCCCGTGTCCCCACCCGCACGAGAGGCGATCGTCGCACGTGCGGTGGCCCGACACGCACGAGACACCCGGGGGGGGGGGGGGGGGGGGGGGGGGGGGGGGGGGGGGGGGGGGGGGGGGGGGGGGGGGGGGGGGGGGGGGGGGGCGGGGGGGGGGGGGGGGGGGGGGGGGGGGGGGGGGGGGG
>NZ_JBJHAT010000033.1:0-54562 GCF_054051175.1 Blastococcus sp. SYSU DS0753 | reverse complement strand
TAAGCACGCCGCCAGCGTTCGTCCTGAGCCAGGATCAAACTCTCCGTAGATGATTTGATCGCAGCTGAGAACCGCGAGCTGACACTCGCGATATCAATCAACCAAAGGAATCCCAGCCCCAACCACACAGTGGCCAGGGCACGGGGTATTACTTGGCACTGACTTTCGGCACGCTGTTGAGTTCTCAAGGAGCGGACGCGCAAGAATCCCGGCCAATTTCTTGGCCATCGTTCGAGGCGGTTTCTCCACTGTACACCGGGCTCCGCATCGGTGAACCTCGGGGGCTCGTCCGGCGGTTTCCCGGGCCTCGCGGCCCGGTCCGTTCTCGCTCGGTGCAGGGAGAACAGTACACGCTCTCCGAGGGGGTCTGCAGGGGGGGTCCCCGGGCCCCGCGCGGAGCCAGGGGACGGCGCCTCCAGCCCCGTCGTTCCGCACTTTTCGGGCTCAGGCGACGCCGCGAGGGCGGAACTGGACACTCACCCGCGGTCCGACCGGCTTGGTCGTCTTCGGGATGCAGTGCTCCCAGGTGCGCTGGCAGGAACCGCCCATGACCACGAGGTCACCGTGGCCGAGGGGGAAGCGCAGCGACTCCCCGCCGCCGACCGGGCGCAGGAGCAGCGGGCGGGGCGAGCCGAAGGAGACGATCGCGACCATCGTGTCGGCCGATCGCCCGCGGCCGATGCGGTCACCGTGCCAGGCCACGCTGTCCCGCCCGTCGCGGTAGAGGCACATCCCCGCGGTGACGAACGGCTCGCCCAGCTCGGGCAGGTAGTGCCGGTTCAGCCGATCCCGGGCCTCGCCGAGCAGCGGGTGCGGCAGCTGCTCGCGGCCGGAGTACCAGCGGAGCAGCCGCGGGACCGCGACCTCCCGCTCGTACATCTGCCGGCGGTCCTCCCGCCAGCCGATGTCACCGAGCAGCACGTCGAGCACCTCGTCCGAGCCGGCCACCCAGCCGGGCAGGTGGTCGACCCACGCCCCCCGGCCCAGGTCGTGACGGGTCGCGCCATCCAGGGGTTGGAGCGTCGCCTCGTCGGCGAGATCCCACATCGAGGGCTGGGCAGGCCCCGTCCGGAGGCTCGCGGCGAGCGGGCGAGCGGCGAGGGGGACGGGGTCCTTCTCCATGCCGGCACGCTACCCCGACTTTTCGCACATGTGTGCGAAAAGCTGTGGATACGCGGCCCCTCTGCAGGGGCCCGCGCCGAGCGTGCGAGGCGTGGGGGGCAGAGGGGTCCTCCTTCAGGCGGTGAGCGCCAGGGCGAACGGCAGCACCGACGATGCGCCGGCCCGGCAGAGCTCCCGGCCGGCGACGGTCATGGTCCAGCGCGAGTCGGCCAGGTCGTCGACCAGCAGCACCGGTCCCGACACCTCCGCCAGCCGGTCGCGCAGCTCCGGGCCCACGACGATCCGGTCCCACACGGCCGCCAGCCGGAAGGCACTGTTCCCGCCAGGCTGCCCGGTCGGCCCACCGTGGGCCAGGGAGAGCTCGCCCAGGTAGGGGAGCCGGCCCATGCGCGCCAGCCCCTGCGCGACGCCCGTCACCAGCCGGGGGCGGCGGCGCGACGGCACCGCCACCACGGCCGCCGGGCGCTCCGCCCAGTCCCAGGCGGCGAGCACGCGGCCACAGGCCCGGAGGAGCTCCTCGTCCGGTGGGACGTCGGAGACGGAGCGGCGCACCGGCACGTCGAAGGCGGCGTCCGGGTCCTCCTCGATGCTGGGCGCCTCGAGGTCGAGCTCCACCACACCGCCGACGCCGTCGTCGCCGAGGAGGGACCGCAGGCGCTGTCCCCAGCCGAGGTCGGTCAGCCGGGCGACGGCGCGGCCGGTCGCCAGCTGCTCCCCCGGCGGGATCTTCCCCTTGACGTCGACGCCCAGCCGGTCGGCGCCGGTCGGCCACATCGCCCGCGGCGCCAGCTCCACCCCGGGACGGTCCAGCGCGGCGGACGCCGCCTCGGACGCCGCTTCGGGGACGTCGGTGGCGTACCAGGGCCCGGCGCAGACGTCGCAGCGGCCGCAGGGGGCGGCGGTCGGGTCGTCGAGCGCGGACTGCAGGAATGCCATGCGGCACTCGGCCTCGTCGACCGGCTTGGCGTAGGTGAGCATCGCGCGCTGCTCGGCCTCCCGGGTGCGGGTGACCCCGGCGTAGCGGTCGGCGTCGTAGACCCACGGCTGCCCGGTCGAGCGCCAGCCGCCCTGCACCCGCTCCACCGCACCGTCGACGGCGAGGACCTTGAGCAGCAGCTCCAGCCGGGACCGCCGGACGTCGGCCACCGTCTCCAGGCGGGCCACCGACCAGGCCTTGCCGTCGGCCATCGCCGTGAGCACCGCGGCGGCGTGGTCCTCGCGCGGCATGGACGAGGTGGCGAACCACTGCCAGATCGCGATGTCCTCGGGGCCGGGGAGCAGCAGCACGTCGGCGTGCTCGACCGCGCGGCCCGCACGGCCGACCTGCTGGTAGTAGCTGACCGGCGACGACGGCGCGCCCAGGTGGACGACGAACCCCAGGTCGGGCTTGTCGAAGCCCATGCCCAGGGCGGAGGTGGCGACCAGCGCCTTCACCTCGTTCTTCCGCAACGCCTCCTCGGCGTCCTTGCGGTCGGCGTCGTCGAGCCGGCCGGTGTAGGCGCGGACCTCGTGGCCGGCGTCGCGCAGCAGGTTCGCCGTCTCCTCGGCCGCCGCGACGGTGAGCGTGTAGACGATGCCGCTGCCCGGCAGGTCGCCGAGGTGGGCGGCGAGCCAGGCCAGGCGGGCCCGGTCCGAGGGCAGCCGCAGCACGCCCAGGCGGAGCGAGTCGCGGGAGAGCGGACCGCGGACGGTGGTCACCTCGACGCCCCCGGCGCCGAGCTGCTCGGCGACGTCGGCCACCACCCGCTCGTTCGCCGTCGCGGTGGTGGCCAGGACCGGCGTGCCGGCCGGCAGCGTGCCCAGCAGGTCGCGGATCCGGCGGTAGTCGGGGCGGAAGTCGTGCCCCCAGTCGGAGACGCAGTGCGCCTCGTCGACGACGACCAGCCCGCAGCGGGCCACCAGCCCGGGCAGCTGCTCCTCCCGGAAGCGCGGGTTGGTGAGCCGCTCGGGCGAGACGAGCAGGACGTCGACGTCGTCGGCGGCCAGGCGGGCGGCGATGTCGTCCCACTCCGTCATGTTGGCGCTGGAGATCTCCACCGCGCGGATGCCGGCGCGGGCCGCGGCGGCCACCTGGTCGCGCATCAGCGCCAGCAGCGGGGACACGAGCAGCGTCGGCCCGGCGCCGCGGCGGCGCAGCAGGGCGGTGGAGACGAAGTACACGGCGGACTTGCCCCAGCCGGTGCGCTGCACGACCAGCGCCCGCTGGGAGCGCTCGACCAGCGCGGCGACGGCGGCGTCCTGCCCCTCGCGGAAGACCGCGTCGGGGCGGCCGGTCAGCTCCCGGAGGATCTCCAGGGCCTCGTCGGCGATCGAGGACGGCGGTGCGGCGGTGCTCATGCCGACGACAGTAGGCACCACCGCCGACAGCGACGGCCCCCCGCGCGCGACCGGTGGACGACGGGGAGAATCCACAGGCGATGGACCACCAGGGGCAGCTTCCGGCCGACAACCACGTGCACACCCACTGGTCGTGGGACACCCCCGACTCGTCGACCATGCGCAGGGCGTGCGAGCGGGCGATCGCCCAGGGCCTGCCCGCGGTCGCCTTCACCGAGCACCTCGACTTCACCGTCTGGCACGAGGAGGACCGGGCGACCGCGGAAGGGCTGGTCGACCGCTACCCGGCCCACCAGCTGCCGATCGACGTCGAGGGCTACTTCGCCGAGCTGGCCGAGGTGCGCGACCGGTTCCCGGAACTGCGGATCTGGTCGGGCATCGAGACCGGCGAGCCGCACCTGTTCGCCGCGAGCATCGCCCGCCACCTCGAGGACTCCCCGGTCGACCGCATCCTCGGCTCGCTGCACTCGCTCTCCGACCAGGGTCGGCTGGTCGGTGTCGGCCGGCTCCTGCACGTCGACGCCGACGCCACCATGCGCCGCTACCTCGGCGAGATGGTCGGGATGATCGAGAGCAGCGACGTCTTCCAGGTCCTGGCCCACGTGGACTTCCCCCGCCGGTACTGGCCCGGCGGCTCGCAGCGGTACGTGGAGAAGGACTACGAGGAGGAGTACCGGGCGGTGTTCCGGGCCCTGGCCGGGAGCGGCCGGGCGCTGGAGATCAACACCAGCAGCCCGCTGGCGTCGGCGGACCAGGTGCGCTGGTTCTACGAGGCAGGCGGGGAAGCGGTCAGCTTCGGCAGCGACGCGCACGCGCCTGCCGCCGTCGGGCAGAAGTTCGACCTCGCCGTCGCCGTCGCGGAGGCGGCCGGGTTCCGCCCGGGCCGGGACCGCTTCGACTTCTGGCGCCGCTGACGCCAGGTCCCCGTCAGGCCGGGACGGTGGGCTCCGGCGCGGTGGGGGACGGCCGGTACCAGGCCCAGAGCACCAGCCCGACTACCAGCGACCAGAACGCCGACCCGATGCCGCCGACGGTGATCCCGCTGATCGCCACGAGGAAGTTGGCGACGACGGGGATCCGGTCCTCCGCCCGCGCCAGCGCGGCGCTGAGGGACGAGGCCAGCACCGGCCACAGGGCGAGGCCGGCGGCCGCCGCGACGAAGCCGGCCGGGGCCGTGGCGACGAGGGCTGCGACGGCGGCGGAGACCACCGCGAACCCGACGTAGGCAAGGCCGGCGGTGCGGGCGGCGAGGTAGCGGCGCCCGGGGTCGGCGTCGGCCTCCGGACCGGCCGCCAGTGCCGCGCTGATGGCGGCCAGGTTGATCGCGTGACCGCCGAACGGGGCGACGAGCAGCGTGCCGGCGCCGGTCACCGCCATGGCCGGGCGCCAGGGCGCCCGGTAGCCGAAGGCGGCCAGCACCGCCATGCCCGGCACGTTCTGCGAGGCCATGGTGACCAGGAACAGCGGCAGGGCCAGGCCGACGACGGCGACCGAGCCGAAGTCCGGGGTCGTCCACACCAGGCTCGGCAGCAGCGCCGCGACCGGGACGCCGCCGTCCCGGACGGCCAGCCACCCGATGATGCCGAGGGTGACCGCGAAGGCAGCCGGCACGGCCCAGCGCGGGGAGAACCGCAGGAGCACCACCCAGACAAGCACGACGGGCACCACCAGCCAGGGGATCTCCAGCGCGGCCCGGACCGGCTGGAGGCACAGCGGCACGAGGACGCCGGCGAGCATGGCCTGGGCGAGCACCGGGGGGATGGCGCCGATCGCCTCGCCCAGCCGGGGCCACGCAGCGGTGAGCAGGACGAGGACGCCGACGAGGAGGAAGGCGCCGACGGCCACCGACCAGGAGGGCGCCGAGGCCGTCGCCAGCAGTGCGGCCCCGGGCGTGGACCAGGCCACGGTGATCGGCATCCGCGTCCGCTGGGCGAGCAGGACGGTGGCCACGCCCATCGCGACCGAGAGGACCAGCAGGCCCGAGGCGGCCTGCTCCGGTGTGGCCCCGACCGCCCGCAGACCGGTGAGGACGACGGCGAAGGAGCTCAGGAAGCCCACGAGCGCGGTGACCAGCCCCGCAACGGTCGTCGAGGAGGGGGCGGGAGGCACGGCCGGGGACGCTAGCCGAGGGGCACGGGTGTTCCAGCTCACCGCGCTCCGACCCGGCGCCCGGCTACGTTGACGATCATGGGTGCCCCCGCTCCGACCGTCCGCGACGCCACCCCGGCGGACGCCGCCGCCTGCGCCGCGATCTACGCGCCCTACGTCACCGGCACGGCGATCACCTTCGAGCTCGAGCCGCCGACGCCGGCACAGATGGCGGAGCGGATCGCGGCGGCCCGGCGGGCGCACGCCTGGCTGGTCCTCGAGGACGACGGCGCCGTCGTCGGCTACGCCTACGCCGGGCCGTACAAGGAGCGCGCCGCCTACCGGTGGAGCTGCGAGGTGAGCGTCTACCTGGACGGCGGGCGACGACGGCGCGGCGGCGGGCGCGCCCTCTACGAAGCGCTGTTCGAGCGGCTGGCCGCCCGCGGGTTCCGCACCGCGATCGCCGGGATGACGCTGCCCAACGAGCCGAGCGAGGGCCTGCACACGGCGATGGGCTTCGAGCCGATCGGCACCTACCGGCGGATCGGGTTCAAGCACGGCCGGTGGCGCGACGTGCTCTGGGCGCAGCGACCGCTGGGCTCCTACGACGACGACCCGGCCGAGCCGAGCTGACCCTCCTCCGGAGAAGTACTTCACCGCTAAGGGAAATGCGGCTAGGGTCGGCGGGGTGACGTCGACGCGCGTGGTGATCGCCCTGGGCGGCAACGCCATGACCGGGGCCGACGGCTCCGCGACCCCGCAGGCGCAGCGCGATGCGATCCGGCAGGCCGCCGGGCACGTCGCCGAGGTCGTCGCCGCGGGCGTCCAGGTGGTGCTCACCCACGGGAACGGCCCGCAGGTCGGCAACCTGCTGGTCAAGAACGAGCTCGCCGCCCACGAGGTGCCCCCGGTGCCGCTGGACTGGAACGTGGCGCAGACCCAGGCCACCATCGGCTTCACCGTCGCCGACGAGCTGGACGCCGCCCTCGCCGTGCGCGGCCTCCCCCAGCGCACCGCCGCGCTGGTCACCCGCACCCGCGTCGACGCCGACGACCCGCGCTTCGCCGAGCCCTCCAAGCCGGTGGGCCGCTTCCTGCCGCGGGAGCGGGCGGAACAGTTCGTCTCGCTCGGGCAGACCTGGGAGGACCGCGGGGAGAAGGGCTGGCGGCGCGTCGTCGCCTCACCGGAACCCCGGGCCGTCGTCGACTCGCCCGCCATCCACGCCCTGGCCGCGGCCGGGTTCGTCGTGGTGTGCGCCGGCGGTGGCGGCATCCCGGTGATCGACGACCACGTCGACGGGCACGCGCTGCGCGGCGTCGAGGCGGTCATCGACAAGGACCTGACCGCCGCGATCCTCGCCCGCGACGTGGACGCCGACACCCTGGTCATCGCCACCGACGTCCCGAACGTGATGGTCGACTTCGGCACCCCGTCACAGCGCCCGCTGGGCCGGGTCACCGTCGCCGAGCTGCGTGAACTGGCGGCGGCCGGGCAGTTCGCCCGAGGATCGATGGGCCCGAAGGTGGAAGCAGCTCTCCGTTTCGTCGAAGGCTCCGCCGCCGGCCACGCCCCGCCCACCCGCGCCGTCATCACCTCGCTCCAGCACATCGCCGACGCCGTCCGTGGCGACGACGCCGGCACCGTCCTCACCCACTCCTGAAGGGAACCCGCATGCCCGCACCGATCGAGGTCCGCAAGGTCCCGCTGCACAACGTCAGCGACGCCTCCGAGCTCGCCAAGCTGATCGACGACGGCGTCATGGAGGCCGACCGCGTCATCGCCGTCATCGGCAAGACCGAGGGCAACGGCGGGATCAACGACTACACGCGGATCATCGCCGACCGTGCCTTCCGCGAGGTGCTGCTCGAGAAGGGCTCGCGGAGCAAGGAGGAGGTCGGCGACATCCCGATCGTGTGGTCCGGTGGCACCGACGGCGTCATCAGCCCGCACGCGACCGTCTTCGCGACGCTGCCCGAGGACTCGGTCGAGAAGACCGACGAGCCGCGGCTGACCGTGGGCTACGCGATGAGCGACGTCCTGCTGCCCGAGGACATCGGCCGCGTCGCGATGGTCGAGAAGGTCGCCGAGGGCGTGAAGAAGGCGATGGAGGCCGCGGGCATCACCGACCCGGCCGACGTGCACTACGTGCAGACCAAGACGCCGCTGCTGACGATCGACACGATCCGCGACGCCCACCAGCGCGGGGAGACCACCATCCTGGAGGAGCCGCACGGCTCCATGGACATCTCCAACGGCACGACGGCGCTGGGGATCGCGGTGGCGCTCGGCGAGATCGAGATGCCGAAGCAGGAGCAGATCATGCGCGACCTGTCGCTGTACTCCTCGGTCGCGTCCTGCTCGTCGGGTGTGGAGCTGGACCGGGCGCAGATCGTCGTCGTCGGCAACGCCCGCGGGCACGGCGGCAACTACCGGGTCGGCCACTCGGTGATGAAGGACGCGCTGGACCAGGACGGCATCTGGGCAGCCATCCGCGACGCCGGCCTCGAGCTGCCGGAGCGGCCGCACCACACCGACCTCGGCGACCGGCTGGTCAACGTCTTCCTCAAGTGCGAGGCCTCGCCCGACGGCAAGGTGCGCGGGCGGCGCAACGCCATGCTGGACGACTCCGACGTCTCCTGGCACCGCCAGATCAAGGCGTGCGTGGGCGGCGTGACCGCGTCGGTGACCGGCGACCCGGCGGTGTTCGTCTCGGTGGCCGCGGTGCACCAGGGCCCGTCCGGCGGCGGCCCGGTGGCAGCGATCGTCAAGGCGTAGTTCCCAGAACACCACTTCGGGGAAGTGGGGGTCCGGACGACGTTCCGGAGCCCTGCTTCCCCGATGTCGTTCCCGGGATCAGGCCAGGAGACCGCGGAGGCCGACGGGTGGGAGCGGCGCGGTGAGGTCCTCGTCGGCGGCCGCACGGGGCGCCCGGGACGGGGCCGGGACGGGCGGCCTGCCGCGCCGGGCGCCCGCTCCGCCCGGCACCACGAACCGGTAGGTCGCGTCGACGTCCCGGACGGCGAAGACGTCCTCCTCCGCGGCGGCGTGGTGCAGGACGACGGTGTCGAACCGCTCCGCGACCCGGCGCAGGGACTCGGCGTCGGAGACGTCGATGACGGTCCCGCCCGCGGCGAACCCGGCGACCGGCACGATCCGGTCGGCGTGCCGCACGAGGAACTCGTCGGCGGCGTCGCCGCGGCCGGTCCGGCCCAGCAGCGCACCGGCCGCGGCGACGAGCAGCGCGAGGGCCAGCAGGGCGAGGACGACGGCCCGGGCCACGCCGACGGGCACCGAGAGCGCCAGGACGTCGAACGAGCGGGGGCCGACCGTGGTCACCTGCATGGACGTCGGGGTCGCCGCCGTCAGCACGGTCCCGGGGTCACCGGCCAGCCGCAGGGCCGTCGGGTCGAGCGCGAAGTCCAGGCCGGCCGGGGGGCCCGCCTCGAAGGCGGTGCCCCGCACGGTGCCGGTGAGGGCCACGGTGGGGGTGACGGTCAGCGTCGCGGTGCTGCCCGAGACGCCGACCTCGGCGTAGTGCCGGGCCAGCACCTCGGCGGCGCGGGCGGCATCGACCTCGACCGACGCCGCAGCCACCCCGTCGGTGAAGCCGACGACGTGGCCGCTGGCGAGGTAGGTGCTCCAGCCGTCGGCCGCCTGCACGGTGACGTCGAGGCGCAGCGCGCCCTGGAGGCCGGCGAGGTCGGGGCCGGTGACGGTGTCCTCGTAGGAGACGGTCAGCCCGGTCGACAGCCTGGTCCAGACGGTGTCCCCCGTTCCCACCGTCCCGTCGGGGTAGGTGGTGCCGCGCTCGGCGGTCCCGGTGTAGGAGAAACGCCCCTGCTGGGTGACCGTGAGCGGCTCCTCGACCGCCTCGGTGCCGGGGACGACGAGGAGCGCACCGGCACCCAGGGCGGCGACCAGCGCGACGGCGGCGGCCACCAGCGCCACCTGACGGGCGCGGGCCCGCACGAGCACCGTCAGCGAGCCGCGGGGGACCCGTGGGAGCTGCACCGAGCGCACCGGGAACGACGGGACGGCGAAGGACGGCGTGCGCAGGGTCGGCAGCCGGCGGCGGAGCGCCCGGGCCCGGTGGCCGCCGCGCTTCCGGCGGGCCGCGGAGAGGACCAGGGCCGAGGCGACGCCCACGAGCGCGAGCACCGAGGGGGAGCTGATCGCCTTGAGCGCCTTGCCGCCCTGCGGGATGCGGACGAACAGCCGGCCGAGGATCTCCTCCTGCGTCGGGCGGTCCTCGTCGAGCCAGTCGTTGTTGTCGCCCTGGGTCACGAAGCCCTCGGCGTCCGCGGCGACGATGCGGTGCATGACGACCGTGTCGAGGGACTCGCTCCGGTAGGCGACGACGTCACCCACCGAGTAGGTGGAGGCCCGGCTGAGGACCGCCAGGTCCCCGGTGTGGAAGGCCGGCTCCATGCTGTTGCCGAAGGTGGAGACGTACGTCGTGCCGCCGCCGAGGCTGGCGGGCCAGAACAACCACAGGGTCGCCAGCACCAGCGCGACGACGGCGCTGGTGCTGGCGACCTTGGACGTAGCAGTCATGGCGTGGACACCGGTACGAGGAGGGCGGGCAGGCGCACGGCACCCGCCCTATTCGAATGGGTGGGTCAGGGGGCCGTCTGGAAGACGGCCAGGCCGACGCCCGTGAAACTGGTGAACGCGGGGTTGGGTGCGGTGTTGCAGGTGATCGTGCCCACCGTCCCGTCGTGGGTGCCGAAGGTCGTGCACTCGTAGGTCCCGACGATGCTGCCCGGAGTCGTGTTGCTGCTAGGGCCGTTGCGCAGCGTCAGGCTCGCCCCGTGACCGGTGTCGACGTCCTCCTGCACGGTGAAGACGACCTGCGCCAGATTGGCGTGGTCGGTGGTCGACGGCACGTACTGGATGTTTGTGACGGTCACACCGCTGACGGTGTTGGCGCCGAAGCCCGCGATGCTGGCGTCGACGGTGTTTCCGGCGGTGAAGGCGGAGGTGGTGGCGGCGATGCCGGCGACCGCGACACCGGCGAGCAGAACGCGCGACAGGCGCATTGCAGTGGTCCTGTTCTCTCAGTGGCCCAGACCCGCCGGGATGCTGGTCACCCGGTCCACGTGCTGGCTGCGCCGATTCGTTGACGCCCCTGTTCTCGGCACGACCCTGCGCATTCTCAACTCCTGTCCCAAAAGAAACTCGAGTCGCCGAGTCGACAGTTTCGGGACGGTCACCGAATGGCGCCGGAATGGCTTCCTACGGGCGGCTTCGGCGGTCGACCGGCGCGCCTTCCGGGGGTGCCGGGCATGCGGCCTAGCGTGTCTCGGAACCTCCCGGCCGACGGGCAGGTCCACCGGCAGCTGCAGGAGGCAACGGGTCGTGCGTCCGTCCGCGTCGTCAGGCCCCGCTCCGCTCCCCCCGGCGACGGCGGCGGCCGTGCCGGCATCGCGCCCACCCCGGGGCCCCGCCGGGCGGGACACCAGCATGGAGGACGCCGCGCGTCAGGCCGGCGTCCTCGCCCGGGCCTCGCGCGAGGTCTCCGACACCTCCGCGGAGGCCGCCGCCTCCCTCGCCGAGCTGCGGGCCGCCATCGGCGACATCTCCGCCAGCACCGGCCGGGCCTCGGCCGTCGCCGAGGAGGCGGTGCAGGACGCGCAGGCCGTCGACGAGCGGATCGCCGCGCTGCGGACCGCCAGCGAGTCGATCACCCAGTTCGTCCGGCTGATCGGCGCGATCAGCCAGCAGAGCCGCTTCCTCGCGCTGAACGCCTCCGTCGAGGCCGCCCGCGCGGGCGACCTCGGCCGCGGGTTCGCCGTCGTCGCCGACGAGGTCAAGGAGCTCGCCGACCGGACGGCGCAGGCGGCCCGCGACATCGACGCGCAGATCACGGCGGTGCAGCGGGAGACCCAGCAGGCCGTCGAGGCGGTCCGGCGGATCACCGGGACGCTCGGCTCCATCGCCGAGGCGCAGGACACCATCGCCGCCGCCGTCGAGCAGCAGCGGGCGGCCACCGAGCGCGTCGTGGAGAACGTCGACCGCGCGGCCGGCGGCTCCGCACGGATCAGCGAGGCCGTCGGGCAGCTGGCCGACAGCCAGCGGGTGGTCTACGTCCGGCGAGCCCTCGCGGTGGCCGAGCAGCAGCTGGCCGACCTGGGTGGCGCCCGACTCGGCGACGCCCGGACCCCCTTTCCCGTGCGCGACCAGACCACCGGCGCCACGCACACCGCCGCGCTCCCCGACCTGCTGCTCGGCGACATGCCCCTGGAGCGCAGCGACGACCCCCGCCGGCCGTCGCGGCTCGTCGACGAGGTGGTGCGGCAGGTCGGCGGCAGCTGCACGCTGTTCCAGCGCCTCGACGAGGCCGGGAGCATGGTGCGGGTGGCGACGACGGTGCTCACGCCCGCCGGCCGGCGCAATGTCGGCACCGCCATCGCGCGGACCGGCCCCGACGGCCGCCCGAACCCGGTGCTCGCCGCCGTGCTGGCCGGCGGGACCTACACCGGTGCGGCCACGGTTGCCGACCGGCCGTACTTCACCGCCTACACCGGGCTGCGGGACGACGGCGGGGCCCTCATCGGCATGCTCTACGTCGGCCTGCCCCTGGACTCGATGCCCGGCACCGGCGGCTGACCGCTCCGGGGGTCGACGGCGAGGCCGCCACCGTCCTCTAGGTTGACCAGGGGACGCGCCGCGCTGCTGGCGGGCACGAGGGGGATGCGGTGAAGCGGTTCGGGCGCGTGAACACCGCGCTGCCGGCCATCGTGCTGCTGCTCGTCGTGATCGCCGAGGTGATCACCGGCCGCGGCCAGGTGGTGCTGGGGCTCACCGTCATCGCCCCGCTCGCGTCGGCGACCTTCCTGAGCCGGCAGGCCACCGTCGCGTACGCGGCGTCCGCGTTCGTCGTCACCACGCTCCTCGGCCTCTACAGCCAGCAGTACACCGCCGAGACAGCGGTGGCGCAGAGCGTCCGGCTGGTCGCCGTCGCCCTCGGCGGGATCCTGGCCGTGGTGACCTGCGAGCTGCGGCTCCGCCGGGAGGCCCACGTGGCCCGGCTCGGCGCCGAGGCCGCCGCGACACGGGCCTCCGTCCACACCGGCGAGACGCTGCAGCGGGCGCTGCTGGGCGGCATCCCGCAGGTCCCGGGGCTCGAGACGGCCGCCCGCTACCTCCCCGGCGCGCGAGAGGCTCAGGTCGGCGGTGACTGGTACGACGCCTTTCCCTTGACCGACGGCCGCACCATGCTGGTCATCGGCGACGTCGCCGGCCACGACGCGCCCGCGGCAGCCACCATGGCGCAGACCCGCGGGATGCTCCGCGCGCTCGCCCGGGTCGGGCACGGCTCCCCCGCCGCCGCGCTGACCGTGCTGGACGACGTACTGGAGGGCCTGGGGCTGGACACGTTGGTGACCGTGGCCGTGGCGTCCGTCGACCCGCGGGGCGTGGCCGGGAACGCGGTGCCGCTGCAGTGGTCGAACGCGGGGCATCCGCCCCCGGTGGTCGTGCGGGCCGACGGCTGCGTGGAGGTGCTGGAACGGGAACCCGACCGGCTGCTCGGAGCCGGCACCGCCGACGGGCCACCGCGCACCGACCACGAGGTGGTGCTCCGGCGGGGCGACACGCTGCTGCTCTACACCGACGGGCTGGTCGAGCGGCGCGGCATGACCCTCGACGACGGCACCGCCTGGCTGGTGCGGGCGCTGGAGGAGCGCGGCCGGGAGCCGCTGGACCGCATGTGCGACGGCCTGCTGAGCGCGCTGGGCACCCGCGGCGACGACGACATCGCCCTGCTGGCGCTCCGGGTGCCGTCCTGACCGGTCAGCCGCCGAGCACGGTCAGGTAGCGGGGCGGTACCGCGGCGACCAGCCACACCCCGTTGGCCGAGCGGCTGAACCGCGCGCCCTCGCGGGCCATCGCGGCGGCGTCGACGCGCAGCACGACCGGTGCGCCGCGGCGGCTCCCGACGGCGCGGGCGGTGACGACGTCGGCGCTCAGGTGGACCGCGTGCCGACGTCCCGGGCGCAGCCCCTCGGCGAGGATGGCCGCCAGGAAACGCGCCACGGTGCCGTGGAAGAGCTCGTCCGGTGGCGTCTCGTCCGCGTAACCGAGATCGACGGCGACGCTGTGCCCCTGGCTGGCGCGGATGCGGCCACCCCGGAGCTCGTACCGGCGCTTGTCGTCGGCGGCCACGACGTGCTCGAGCTGCTCGCGGGTGAGGTGGAGCGCCGCGAGCAGCACGTCGACGTCGGCCCAGCCGGCGGGGTCCAGGGTGATCCCGACCGACTCGGGGCGGTGCCGCAGGACGAAGGACAGCCGCTTGCTCACCCGGACGACGTCCATCCCCGGCTACCGCGCCCGCGTCAGCCGCAGCGGAAGAGCACGAAGGCGACGTCGTCGTCCGGGGCGTCGCCGAGCAGCCGCTCGGTGAGCCGCGCCTTCAGCTCGGCGGGGCCGAGGTGCCGGCCGTCGACCAGCGCGTCGACCGCCCGGCCGATCCCCTCGTCCAGCGCCTCGTGCCGCCGCTCGACCAGGCCGTCGGTGCAGAGCAGCAGCGTCGAGCCGGCGGGCAAGGCCACCTCGACCTCCGGGCGCCCGTCCCCGTCCGCGACGGCGAGCGGGAGCGCGCTCGCCGCCTCCAGCAGCGAGGTGGCACCGTTCTCCTCGACCAGGATCGCCGGCAGGTGCCCGGCGCTGCTGTAGCAGAGGATGCCCGCGAGCGGGTCGACGACGGCGCAGAAGACCGTGCTCACAGCGGCGCCGGGAACCAGCGCGGCGAACCGGTCGAGAGCCGACAGCACGTCGGCGGGGGACCGGCTCTCCAGCAGCAGCGCCCGGCCGGCGCTGCGCAGCTGGCCCATCACCGCCGCGGCCGGCAGACCCCGGCCGACGACGTCGCCGACCATCACGCCGTAGCCGCCACCGGGGAGGTCCACCACGTCGTACCAGTCCCCGCCGACCTCGAGCGTGCCGGTGGCCGGTTCGTAGTGGACGGCGAACCCCTCGGGCAGCGCGGTCGGCCCGAGGACCGCGCGCTGCAGGGTGACGGCGACGTCGGTGAAGAACTGGGCGCGCGCGCGTTCGGACCGTGCCCGCTCCTCGGCCCGCCGCCGCTCGGCCACGACCGCCTGCGCGTCGGCGATCGCCGCGGCGACCTGCCCGGCGGCCAACGCCATGAAGATGCGGTAGCCGTCGTCCAGGGGGAGGTGCGGGCTGGCGCCCAGGACCAGCGCACCGATCGGCCGCTCGGCGCCGGCGGCCGTGAGCGGCAGGGCGACGGCGGTGTCGACGTCGGCCTGTCCGGCCGGGCTCGCGCCGACGCTGGACAGCCCCGGCAGGACGCCGGCCAGCCCGGTCACCGTCTGCGCCTCGCCGGTCGCCATGGCGCGGAGCACCTGCTCGGGGATGGCACTGGTGGCCAGTTCCCCGTGCACGCCGAGGCCCTGCCCGGCGACGAAGCGCGGCTTCCCGTCCTCGTCCGCCAGGTAGACCAGCCCGAACGGGCAGTCCGTGCGCGCGTCGGCGAGCACCCCGAGCGCGGTGGACACCGCCTCCGTCGTGTCGCCGTGCGAGGCGCGCGGCAGGCTGCCGAGCCGCTGGAGGATGCCGAGTCGGCGCGCCGCCAGCACGCGGTGGGTGGTCTCGACCACGGTGTCGAGCAGGCCGACGACCGCGCCGCCCGGCTCGACCACCGGGCTGAACGAGAAGGAGAAGTAGGTCTCCTCCTCGAACCCGTGGCGGGTCATGACCAGGAGCAGGTCCTCCGAGTACGTGGCCCGCCCCGCCATGACCTCGGCGACCATCGGGTCCAGGGCCGGCCAGATGTCGGCCCAGACATCCCGCGCCGACCCGCCCAGGGCGGCCGGGTGCCGGGCGCCGAGCATGGGGGCGTAGTCGTCGTTGTAGACCATGACGAGCTCCGGTCCCCACATCAGCAGGAACGGGAAGCGTGAGTTCAGCGCGGTGCTGACCGTGGTCCGCAGCGTCGGTGACCAGTCCGCCTGCGGGCCGAGGGCGGTCGTCCCCCAGTCGTGCTCGAGGACCAGCCGCTGCAGCTCCGTCCGGGGTCCACCGGGGATCAGCTCCGCCAGGTGCCTGTTCAGCGCTGCCTCCCGATGGCCCGGCACACGCCGGACCACCGTGGCGGCGGCCGTTCGTTCGTGCTGCCCATATCCTCGCACCCGCGCCCGCACGGGGTGCATTGGGCACGACCTTTTCCCCACCACGGGGGGCCAGCGCCGATGCGCGGCCGCCGACGGTCTGCTGGGCGGCCCGCCTGGCCGCCTGGTCGTCAGCCGGCGAACCAGCTGTCCGGCGGCACGTCGGGATGGCGCCCCGACTCCTCGCGCGCCGGCTCCGGCGGCGTCCACGGCCAGAGCTCGACCACGTCCTCGGCCGCCCGGCGGATGGCCGTCCCGTCGAGCTCGGTCACCGTCTCCTCGATCCCCAGCACCGGGCCGCGCACGACGAACCGCACCGGCCCGGGTGGCGGGAGCGGGGCCAGCCACCAGCCCTGGTCGACCGAGTGCTCGTTGCCACTGCCGCCCTGCGAGGAGAAGACGACGTCCTCCATCGGCCCCTGGCGGCGGTCGTTGTCCAGGCGGGTGCCGTCGGCGAGCTGGACCCCGACCAGCATCCGCGGTGCGCCGTCGCCGCTCCGCCACACCATCTCGTGCAGGTCCACCATGGGGATGGCGCCGGGACGCACGCGGACGACGAGGTCGACGAGCACCCCCGTCGAGAAGACCGCGACGCGGGTGAGCGCGACCGCCGCGTGGTCGCTGCGGCCGAGCACGGCCGCGAGCGGCAGGACCACCGGGATCTCGTTCTCCGGCGGGCTCGTCAACCGGAAGCGCTCGGCGTGTGCGTCGTGCGGCACGTTCCCGGAGCTCGCCCACGTGGTGGCGCAGCCTGACGGCTCCGCGCACGCACGGCAAGGGTGGATCCGACGGCGGGAGGCGCGCACCGGCCCACCAGGCAGCCGATGCGGGCGGTGCGCACCTTCCCGCGGGGAGGTCAGCGGGAGTAGTACTCCACGACCAGCTGCTCCTCGCAGACGACCGGCACCTCGTCGCGGGTCGGCGTCCGCTCGTAGCGGCAGACCAGGTCGGCCAGCCGGACCTCGAGGTACTTCGGCGCCTCGGCGTGCGCCCCGGACGCGGCGACGACGAACGGCTCCTTCGTCCGCGACTTCTCCGCGATCTGCACGAAGTCCCCGGGCTTGAGCCGGTAGGACGGGCGGTCGACCCGCTTGCCGTTGACCAGCACGTGCTGGTGGGTGACGAACTGGCGGGCCTGGTAGATGGTGCGGGCGAACCCGGCGCGCAGCACGGTGGCGTCCAGCCGGGACTCGAGGTCCTGGATCAGCGCCTCGCCGGTCTTCCCGCCGGTCCGCTTGGCGCGGTCGAAGGCGGCGCGCAGCTGCGTCTCGCTGATGTCGTACTGCGCGCGCAGCCGCTGCTTCTCCTTGAGCCGGGTGGAGTAGTCGCTGTCCTTGCGACGCTTCCGCCCGTGCTCGCCCGGCGGGTACGGGCGGCGCTCGAAGTACTGCACGCACTTCGGGGTGAGCGGGATGCCCAGCGCGCGGCTGAGCCGGACCTTGGGACGGGGCGTGTTCACTCGGGACCTCCGGTTTGGTTAGGCTCACCTTACTACTCGCCCACGAGCTCTCCGAGGTGGTCCATGACGGCCGGCCCGACCCACTCGTCCGCGGCCGTCGACCGGCAGCCGCCGGCGGCCGAGCGCGCCCGCACCGTCGCGGTGCGCTCCGCCGCCAGCCTGCACGTCGCCGGGGTCGGCTCCTGCCAGGTGCTGGCCGCGACGACGACGGCCGACGGTGACGTCCTGCTCGTCGTCCCCACCGACGGCGGTGTGATGACGGCGCTGCGCTCCTCCCCGCTGGGCGACGTCCCCGCCCGGTTGACCGTCGCCGACCGCGCTCCCCTCCCGCTCCGCCACCCCGTCCGGGGGCTCGTGCAGCTCACCGGCTGGCTCGTGCCGGTGAGCGAGCAGGACGCGCCGCAGCTGGTGCTGGACTTCGCCGACTCCTCGCCCGCGGAGGTGCTGTTCGAGGTGGGTCTGGGTGCGGCGCTGGTGCGGCTGGACCTGGCCGAGGTCGAGCTCGAGGAGTCCGGGACGCGCGCCGAGGTGGACCCCGACGACTTCCGGGCCGCCCGGCCCGACGTGGTCAGCGGCGCGGAGATCGATCTCATGGCGCAGCAGGCCGCTGCGCTGAGCCGGCTGACGGGCCGGGTGCAGCACTGGGCCGGCCGGCACGACGACGTCCGGCTGCTGGGGCTGGACCGGTTCGGCGTCCGGTTCCGCGTGCAGGGCCGGAACGGCTGCTACGACCTGCGGGTGCCGTTCACCGAGGCGCTCGACGACGTCGACGGGTTCGCCGCCGCCGTCGACCACCTGCTCACCTGCGGCCCCGCCTGAACACTGCCCAGCCGCACGCCAGGCGGCGCCACTCCGCCCGCTCGGACCCGCCGGCGACACACCCGACACACCCCGCCTGAGCAGCGCGTTCAGTAATTCGTAACCCTGCCCCACTAGCCTGCCGCCACCAGAACGGATCGTTTCAGGAACACGGGGGCACCAATGGCCGAGAGCGCGGGGATCGACTACCCGGAGCCGCGAGCGGTGGTCGATCTGCTGGTCACCAGCAAGGGCGACGTGCTGCTGAGCTGGGTCGAGGCGGCCGGTGCCACGGAGTTCGTGGTGACGGTCGATGAGGACCGGATGCAGCAGGGGGTCGCGATCGAGCCCGGCGAGCACGTCGAGGTGGTGTGGCGCGGCCCCGAGGAGCTGCGATCCCGGCCGACCGAGCTGGTCGCGACGCGGTCCGACCCGCCCCAGTGGCGGCTGCGGCCCGTCGGCCCCGCCACCCGCGGCCAGCGCCGGTCGGCGGTGCGCGCACCGCTGAGCGTGCAGGTGCAGATGACCGTCGGGACCGAGGTGCTGCGGGGGGCGAGCCTCGACATCAGCGAGGGCGGGATGCGGGCGCTGTTCCGCGCAACGGTCACCGCCCCCACGGCCGGCCCGGCCGCCGGATCCGCCGAGGGAGCGGTCGAGCAGCCGGAGGGTCTGCCCGGCGAGGACGGGACGACGCAGCCGGAGGATGAGGACCCGTTGCGCCTCGGCGCCGTGCTTCCCCTCGTCGTCTGCCTGGATCAGGAGGAGGTGCCCTGCCGCGGGGAGGTGACCCGGCGGATCCCGCGGCAGGACGACCGCACGGAGCTGTGCTTCCGCTTCGTCGACATGCACGAGAGGACCCAGGACCGGATCCGCCGGCACGTCTTCGCCGGGCTGCGCACGCTGCGCGCCCGCGGCCTGCTCTGACCGGCCTGCCTCCCGAGTGCGACGAACTCGTGGTCATCCGCGGCTGATGACCACGAGTTCGTCGCATCCGGAGGGGTCAGGCGGTGCGGGCCTCCTCGGCCAGCGCCGCCAGCGCCTGCTCGAAGCACTCCTGCGGCGGCTGCACCAACCCCGCGCCCACCTGGCCGGTCCCGGCGATCCGCCCGGCCATGCCGGTGTTGATCTGCGGCAGCCAGCCGGTGCGCGCCACCTTGAGGACGTCGATGCCCGTGGGCGAGCCGCGGAAGCCCATGATCGGGATCGCCATCGCCGGGTTCTCGGCCAGGGTCAGCTGGTACATGCGCTCGGTCGTCGCCAGCGCGTCGGGCACGGTGCCACCGACGAACCGGACGATCGCCGGCGCCGCCGCCATCGCGAACCCACCGATGCCGTAGGTCTCCATGATCGCGGAGTCGCCGATGTCGGGGTTGGCGTCGTCGGGCCCGTAGTCGCCGAGGAACAGGCCGACCGGGGTGTTCGCCGGCCCGGTGAACCAGCGGTCGCCGGTGCCGGCGGTCTGGATGCCGAACTCCGTGCCGTTGCGCGACATCACGGTCAGCATCGTCGAGCCGGGGATGCCGCGGGCGGCGTCGAGGGCGAGCTTCGCCGTCGGCATGCCGAGGTTGAGGAAGAAGTGCTCGTTGCCGCCGATGAACCGCAGCACGTCGGCGATGTCCGACGACGAGGCACCGCTGGCGACGATCGACGGCGACAGCTCGCGCAGCGCCATGAGCGAGCCGGCGCGGTTGCGGTTGTGCCCCTCGTCGCCCATCTGCAGCATCTGGGCGAGCACGGCCTTCACGTCGAGCGGGTCGTTGCCGGCGTCGATCGAGCCGCGCACCGCCTTCGACAGCACCGGTCCGAGGACGTCGCGCATCCACCGCAGCCGGGTCTGCACCTCCTCGTTGAAGGCCCCCATGCGCAGCACCTTGCCCAGGCCCTCGTTGAGGTTGCAGTAGGCCTTGCCACCGGTGACCGGGTCCTCCAGGCACCACATCCACATGGACGGGCTGGTCACGCCGGCCATCGGGCCGACGGTGCGGTGGTGGTGGCAGGGGTCCAGGGTGACCGCGCCGGTGGAGAGGAGGACCTCCGCCTCCTCGACGTCGGCCGCCCACCCCTCGAACAGGCAGGCGCCGATCAGCGCACCGCGCATCGGCCCCGAGGCGTTCTCCCACGCCAGCGGCGGGCCGGAGTGCAGGAGCGTGCGGTCGGTCAGGCCGATGACCTCGCGGGCGGGGCGGACGTCGACCAGCACGGAGCCGGCGGCCATCACGCGCTCCACGGCCGTGCGGTTCGCCGCGGCCCGGCGGGCGTCGAGGGCGAGGGCGGCGAGGTCGGCCGGGTCGCCGAAGCCCGGGGGCCGCCAGTCGACGTCGTGGACGTCGGCGCCCTGGGCGCGCAGCGCGTCGGAGAAGACGTCGACGCCGGCGGCGACGATCGCCGGCGGTCCGGAGAGCAGGTTGCCGAGCGTCATGCCGAAGCTCCCAGCAGGTCGAGGGCGTACCGCGTGGCGGCAGCATTGGACGAGAAGACGGCGGCGCCGGCCGCGGCGAGGGCGTCGGCCTGCCGGGACCAGCCCTGCGGATCGCCCTCCGTGCCGATCAGCGCCACGACGACCGGCAGGTGCTTCTGCGCCCGCGCCGCATCCAGCGCGGGGACCAGCGCCCCCGCGGGGTCGGGGTCGGCGCCGTGCCCGAGGACGACGTCGAGCAGCAGGACGGCGGGCTCGTCGCTGGCGGCCACCCCGGCGATCGCCTCGAGCCGCAGCGTCGGGTCGATCATCGGGTGCGCGCGGCCGACGGTGAGGGCGTCGTCGCCGAAGTCGATGACGACGTGCCCGGAGGCGGACAGGTCCGTCCCGAGATCGAGCTCGGGCTCCAGCGGGGTGTTCGACCGGATGCCGCCGAGCGCCGGGGCGGCGAGGAGCATCGCCTCGTCGGCCAGCGTGCCGCCGGAGTAGAGGCCCTTGAGCACCGCGCCGGGTACGGCGGCCTCGGCGGGGCCGGGGCGGGACGGCCACACCGGGACGTCGAGCCCCATGTCGGTGAGCAGGGCCTCGACGGCGGCGGTGAGGTCGGGGGTCTCCGGCGAGAGGGCGGCCGACCGCACCGGCACCGAGAGCTGCCCCGCGGCCTCCTCGACGGCCGCGGCGACCTCCGGGGCCGGCGGCTTGGAGACCAGCAGCACCCGCTCGGTGGCGGGGTCGGCGTCGAGGGCGGCCAGCGCGTCGAGGGTGGCCAGGCCGCCGACCTCCGACTTGAGGTCGCGCCCACCCACGCCCAGCACGTGGGAGACGCCGACGCCGGCCATGTCGAGCAGGCAGGAGACCTGCTGGGCACCGGTGCCGCTCGCCGCGACCAGGCCCACCGGCCCGGGGCGCACCACGTTGGCGAAGCCGAGGGCGACCCCGGAGACGATCGCCGTGCCGCAGTCGGGGCCCATGACCAGGACCCCGGCGTCGTGAGCGGCGCGCTTGAGGGCGACCTCGTGCTCCACCGGGACGCCGTCGGAGAAGACCAGCACGCTGCGCCCGGCGGCGATCGCGTCGGCGGCCTCGGCGACCGCGTACGCGCCCGGCACGCTGACGATCGCCAGGGCCGGCGCCTCGGGGGAGAGCTCGTCGAGGCCGGCACCGACGGTGCGGTGCGGGATGGCGGCGGCGGTGCCCGTGGCGCGTTCCCGCTCGGCGAGGGCGGCGTCGACGTCGGCGAGCGCGGCGGCCAGCGTCTCCTCGTCGTCCGCGCGGACGGCGATCAGCAGCTGCTCGGGGCTCGTCTCGCCCTCGGGCGCCAGACCCATGCCGGCCGCGAGCTCGAGGTTCAGGGGGGTGGCCATGGCGACGAGGACGGCGCCGACGCCCTCGCGGCCGCTGATCCGGCGACTCACCTGCATCAGCTTCACCGAGTCGGCGTACACGCCGGATCGCAGCTGCACCGAGACCGCGGCGTCTCCACCGGGAGGGGCTGAGGAGCTCATGCCCGGACCGTACCGAGAGATCTCTCAGCGGTGAAGTATCGGCATCTCGATGCAACAACGATTTAGCACTGAGGTACTTCCGCCGGGCCTGTGCCCAGTGACACAGTGGCGCCTCGCGATCGGGCCGACAGCCGTCGACCGACGCCGGACCGAGTCGGACAGGCACGTCGAGGAGGCACTCATGTCGTTCGGGTGGAAGCTCTACGGGGACGGTAAGACGCCCCCACTCGGAGAGGCCGTCGCCCCCGACGAACGCCTCTCCTGGCCGCGCACCGTCGGGATCGGCGCGCAGCACGTCGTCGCGATGTTCGGGGCGACCTTCGTCTTCCCGATCATCATGGGGCTGGACCCCAACCTCGCCATCATGATGAGCGGCGTCGCCACGATCATCTTCCTGTTGATCGTGAAGAACCGGGTACCGAGCTACCTGGGCACCAGCGCCGCGTTCGTCGGCGGCGTGGCCGCGATCCGGGCCAACGGCGGCGACTCCAGCGACGTCGTCGGCGCGCTGCTCGTGGCCGGCGTCGTGCTCGCCCTGGTCGGTCTGTTGATCCACTTCGCAGGGCTCGGACTGATCAACAAGGTGCTGCCGCCGGCCGTCACCGGCGCGGTGGTCATGCTCATCGGCTTCAACCTGGCCCCGGTCGCCGCCGGCACGTACTGGCCGCAGGACCAGTGGGTCGCGCTGGCGACGATGACCTTCGTCATCGTCGCCTCGCTGGCGCTGCGCGGGTTCCTGGCCCGCATCTCGATCCTGCTCGGCCTGATCTTCGGCTACCTGCTGTCGGTACTGCTCGACGCCACCGCCGGCCAGATCACCTCGCCCGACGGCACCGGCGCCGAGACCACCCGCGACCGGATCAACTTCGACTCGGTCGCCGACGCGGACTGGTTCGGCCTCCCCGACTTCACCGGCCCGTCGTTCTCGCTGAACTTCAGCCTGCTGGTCATCCCCGCGGTGATCGCGCTGGTGGCGGAGAACGCCGGGCACGTGAAGGCCGTCGCCGAGATGACCAAGCGCGACCTCGACCCGTACATGGGCCGCGCGGTCGCGGCCGACGGCATCGCGACCGTCGTCGCCACCTCCGTCGGCGGCTCCCCCACCACCACCTACGCCGAGAACATCGGCGTCATGGCCGCCACCCGCGTCTACTCGACGGCGGCCTACTACGTGGCCGCGCTGGTGGCGATCCTGCTCGGGCTGATCCCCAAGTTCGGCGCCCTGATCAACATCGTCCCAGGCGGGGTGCTCGGCGGGATCACCGTCGTCCTCTACGGGATGATCGGCCTGCTCGGCGCCAAGATCTGGAAGGAGAACCGGGTCGACTTCGCCAACCCGATCAACCTGGTGCCGCTGGCCGCCGGGATCATCATCGGCGTCGGCAACGTGACCCTCACCTTCACCGACGAGTTCGTGCTCAACGGCATCGCGCTCGGCTCGATCGTCGCCGTCGTCGCCTGGCACGTCGCCCGCGCCCTGGCCCCGGCGGACATGAAGGCCGCACTCCTGCGCGAGGGCACGCACCCCGCCGCCGGCAGCACGTTCGGCCACGGCGCCGAAGCGGAGGGCCCGGCCGGCGGCTACGCCGACGAGCAGGGTGGCACCGACCCGTCGTCGGTGGACGAGGTCGGCCGCCCCGGCGTCCTCGGCGGGCACACCCCCGGCAGGGACACGCGCGACCGCTAGACCCGCTCCCCCGCCGCCCCCGGCCTCCGGACGACAGCACCCGTCGTCCGGGACCGGGGGCGGCGCGCGTTCCGGCACGGGTTCCCCGCGGCGCCGGGTCGCTATGGGACCGGGCCGGCGACGACCCGCTCGCCGTCGTCGGCCGGCGCTACCGACGCCTGCCCAGCGGAAACGGGACGGGGCCGGAACCCGCAGCGAATTCGCAACGAAGTTTTAGCGCTGAGGTACTTTCGCCCGCTTCGTGCCGGTGACAGAGTGGCGTCTTCCAGCACGCACGGAGGTGACCGCAGCCGGTGAAGCCCGCCCCCTTCCGCTACGCGGATCCGAGCACGCTCGACGAAGCTCTCACGCTCCTGTCCGAGGACGGCGCCAAGGTGCTGGCCGGTGGCCAGTCGCTGCTGCCCCTGCTCTCGATGCGGCTGGCGGCGCCGGCCACGCTGGTCGACATCAACCGGATCCCCGGCCTGGACACGGTCGAGGTGACCGGCGAGGGCGTGACGGTGGGCGCCCTCGTGCGGCACGACACGCTGCTCCGGCACGAGGGCGCGGCCGCCGCCCAGCCCCTGCTCGGCCGGGCCACCGCGAACGTCGCCCACCCGGCGGTCCGCAACCGGGGCACCACGGTGGGCTCGATCGCCCACGCCGACCCCTCCGGCGAGATGACGTCGGTGCTGGCGCTGACCGACGGCTCGGTCACGGTGGCGACGACGTCGGGCACCGAGTCCGTCGGCTGGCGCGACTTCTTCGTGGGGCCGCTGGAGACGTCGATCCCCGGCGGCGCCGTCGTCACCTCCGCCACCTTCCCGGCCCTCCCGGCACGCGCGGGCACCGCGTTCGCCGAGGTGGCCCGCCGCAAGGGCGACTACGCGGTCTGCGGCGCGGGCGTCGTCGTCACGCTGGACGCCGACCGCCGGGTGGAGTCGGCCCGCGCCGCCTACGTCTCGGTGGGGCTCACCCCCGAGGTGCACGACCTGACCGAGGCCGTCGCCGGCTCGCCGGTGGACCAGGCCGACTGGGCCGCCGCCGGGGCGCTCGCGCGCACCCTGGTCGACCCGGACACCGACATCCACGCCAGCGCCGACTACCGGCGGCTGCTGGTGGGGGTGCTGACCGAGCGAACGCTGGCCGAGGCTGCCGCCGAAGCTGCTGGGAGGACCGCCGCATGACCGCCTCCGTCGACACCGAACGGACGATCACCGTCACCGTGAACGGTGTTCCACGTGAAGCCACGGTGCCGGTGCGCCGGCTGCTGTCGGACGCGCTGCGCCACGACCTCGGGCTGACCGGCACGCACGTCGGCTGCGAGCACGGCGTCTGCGGGGCGTGCACGGTGATCGTGGACGGCGCCCCGGTGCGCTCGTGCCTGATGCTCGCCGTCCAGGTGGACGGGTCGGAGGTGCGCACCGTCGAGGGGCTGGCGCGCGAGGACCACCAGGGCGGGCAGGTGCTGCACCCGGTGCAGGAGGCGTTCCGCGAGTGCCACGCGCTGCAGTGCGGGTTCTGCACGCCGGGCTTCCTGATGACGATCGCGGCCGGGCTCGAGGGCCGCGACAACTCGGTCGAGCTCACCGAGGAGGAGGTCGACGAGATGGTCGGCGGCAACCTCTGCCGGTGCACCGGCTACGCCAACATCAAGAAGGCCGTGCACTCCGCGGCCGCCGCGATGAAGGACGCCTGATGCCACCGGCCACCCCGGGCATAGGAAGCTATCCCTACGTCCTGGGGCTGGAAACGCAGGTAAAGCTTCCTATGCCTGAGAGGGGCGAGCGGTGACGACGAAGCTCTTCGGCGAGCCGGTCCGCCGGCGCGAGGACCAGCGGCTGATCACCGGCAAGGGCCGCTACCTGGACGACATCGGGTCCCGGGCCCTGGCGGCGGCGTTCGTGCGCTCGCCGCACGCGCACGCCCGCATCGTCTCCATCGACGTGGACGAGGCGCTCGACGTCGAGGGCCTGGTCGCGATCTACACGTACGAGGACCTCACCGGCCCGATGGCCGAGCCGCTGCCGGTGCTCATCCCGCACCCGCAGCTGACCTCGCCGCGCACCGGCTTCCCGCTCGCCAACGGCGAGGTCAACCACGTCGGCGAGCCGGTCGTCATGGTCATCGCCACCGACCGGTACATCGCCGAGGACGCCGCCGAGAAGATCGTCGTCACCTACGAGGAGCAGCCGGTCGTCGTCGGTGTGGACGCCGCCCGCGCCGCGCAGCACGCCGTCCACGAGGAGATCCCGGACAACGTCGCCGCCCGGCACCACCAGGAGACCGGTGACGTCGAGCCGGTGCTGGCCGCCTCGCCCCGCACGATGAGCTTCACCCAGTACATCGAGCGCAGCGCCTGCATGCCGATGGAGGGCAAGGGCGTGCACGCGAAGTGGGACGCCGACGACTCCTCCCTGCGGGTCTACACGAGCACCCAGGCGTCGACGTCGGTGCGCGCGGCGATCGCGGCGAAGCTGGACCTCTCGCTGGACAAGGTCGAGGTGATCGCGCCCGACGTCGGCGGCGGCTTCGGCGTGAAGATCGTGCACCCGTGGCCCGAGGAGCTCCTGGTGCCGATGGCCGCGATCGCGCTCGGCCAGGAGGTGAAGTGGACCGAGGACCGCCGCGAGCACTTCATCGGCTCCGCGCACGAGCGGCAGCAGCGCCAGGAGATCACCGTCGGCTACGACGACGAAGGGCGGATCACCGCCCTCGACGTGCACATCTGGCACGACAACGGCGCCTACACGCCCTACGGGATCATCGTGCCGATCGTGACGGCGACCCAGCTGGTCGGGCCGTACGCGATCCCGGTGTACCGGGTGATCGTCGAGTCGGTGTTCACCAACACCGTCATCGTGACGCCGTACCGCGGCGCCGGGCGGCCCCAGGGCTGCTACGCGATGGAGCGGACCATGGACCGCATCGCCGACGAGCTCGGGCTGGACCGGGCCGTCGTCCGCGAGCGGAACCTGATCCAGCCCGACCAGTTCCCCTACGACCACCACCTGACGTTCCAGGACGGCCGGCCGGTCATCTACGACTCGGGGAACTACCCGGGGCTGATGGACAAGCTGAAGACGCTCGTCGGCTGGGACGCCGCCGAGGAGCTGCGCCGCGACGCCGAGGCGCGCGGGAAGCTGCTCGGCGTCGGCATGGCCATGTACGTCGAGGGCACCGGGCCCGGCCCGTACGAGGGCGGGCACGTGCAGGTGCTCGGCAGCGGCAAGGTGCTGGTCTCGACCGGGCTCACCTCCCAGGGGCAGGGCCACGAGACGGCGTTCGCGCAGATCGTGGCCTCCGAGCTCGGGGTGCCGATCGAGGACGTCGAGGTGACCACCGGCGACACCCGCCGCTTCGGGTACGCCGTCGGCACGTTCGCCTCGCGGGCCGCGGTGATGAGCGGCAACGCGATCGCGCTGGCCGCCCGCGGGGTGCGGGAGAAGGCGCTGCGGATCGCCGCCGACGTGCTGGAGGCCTCGCCGGAGGACCTGGAGATCGACGAGGGCCTGGTGCAGGTGAAGGGCGTGCCGGGGACGTCGATCCCGTTGCGCACCGTCGCCGTCCTGTCCAACCCGCTGCGGTACGCCTTCGACGAGGCCGCGAGGCAGGCGACGCAGTTCGCCAAGGCCGGGGACGACTCGAAGCCGCCCATCGCCGCGGGTGACGCGCCGGGGCTGGAGCACCGCGACTACTACTCGCCGATCCGCTCGACGTTCGCGTCGGGCGCGCACGCGGCGATCGTGGAGATCGACCCGGCGACGTGGGAGATCGACGTCGTGAAGTACGCGGTGGTGCACGACTGCGGCAACGTGGTGAACCCGATGATCGTCGAGGGCCAGGTGCACGGCGGCGTCGCGCAGGGCGTGGGCGGGGCGCTGTACGAGCGGATGGCCTACGACGGCGACGGGCAGCTGCAGAACGCCTCGTTCATGGACTTCCTGATGCCGTACTCCTCGGAGATCCCGGACGTGGTGATCGACCACCAGCAGACGCCGTCGCCGCTGAACCCGCTGGGCATCAAGGGCGCCGGCGAGGCCGGCGTGATCCCGGGGACGGCGGCGCTGGCCTCGGCGATCGAGGACGCGGTGGGCCGGCGGATCGCCTCGATGCCGATCTCGCCCACCGAGCTGTACGACCTGGTGCGTTCCCCCGATTCGGAGAAGACCGCCGTGGCCGAGCGCCGCGCGGGGACTGGAGTGATGGCGTGAACCTCGACGGCTCTGCGGTTCTTTCGGGCGACCCGGAGAAGGTGTGGGCGGTGATCACCGACCCGGCCGTGCTGGCGCGCACCATCCCGGGCTGCGAGACCCTGGAGCAGGTCGGTGACGACGAGTACAAGATGAACGTCTCCGTCGGCGTCGGCGCGATCAAGGGGACGTACGCGGGCGAGGTGCGGCTGTCGGACCAGCAGCGGCCGTCGTCCTACGTGATGCACGCGTCGGGCGCTGGTGCACCGGGCAACGCCCGGGCGACGGTGACGATCAACCTGTCGCCGGCCGAGGACGGGAAGACGAACCTGACCTACTCGGCCGACGCCGTGATCGGCGGGCCGGTGGCCGGGGTGGGCCAGCGGATGATCACCGGTGTGGCCAAGCGGATGGCCGGCCAGTTCTTCAAGGCGATCGACGACGAGCTGACGGGTGTCGCGGTGCCGATCGCCGCTGCTCCGTCGGCCGCTGCGGTGGGCCCGACCGCGGTGACGGAGGCGGACGTCGCCGGCAAGCACGCCGCCCCGGTGGGCGAGGCCGCGCCGACGGTCTTCGCGGGCAAGGCCGGCGTTCCCGCGGGAACGCCGGGCGACGTGCAGACCCTGGCGCTCGGCGCCGTCGGCGGCGCCGTGCTGACCCTGATCGGCGTCCTCGTCGGCTACCGCCTCGGCCGGAGGTAGCACGCCATCGGGGTGCCCGCGCTGCACGGGCGCGGGCACCCCGCCTGACCCCCCTGAGCGACCGCACGCAGGCGGCGATCCCCGCCCCGGAGGCCCGCCTGCTCGACGGCTGAACCACCCGCCCAGCGGAGGCAGATCCCCCGCGCGGGGGAGCAGCGGGCACCGCCGGCTCACGAGCCTGGGGATGTGCCTGGGAACGGCCCGGGCCGCATCCCGGAGGTCGCCGTGACCATCGCCCATGACCACCCGCCGGCTCCCGAAGCCACACCTTCCCGATCGATCGCGTTGCTCGACCGCGTCCTGCTGGCCGCGGCCGCCTGGAGCGCCCTGCACCTGGTGTTCGGCCTGCGCTGGCTGCTCGACCCCGGCAGCCTCCCCGCGTTCGACGACGACGACCGGTTCGGGTTGGTCGCCCTCCTCCCGCCAGCCGTGACCACCTGGACGGTCATCGGGCTGGCCGCCGCCGGCCTGGTGCTCGCCGTGGTGGCGCGCGGACGGCCGGGGACTCCCGCGCTGCCTCTGCTGATGGCCCTCGAGGCGGCGCTGCTGGGCGCGGTGTCGGGCGACCTCGGCGTGCTGTCGCTGGTCGGTTACCTGTGCGCCATCATCGCCCCCGCGGCCTTCGTCGTCGTCCTCGTGGTCGGTTCGGTCCGCGACCGCCGGGCCCGGCCCTGGCTGCTGGGCGTGGTCGCCCTGCTCGTCGCCGGCGTGGTCTCCGGCGCGCTGGGGTGGGACACCCTCGTGACGCTGGGCTCCGAGCTCGCGGACGGCTTGGCAGCGAACGCCCTCGTGCCGGCGCACCTCACCCTCGTCCTGGGCGGAGCCCTCCTGTGGGGGGCGGCGGCCGTCCTCCTCCGTCGCGCGGTGGCCGGACGCTGCACGGTGTGCGGCCGCCCCGCCGCCCGCTGGACCGAGCCCGCGAACGCGCTGCGGTGGGGGCGGATCGCGACGTGGATCGCGGTCGCCGGACCGCTGCCCTACGCCCTTCTCCGCATGACCTGGCTGACGCCGTGGCCGCTCGGCCTTCCCGAGGGCGGCGAGCTGGAGACGGCGACCCGGCTGTTCGGCCTCCTGCTCGGCTTCGCCGCCCTCGGCGGTGCCGTGCTGACCGTCGGGCTCATCCGCCCCTGGGGCGAGGTGTGGCCCGGTTGGGTCCCCGGTTTGCGCGGACGGCCGGTGCCGGTCCGCGTGCCGGTCCTCGCCGGCGGCCTGGTCGCCGCCGTGCTGCTGGCCGCGAGCCCCGGCCTGGTCGTCGCCGGCATCGAGGGCCTCACCGCGGGGGACGGCATGCAGGCGGCATTGCTGTTGATCTTCCCCACCCTGCCGTGGGGGCTGGCTCTCGCCGCGGCGGTGACCGCGTACGCCTACCGTCGCCGCGGCGCCTGCCGCGTGTGCGGTCAGGGAGACCCGGCGCTCTCCGTGCTCCCGTGACGGCGATCCGCTGCGAGGATGCACCGGTGCAGCGAGGGACGACGGCCGCCGCCATCCGTCGCTCGCTGCACCGGTGGGTCTACCTCCTGCTGGGTGGCGCGATCGGCCTGGCCGTCGGCGTAGTCTTCGCCTGGCCGGTCTCCCTGCTCTCGACCGCCGGGGTGCCCGTCCTCCTCCTCGTCCCGCTGGCCGGGCTGGTCCTCGCCGCACCCGTCGCCGCGATCGGCACCCTGGCCGAGGTCCGCTCCATCGAGGGCGCGGCCGTCGCCGGGCTGCTCACCGGACGTCCGCAGGAACGCCCGGGCCCCGCCACCACCCGGGCCCAGCGTGGACGCAGCGCCGTCCTGCTGGTGGCCCACGTCGCCGCCGGCTCGCTGGCCGGAGCCCTGCTGGTGATCGGCCTGCCGACCGCCGCCGTCGTCGCCGCGGCCCCCGACGGGCTGGGCGAGTCGATCCTCCCGGGCGTCTCGCCGCCCGAGGCGGTGCCTGCCCGGGTGGCCGTGGCCGCGGGGATCGCGGTGGTCTGCCTCGTCGGCGGGGAGCTGCTGGGACGCGCCATCGCGGCCCTCGCCCCGCGGCTGCTCGCCGATCCGGCCGCCGAGCGGCTCGCCGCGGCGGAAGCGTCGGTGTCACTGCTCGCCGGCCGCGACCGGCTGGCCCGCGAGCTGCACGACAGCGTCGGGCACGCACTCAGCCTGGCCAGCGTGCAGGCAGGGGCCGCGCGCCGGCTGCTCGCCCGCGACCCGGCAGCCGCCGAGCAGGCGATCCGCGCCACCGAGGACGCCGCCCGCCGGGCCATGGTCGACCTCGACCACGTGCTCGGGCTGCTCCGCGAGGACGAGGGCACCCCGGAGGACGTCGCCCCGGCGCCCGACCTCCGGGACCTCGAGCCGCTGGTCGCCGACGCCCGGGCAGCGGGCGTGCAGGTGTCGGTCGACGTCGCGGGAGACGTGAACGGGCTGCCCGCGGTCGTCTCCCGGGAGGCCTACCGGATCGTGCAGGAGGGCCTCACCAATGTTCTGCGTCACGCGCCTGGCGCAGCGGGCCGGCTCGAGGTGCGCGCCGGAGGCGGTGAGTTGCGGCTGCGCCTGACCAACACCGCCCGCGGCACCGTGCCCGCGGAGGCCCGCGGCGGCCGGGGGCTGGTCGGTGTGGAGGAGCGCGTCCGGGACCTGCGCGGCTCGATGCGCGCCGGCGCCGGGGACGACGGCTGCTGGCGGCTCGAGGTGCACCTGCCCGTGCACGCGCGCGGAGGGCATCGATGAGCCTGCGGGTGGCACTGGTCGACGACGAGCCGCTGATCCGCCGCGGGCTGGCCGCGGTCGTCGGCAGCGAGCCGGACATGGAGGTCGTCGGGGAGGCGGGGGACGGCGCCGACGTGCTCGACCTGGTCGGGCGCACCTCCCCCGACGTCGTCCTCATGGACGTGCGGATGCCGCGGATGGACGGCATCGCGGCCACGCGGGCGCTCGTGCGCGCGGGCTCGGCGGCCCGGGTTCTGGTGCTCACGACGTTCACCAACGACGACCACGTCTTCGAGGCGCTCGCGGCCGGCGCCGACGGGTTCCTGCTCAAGCGGTCCACGCCCGAGGAGATGCTGCACGGCATCCGCACGGTGGCCCGCGGCGAGTCCCTGCTCTTCCCCGAAGCCGTCCGGGAGCTGGCCCGCCGGCGAATCCGGTCGTCGGGCACCACGGACGATCCCGGCTTGGCCCGCCTCACCGCGCGCGAGCAGGAGGTGCTGCGGCTGATGGCCGCCGGCCTGAGCAACGCCGAGATGGCCGCCCAGTTGGTCGTCGGTGTCGAGACCGTGCGCAGCCACGTCGCCGCCGTCCTGGCCAAGACCGGGACCCGGGACCGCACGCAGGCCGTCGTCCTCGCCTATCGCTCCGGCTTCATGGCGGTGTGAGAGCCCGCGGCGCCCCGGCGGCGGGCGGCCTTCCGGTAGCCGGCGAGCAGGTGTGCGCCGAGCTCGGTGAGCTCCTCGCGCAGCCACTCCTCCGGCACGTCCGGCGGCGCGGCCAGCAGCGCCCCGGCCAGCGCCTGCAGGGTCGCCGCGCCCCACACGGTCCCCAGCGCATCGCCGTCCCCACCGAGCAGCCCCGCCTCGACCTGCCCGCGCAGCTTCGTGCCCTTCTCCACCAGGCCCGGTCGGCTCATGGCCGTGGCGTCCCGGGTCAGGTACGCCGCCACCCGGCGGTGCCGCAGCAGGTAGTCGACGTAGCCGGCGACCTCCACGCCCCGCCCGCGCCCGGACCGCGCGCCCGACTCCGCCAGCACGAGCAGCTCGTCGAACGCCGGCTCCACCAGCGCCAGCAGGATCTCGTCCTTGGTGTGGAAGTGGTAGTAGACGGCGGCCTTCGTGACGCCCAGCCGGTCGGCGATGTCCTGGAGGGAGGTCCCCTCGAAGCCGTGCTCGCTGAACAGGTCGAGCGCGGCGTCCAGCACCCGCTGCGCGCCGGCCGACCGGCCGCTGCCTGCGGTTCCCGCGCTCGTCACCGGCACAGCGTAGACACCGCCCTACGTGACACGACTCATCCCTCACCTAGCCGATCGGCTAGTAGCATGCTTGCCGATCGGCTAGGCGCCAGCGAGCCGACGACGCACCCTCGACCCCCGGAGCGCACACGTGGCCGTCCTCCTCCACCGTCTCGGACGCTGGGCCTTCCACCGCCGCAAGACCGTCCTCGTCGCCTGGGTGCTCGCCCTCCTCCTCCTGGGTGGCCTGGCCGGCGCCTTCAGCCGCGACGCCGACGCCCAGCTCTCCATCCCCGGCGTCGAGTCGGTCACCGCGATGGAGACGCTGCAGGAGCGCTTCCCCGGCGGCGGCGCCGGCGGGGCCACCGCCCGCATGGTCTTCGCCGCCCCCGAGGGCAGCGCGGTCACCGACCCCGAGCTCACCGCCGCCATCCAGCAGGCGGTCGCCGAGGCCGCCGAGGCCGAGCAGGTCGCCACGGCCACCGACCCGTTCCAGACCCAGGCCGTCTCCCCCGACGGCTCGGTCGCCTACGCCACGGTGACCTACGGCGTGCAGGTCGACGAGATCACCGACGACGCCCGCGCCGAGCTGATCGACGTCGCCGAGAGCGCCGAGGACGCCGGCCTGCGGGTCGAGCTCGGCGGCGAGGCCACCCAGGCCATCCCCGCCCAGGGCGCCGCCGAGGCGATCGGCGTTCTCGTCGCGATGGTCGTCCTCACGGTCACCTTCGGGTCGCTGCTGGCCGCCGGGCTGCCGCTGCTCACCGCGCTGATCGGCGTCGGCGTCGGGATGTCGGGCGTGCTGGCCCTCTCGGCGGTCGTCGACCTCACCAGCACCACCCCCACCCTCGGCCTGATGATCGGCCTGGCCGTCGGCATCGACTACGCGCTGTTCATCACCATCCGGCACAAGGAGCAGCTGGCCACCGGGATGCCGGCCCGGGAGTCCGCCGGGCGGGCGGTCGGCACCGCGGGCAGCGCGGTCGTCTTCGCCGGTCTGACGGTGATGATCGCCCTCGCCGGGCTCACCGTCGTCGGCATCCCCTTCCTCACCACCATGGGCCTGGTCGCCGCCGGCATGGTCGGCATCGCCGTGCTCGTCGCCCTGACGCTGGTCCCCGCCCTGCTCGGCTTCGCCGGCGACCGGTTCAACCGCTGGGCGGTGCCGGGGCTGCGCCGCCGCCAGGCCGCGCTCGCCACCAAGGAGTCGGCCGGCACCCGCTGGGCCCGCACGGTCACCCGCTACCCGATCGCCGTCCTGCTGGCCACCGTCGTGGGGCTCGGCGTCGTCGCCCTGCCGGCGCTCGACCTGCGCCTGGGGCTGCCCTCGGAGGGCGACCTGGGTGAGGAGACCACGCAGCGGCAGGCCTACGACCTGCTCGCCGAGGGCTTCGGCCCGGGCTTCAACGGCCCGCTCACCGTGGTCATCGACGCCACGGACGCCGACGACCCCCAGTCCGCGTTCGCCGAGACCGCGGCCGCCGTCGGCGAACTGGACGGGGTGGCCGCCGTCGCCCCGCCGGTGCCCAACCAGGCCGGGGACACCGCGATCCTCACCGTCGTCCCGGCCGAGGGGCCGACCGCGGCCGGCACCGAGGACCTCGTCGGCGACATCCGCGATCTGCGCCCCGACCTGGTCGAGAGCACCGGCTCGGAGCTGGCGGTCACCGGCAACACCGCCCTGGGCATCGACATCTCCGAGAAGCTCGCCGACGCGCTGCCGGTGTTCCTCGCCGTCGTCGTCGGGCTGGCGTTCCTGCTGCTGATGCTCGCCTTCCGCTCGATCCTGGTCCCGATCAAGGCGACGCTGGGCTTCCTGCTCAGCCTCGCCGCCACCTTCGGCGCGCTGGTCGCGGTCTTCCAGTGGGGCTGGCTGGCCGACCTGCTGGGCGTCGAGCAGACCGGGCCGGTGCTGAGCTTCCTGCCGATCCTGCTCATCGGCCTGCTGTTCGGCCTCGCCATGGACTACGAGGTGTTCCTGGTCAGCCGGATGCGCGAGGAGCACGTGCACGGCACCGAGCCGCGCGAGGCGGTGATCGGCGGCTTCCGCCACGGCGCCCGCGTGGTGACGGCGGCCGCGCTGATCATGGGCTCGGTGTTCGGCGGCTTCATCCTCGGCCACGACGCCACCATCAAGAGCATCGGCTTCGCGCTGGCGTTCGGTGTGCTGGTCGACGCCTTCGTCGTCCGGATGGCGCTCGTGCCGGCCGTGATGACGCTGCTGGGCAAGGCGGCCTGGTGGCTGCCGCGCTGGCTGGACCGGGCACTGCCCGACGTCGACATCGAGGGCGCGGCGCTCGAGCGGCGGGAGCCCGCGGCCCGTTCCGACGACGAGCTGGTGGCCGCTCGACGCTGAGCACCCGCACGCCGAGGGCCGTCTCCCCGACCGGGAGGCGGCCCTCGGATCGTTCCCGCGGGAACGAGCGGAACAGGACGGGGAGCACCGGCGCTGACGACGGCGGACGCCCGACGAAGGAGACCCCGCATGCCCAGGACCTGGTTCATCACCGGCGCATCCCGCGGCTTCGGCCGCGAGTGGTCGATCGCCGCCCTCGAACGCGGCGACTCGGTTGCCGCCACCGCCCGCGACACGGCCGGCCTCGACGACCTGGTGCAGCAGTTCGGCGACCAGATCCTGCCGATCCGGCTGGACGTGGACGACCGCGACGCCGCCTTCACCGCCGTGCGGCAGGCCCACGACCACTTCGGCGGACTCGACGTCGTCGTCAACAACGCCGGCTACGGCCAGTTCGGCATGGTCGAGGAGATCAGCGAGGCCGAGGCCCGCGCCCAGTTCGACACGAACGTCTTCGGCGCGCTGTTCGTCACGCAGGCCGCGCTGCCCCACCTGCGCGCGCAGGGCGCGGGACACATCCTGCAGGTCAGCAGCATCGGCGGGATCAGCGCGTTCCCCAACATCGGCATCTACAACGCCTCCAAGTGGGCGCTGGAGGGATTCAGCCAGTCGCTGGCCGCGGAGGTCGCCGACTTCGGCATCAAGGTGACGATCATCGAGCCCGGCGCCTACTCCACCGACTGGGGCGGCGCCTCGGCGAAGCACGCCACCCCGAACCCCGCCTACGACGCCTTCCGCGAGAAGGCCGCGGAGCAGCGCAGGGCCCGCGCCGGCAACCCGGGCGACCCGCTGGCCACCCGCGAGGCGGTGCTGCAGCTCGTCGACATGGAGAACCCGCCGCTGCGGATCTTCTTCGGCGACGGCCCGCTGGCGATCGCCACCCGCGACTACGAGTCCCGGCTCGCCGAGTGGCGCACCTGGGAGCCGCTCTCCAAGGCGGCCCACGGCCGCAAACCCTGACCACCGGCAGGGCCCGTCCTTACCCGGGCGGGCCCTGCCGCAGGGCGGCGGCCATCCGCTCGACGGCGACGTGCAGGCGGTCGGGGGACGTGGCGGCGTAGCCGAGCACCAGCCCGGGGTCGCCCGGGGTCAACCGGTGCCACGACAGCGGGTGGACGACGACGCCGGCGTCCCGCGCCGCCCCGGCCAGCGCGACGTCGTCGGCGTCCAGCCCCGGGAACGTGACCAGCAGGTGCAGCCCCGCCGCGATCCCCGCCACCCGGGCCCCCGGCAGGAACCGGCTCAGCGCCCCGAGGAGCGCGTCCCGTCGGGCCCGCTGCCGGGTCCGCACCAGCCGCAGGTGCCGGTCGTACGCCCCCGACCCCAGCAGCTCCGCGAGCACGAGCTGCGGCAGCGCCGGGCTGCCCAGGTCGCTGGCGTGCTTCGCCGCCACCAGGTCGGCATCCAGGTGCGACGGCGCGACCAGCCAGCCCAGCCGCATGCCCGGCGCCAGCGTCTTCGACGTGCTCCCGGTGTGCGCCACGTGCTCCGGCGCCGACGGCTGCAGCGCCGGCACCGGCGCCCGGTCGTAGCGGTGCTCGGCGTCGTAGTCGTCCTCGATCACCAGCCCGCCGTCGCGCGCCCACGCCAGCAGCTCCCGCCGCCGGTCCGGCGAGAGCACCACGCCCGTGGGGTACTGGTGCGCCGGCGTCACCATCACCGCCGGCACGGACGGCAGGGCGGAGACCACGAGGCCGTCGTCGTCCACCGGCACCCCGACCGGCCGGAGCCCCCAGTGCGCGAGCTCCTCCCGCGCGCCCCGCGACCCCGGGTCCTCCACCCCGATCGAGCCCGCCCCGCGAGAGCGCAGCGTCTGCGCCAGCAGCGCCAGCGCCTGCGCCACCCCGGCGACGACCAGGATCCGGTCCGGGTCGGTGCGCAGGCCGCGCGTGCGCCCCAGCCACCCGGCCAGCTCGCGCCGCAGCCGCGCGCTGCCCCGCGGATCGCCGTAGCCGAGGTCGGCCGCCGTCGCGTCGCGCAGCACCGCCCGCTCGGCCCGCAGCCACGCCGCCCGCGGGAACGCCGCGAGGTCGGGCACCCCCGGCGAGAGGTCGATCTCGCCCTCGGCGGCGGGGCGGTTGGTCGGCTGCGGCAGCCGGGCCGGGTCCGGGGGCGGCGGTGGCACGGGGGACGACGGCGACACGGGGGACGCCGACGGCAGCACCACGGTGCCCCGCCCGGTCCGCCCCTCGACCAGCCCCTCGTCGACCAGCCGCTGGTAGGCCTCGACCACCACCCCGCGGGCGATCCGCAGGTCGGCGGCGAGCGTCCGCGTCGGCGGCAGCCGGTCACCCGCCGCCAGCCGGCCGTCCAGCACCGCGGCTCGCACCGCGGACGTCAGCCAGTCGGTCATCCCGCGCGCCGGCGCACCCGCCGGGTCCAGGTGGAGGAAGTCCGTCCCCGGCATTGGTCCACTCCGCTCTGCAGTCATTGGCCCTACTGGATGGGCCAACGCGGTCCGAGCATGGCAGCCATGGCCGCGATCGTCGATGCACCCCCCGTCCGGCAGCCCGCCGCGCCCGCCGTCCTCGCCGGAACGGTGGCGATGGGCTTCGTCGGCAGCAGCGTCGCCATCTCCGCCGTCCTCACCGAGGCGCCGCTGTTCACCGCGCAGTCGCTGCGCTACGCCCTCGCCTGCCTGCTGCTGGTCGGCTTCGCCCGCTCGGCCGGGCGGCGGATCGTCCAGCCGCAGGGTGCCGAGTGGGCCTGGCTGCTCGGGATCGTCGTCACCGGGATGGTGCTGTTCAACGTGGCGCTTGTGCGGGGCTCGGCGCACGCCGAGCCGGCCGTCCTCGGCGTGGCCGTCGCCTCCGTGCCGGTGCTGCTCGCCGTCGTCGGCCCGCTGCTGGAGGGCCGCCGGCCGCGCGGCCGGGTGCTCGGTGCCGCCGCCATCGTCACGGTGGGCGCCGGACTGGTGCAGGGACTCGGCCGCAGCGACGCCGAGGGGCTGGCCTGGGCGGTCGTCGTCCTGGTCTGCGAGGCCGGGTTCACGCTGCTCGCCGTGCCGTTGCTCGCCCGGCACGGGGCGTGGGGCGTCTCGGTGCACACCACCTGGCTCGCGGCCGCCGTCTTCGGCCTTCTCGGCCTGGTCACCGAGGGGCCGGCCGCAGCGCTCCGCCTGACCGGCACGCAGCTGGCCGCCGTCGGCTACCTGGCCGTGGGGATGACCGCCGTCGCCTTCGTGCTCTGGTACTCCGCCGTCGGCCGGCTCGGCAGCGCGCGGGCCGGGCTGCTCACCGGCGTCGCCCCGGTCGCCGCCGCCGGGGTCGGCGTCGCCATGGGCGACCCGGCGCCGGGGCCGGTCGTGTGGCTGGGCATCACCGTGGTCACCGCCGGACTGGCCCTGGGGCTGACCGGGCACGCCCGACCACCCGTCAGCGGCGGCGCTCCATGATGTGGCCGGTCGCGGTGAACGCCTCGTTGCCGACCAGCGCGCCGGTCTTCGTCTCCACCAGCGTGAAGCCTTCCCGCTCGTAGAGCCGCCGCGCCGGGTTGCCGTCCAGCACCGTCACCTCGACGCGCTCGATCCCGAGACCGTCGGCATGCGCCAGGAGGTGCCGGACCAGCGCCCGGCCGATCCCGCGGTTCTGGACGTCGGGATGCACGTACAGCCACGTGAGCTCGTCGTCGGCGAAGGCGACGAACCCGACGACGGCGTCGTCCACGACGGCCACCCAGACCTGGTCGTCGAACAGCCCCTCGTCCTCCGCGGTGGCCGCCAGGTCCTTGAACGCCTCCACGCCCACGGTCGCGGCCAGCTCCTGCCACCGCGCCGCGTCGTGCGCCGCCGCGATCGCCGCCCAGTCCTCGCGGCGGTAGTTCCGGATCGTCACCTCGGTGGCCATGGCAGGAACCCTGGTGATCATCCGGCGCGCCTGTCCAGCGAATTGGCGTCCGCCGGGGCGGCGTTCCCCGCGGGAACGCCGGGCGCCCGGCGTGAAGCGGCCCGACCTCAGTCCAGGACCGCGGTGGCCTCCATCTCGACCAGGAAGTCGGGATCGAAGAGGACCGAGACCCCGATCATCGAGGCCGGCGCGGCCGAGGCGACGCCCAGCGTCGCCGCCGCCCGGGACAGGCCTTCCATGAAGGCGGGCATCTTCTCCAGGCTCCAGTCGACGACGTAGACGGTCAGCCTGGCGACGTCGGCGAAGGTCCCCCCGGCCGCGGCCAGGGCGGTGCCGACGTTGAGGAACGCCTGCTCGACCTGGGCCGCGAAGTCGCCCACGCCGACCTTCTCGCCCGTGGCGTCGACGGCGACCTGGCCGGCGACGAACACCAGCCGCGAGCCGGTCGCGACCGCGACCTGGTGGTAGACGTCGGGCGTCGGCAGCCCGCTCGGGTTCAGCAGGGTGATGGCCATGCTCACTCCTCGCTCGTGGCGCCCGGAGCATCCGGGCCGGTCGAAACATAGCAGCGTTATGCCATGTACGGTCCCCCTGTGGCTCGCCCGAAGGACCCGGCGGTCCGCATCCAGCTGATCGAACGGGCCGCCGTCATGCTGCGGTCCCGCGAACCGATCACCCTGCGCTCCCTGGTGGCCGGGACCGGCGTGTCGACGATGGCCGTCTACACCCACTTCGGCGGCATGGAGGGCCTGTGGCAGGCGCTCCGCCAGGAGGGCTTCACCCGGCTGGACGCCCGCCTGGCGACGGTGCCGACGTCGGCCGACCCGGTGCGCGACCTGACCGCCCTGGCGGCGGCCTACCTGGACCACGCCCTCACCCACCCCGACCTGTACCGCGTGATGTTCGACGCGAGCGTCGACCTGGAGGACCTCCCGGCGGCCGACGCCACCCTCGAGCACCTGGTCCGGGCCGCCCACCGGGGCCGGGACGCCGGCCGCTTCCGCGCCGATGTCGACCCCCTCGAGCTGGCCGTCCAGAGCTGGACCATCGGCCATGGGCTGGTCTCGCTGGTCGCCACCGGCCCGCTGCCGCGCGAGGCCCTCGACCACGGGCGCTTCCTGCTCGGCGCGCTGTTCACCGCCAGCGGGGACGAGCCCGCGCGCTGTCGCGCCTCGATCCAGCAGGGCTGGCACCGGCCGGCCCCGGACGACGAGCAGCCGCGCCCCGCCTGACGCGGGCAGCACCGAACGCGCCGGCCCCGCCCCGACAACCGGTCGGGGCGGGGCCGGCGCACCAGGGACCCGGCAGCATCCGTCAGCCGACGGGACGCCGCCGAGTGAGCAGGTGGCCGACCACCGAGGTGACGACCACCCAGCCGACCAGCACCAGGACGGGCCGCACCTCCGGCGACCCCGTGGCCAGCGACATGGTGGCGCTGGTGGGGTCCAGCCACTCGGCCACGTCGGCGCTCCACAGCCGCACGATCGGCAGCGCCCCGAGCACCAGCAGGTACACCCCGGTCAGCGCGGCCGCGCTGTTGCCGACGGCAGCACCCAGGCCGGCGCCGGTCACCGCGAACACCGCGCCGGCCCCGATCACGGCGAGCACGGCCCGCCCGGCGCCGTCCCACGACGCCGTCTCGGGAACGATGCCCAGCAGCACGAGCACTGACAGGGCCGCACCCACCGCGGCCAGCACCACCCCGAGCAACGCCAGCGCACCCGTCTTGGCGGCCAGCACCCGGCCGCGGTGCGGCACGAGCAGGAATGTCGTCTCCGCGGTCCGATGGGTCCACTCTCCCGCGGTCGACAGCACCCCCAGCGCGAGCAGCAGCATGCCGGTCATCACGCCGACCGCGCCGAGCGGCCCGTCGACGAACGGGAACTCCTCCCCCGCCGCGATGCCCATGAGGGCCATCGCGGCCGGGCCGACCAAGGCCGCGGCGACGGCGAGCGCCTTGCCGGACCGGGTGGACAGGGACTTGCGGATCTCCAGCGCCGTCAGCGCCGGCAGTGACGGAGCGGTCCGGCGCACCGAACTGCGGACATGGGAGTGCGGGTCGAGGGTCAGGACGTCGGTCATCTCGGGTTCCTCCGAAGGGTGCGGTCGGGCGATCAGGAAGCGTGGGTGAGCTGGAAGAACAGGGCCTCGAGGTCGCGCTGGACCGGTCGCAGGTCGGTCAGCACGTGGCCACCGGAAGCGGCGACCGCCCCGACGTCCGCGACATCGGCGCCGGTCACCACCAGTGCCCCGCCGTCCCCGGGTTCCACGTGGAACCCGGCCGCCGTCAAGGCGGTCGCGAAGGCCGCGGCGTCCCGGGCCCGGACGACGACGCCCTCCCCGGCGAGCAGGGTGGCGACCGGACCGTCGGCGACGATCCGCCCGCGGTCGATCACCAGCAGCCGGTCGACGGTGTGCTCGACCTCGCCCAGCAGGTGCGAGGAGAGCAGCACGGTGCCGCCCCGGGCAGCGTGCCCGCGCAGCAGGTCGCGCATCCACCGGATGCCCTCCGGGTCCAGCCCGTTGGCCGGCTCGTCGAACACGAGCACCGGCGGATCGGCCAGCAGCGCGCCGGCGATGCCGAGCCGCTGCCGCATGCCGAGGGAGTAGCCGCCGATCCGCCGCCCGGCCGCGTGGCCCAGCCCGACCAGGCCCAGCACCTCGTCCACCCGCGAGCCCGGCACCCCGATCACCGCGGCCAGCAGCCGCAGGTGGGTCGCCCCGGTGCGTCCCGGGTGCACGGCCGAGGCGTCGAGCAGGGTGCCCATGACGGCGCCCGGGTTGGCCAGGTCGGCGTAGGGGTGACCGTCCACGGTCGCCGTTCCGGCGGTCGCCGGCACGAGGCCGGTCAGCATCCGCATCGTGGTGGTCTTGCCGGCGCCGTTCGGGCCGAGGAAGCCGGTCACCGAGCCGGGCTCCAGGGTGAAGGAGACGTCGTCGACGACGGTCTGGTCGCCGTACCTCTTGGTCAAGCCGCTGACCGCGATCATGGGAACCTCCGGGTTGTGGGGACGGCACAAACCTGCCGAGAAGGCCCTGGTCTGCGCGTCGGCCGCAGGCCTCGACCTCGGACGACGGACGATGCGACCTCGTCATCCGAAAGTTGACGCCGGCGATCCACTCCCGGGCGACCCACCGGCCGGTCCAGCCGAAATACGCTCTGCCGCATGAGGCTGCGGGAGCGACTGTGGCCCGGCCTGAACCGCAGCGGCGTCGCCCTCGAGTTCACGCTGGCCCTGCTGTCCCTGGTCTCGGTCGCCCTCGCGACGGGCGACGACACCGGTGTGCTACCGCCCCCGGTGCTGTTCCCGGCCGGCGCCGCGCTCGCCGTGCTCCTGCTCCTGCGCCGCCGGCGGGCCCCGCTGCTGGTCTTCCTGACCAGTGCGCTGGTGACGGCGCTGGCGCCCGCGGTCGCCACCGCGCTGTCGGTCTCCGCCTACGCGGTCGGCCGCTACGAAGGCCGCCTGCAGCGCCGGCTCGTGGCCGCCCTCGTCGGGACGATCGCCGTGGTGCGGCCCTGGACGGGGGAGCCGCTCGTGGAGCTCGCCGTGATGCTCGCCGTCGCCGCGCTCGTCCTGCTGCTCCCCGGCGTGATCGGCGCCTGGGTGCGCGCCCGCGAGGAACTGCTGCTCGTCCTCCGCGACCGGGCCGAGAAGGCGGAGACCGAGCGGGAGCTGCTGGCGCGCGACGCCGTCCTCACCGAGCGGACACGCATCGCCCGCGAGATGCACGACGCCGTCGGCCACCGGGTGAGCCTCATGGTGCTGCAGGCGGGCGCCATCGAGATGGCCGCCCGCGATCCCGAGCGCGTGGAGCAGCTGGCCGACCAGGTGCAGACCGCCGGCCGGCGGGCCCTGGAGGAGCTGCGCCAGATGGTCGGGGTGCTCCGGGCCGAGGAGGTCGACGAGGCCGCGCCGCTCGGCCCGCAACCGGGTCTGGAGGACCTGCCCCGCCTGATCGCCCAGGCCACCGAGGCGGGCATGGCCGTGGAGCTCGCCGGCCCGCCCGAGGTCACGGAAGCCATCGACCCCGCCGTCGGCCGGGCCGCTTACCGGATCGTGCAGGAGGCGCTCACCAACGCCGGCAAGCACGCGCCCGGGTCGCACGTGCGAGTGGCCGTCGAGCGGCCGGACGGACAGCTCGTCGTGCGCGTGGTCAACGGATCGCCGGCGCGACCCGCCGGGGACGTTCCCGGTGGCGGATACGGCCTGGTGGGGTTGGCTGAGCGGGTGCGCACCCTCGGCGGCGGGTTGACGGCCGGACCCCGGCTGGACGGCGGCTTCGCGATCGAGGCGGTGCTGCCGGCATGAGTGAACAGGGGCGGGAGCTGGCCGGGAACGAGATCAGCCGTCCGGTCCGAGTGGTGCTGGTCGACGACGAGGAGCTGGTGCGGTTCGGCCTGCGGACCGTGCTGGAGTCGGCCGGCGGGTTCGAGGTGGTCGGCGAGGCAGCGGACGGCGCGGCGGGCGTCCGGGCGGCCCGCGAGCTGCGGCCCGACGTCGTCCTGACCGACATCCGCATGCCCGTGCTGGACGGGCTGGAGGCGACCAAGCGGATCCTGGCACTGTCGGATCCGCCACAGGTCGCCGTCCTCACGACCTTCCACCTCGACGAGTACGTGTACGCGGCGCTCGCGGCCGGCGCCGCCGGCTTCCTGCTCAAGGACACTCCGCCGCGGCAGATCGCCGCCGCGGTGCGTGCCGTCGCCGACGGCACCGCGACCCTCTCCCCCAAGGTGACCGCCGCACTCATCGACTCCTACGTCGACCGCCGCGCCGCGCCGCGCCGGGCCGAGGCGCTCAACCGGGTCGGGACGCTCTCCGACCGCGAGCGGGAGGTGCTTGCGCTACTGGGCACCGGCGAGCCCAACGCCGAGCTGGCCCGTCGGCTGTTCGTCAGCGAGGCGACGGTGAAGACCTACGTCTCCCGGCTGCTCACCAAGCTGGACCTGACCAACCGCACCCAGGCCGCGATCCTCGCCCACGAGGCCGGCCTGCTGGAGGGCTGAGCCTGTGCAGTGAGGTAATCGTGTAGTAGCTTCACGACATGTCCTCGGACGTGCGGGTCTTCGACCGCCTGCTCGAGATCGCGCTCCTCGTGCAGGACGACATGGCGCGCGAGCTGGAACCGGCCGGGCTCACCCCGGCCCGCACCCACCTCCTCTGGGAGGTGCACAGCCGCGGCCCGTCCAGCCAGCGCGCGCTGGCGACGGCGCTCGGCGTCACCCCGCGGAACATCACCGGCCTGGTCGACGCGCTGGAGGAGCGCGGGTACGTCCGCCGCGAGCCCCACCCCACCGACCGGCGGATCACGCTGGTGACCCTCACCGAGCTGGGCGCCCGGGCAACCGGGCAGATGGACGCCGACCACCGCCGGATGGCTGCGCACCTGGTGGCCGGCTTCGACGCCGACCGGCTGGAGCGGTTCCGCACCGACCTGGACACCATCGCCGCCCGGCTGCACGAGCTGATGAACCCGGGAGCCCGGTCGTGACCGCCCCCGAACGGCACACGGGCCGGCAGCGCCTCCGGTACCTGGGGACGCGCGCGGTCCAGCTGGAGGTCGGGGTCTGGCAGAGCCTCTCCCGGTTCGCGCTGCGCCGCCCCCGGGTGCCGGCCGGGGCGACCGCCTTTCCCTACCACCGGGTGGTGCTGCCGGTGATCATCACGTTCATCGTGGTGTCCGCGATCGAGCTGGTCGCCGTCGACGTCCTCACCCAGCGCTGGCCGCTGGTCCGCTACCCCCTGCTCGCGCTCGGCATCTGGGGCCTGGTGTGGATGTTCGGCTACCTCGCGGGGCTGGTCACCCGGCCGCACGCCGTGGGCCCGGAGGGCATCACCGTCCGGTTCTCGACCGACGTCGACCTCCAGGTGCCGTGGGACGTGATCGGCTCCGTGGCCCGGCGGTCGCGGACGCGGCCGGAGAAGGCGCCGCGGTTCGCCCGGGGTGACGACGGCGCGGCCACCCTCCAGCTGTGGATGCACGACCAGACGAACGTCGACATCGTGCTCGACCGGCCCGTCGTCGTCCGCCTGCCGGAGCTCACCGGCGAGGTGCGCACCGTCCGGCTGTTCGCCGACGACCCGGTGGCGTTCCTGGCCGAGGTGCGCCGGCAGCGCCCCTCCGTCGCCGGGCCCCCGGGGCGGGCTCCGCGGACCGCCTGAGCGGTTCCGGCCGGGCGGCTCAGGGACCGAGGAGCCGCCGGGTCTGCCGACCGCGGGCGACGAGCGAACCGTCCTCGGCCCGCAGCTCCACGTCGTCGACGGCTGCGTCGTCGTCGCACCAGACCGTGCGCTGGTCGACCCGCACCCACGCCCCGGGCGCCGGCGCCGGACCCGCCAGGTGCGCGGTCAGCTCGACCGTGGGCATCGCCGCCGGCACGGTGCGGACGGCGAACAGCGACGGCGGCAGCGCGTCGAGGAGCACGCCCAGCTGCACCAGCGGCTCCAGCTCCCCGCCCCGGATGCGCACCCAGGCGTGCAGCCGGGGCTCGGTGCCGCCGGCCAGCGGTCGCGACGCGTCCAGCGCCCGGATCTCGGTGTGCTCGGCGACCGGCACGTACTCGCGCGGCAGCTCGAACGGAACGCCGTCGACGACCAGCGGCAGCTCCACCGGCGGCCAGTGCTCGACGCCCGGGGACGCCGGTCGCGCGAGGGTGAGCACCTGCGCCACCGCCCGCAGGGCGCCGTCCTGCGCCAGCTCGCTGCGCACGCTCCCGGTGCGGCCGAGCCGGTCGGCCGTCGCCGCGACCACCGCCTCGACGTCGGCGGCGACCCCGCCGAGCAGGTGCGCGGTCACCGCGCGGGGCGGCGCCCCGGCGAGCTCGGCGGCGGCGGCGAGCAGGTGGCCGACGACCAGGCCGCCCTGCGTGTGGGTGAACGACCGCCAGCTGGGGTCGAAGACGAGCCGGCGGCCGGTGGCGAGGGTCATGGGGTCCTCTCGGCGGAACTGTGGTTCGACTTCCGAACCGACTGGGCCGGGACGCTACACCAGTTGGTTCGGTATGCGAACCTGGTGCCATGACGACGCGACTGGACGAGCTCCCGGGCCGGCGTTGCTCCATCGCGGGCGCACTCGACGTCGTCGGTGACCGATGGGCACTGCTCGTCGTGCGCGAGGTGTCGCTGGGTGCGCACCGGTTCAGCGAGATCCTGCGCGGCACCGGCGCGCCGAGGGAACGGCTGGCCGCCCGGCTGACCGCCCTGGTGGACGCCGGGGTGCTGGAGCGGCGGGAGTACAGCCGGAACCCGCCGCGCTCGGACTACCACCTGACCCGAGCGGGCCGCGACCTGCTGCCGGTGCTGCAGGCGCTCATGCAGTGGGGCGACCGCCACGTCGCCGACGCGCCCCCGGCCGAGCTGCGCCACCACGGGCACCGCATCACCGCCTCGTGGGTGTGCGACGTCTGCGGCGAGCCGGTGGGCGCCGGGACCGAGCGCCACGTCCCCGACGGCTCCGAGCCCGGGCACGGGCCGCTACCGGCCCCGTAGCCTCCGCCCCGTGGACGAGACGACGACGCACCGGCGGCCGCACCGGCTCCGCGAGGTGGCCGCCACCCGCCGCGGCTACGTCCTCGCCTGGTGGGGGTTCACCGCGACGTTCGTGCTGCTGCGCCTGCTCACCTGGCTCATCCACATCGACGTCGACATCGCCGGCCTCGGTGACGTCGAGGTTGGCGGGGTCCACCTGCACCACTACGTCTGGGGCATCCTGCTGCTGGCGCTGATCGGGTTCCTGGGCCTGGGCGACCGCAGCCCGAAGGTGCGCAGCGCGATGGGGCTGGGCTACGGCATCGGGCTGGCCCTGGTCGTCGACGAGGCGGCGCTGCTGATCCAGCTCGAGGACGTCTACTGGGACACCTTCGGCTGGGTCAGCGTCGGGATCGCCGTCGCCCTCATCGGCCTCGCGGGCAGCGTGCTGGCGCTCACCCGGTCCCCGCGCCAGCCCGGCACCTGAGCACCCGGTCGGCCGACCGCCCCCGGGGCCGGCCCGCCGGCGAGGTCAGCGGCCGTCCGGCGGGTGCTCCGCGCGCCACTCGTCGAAGGCGGCCAGGAACGACTCGGCCATCCGCTGCTCGGTCACGAGCTGCTCGCGGTCCCGCTCGTCGACCATCCGCTCGCTCAGCGCCATCGTGTTGAACCGGATCGCGCGGAAGTACGGGATGAACGACGAGGGCTTGAACGCCCGCTTCGACGGCTGCGGCTCCACGCCCTCCGGCGCCCACTCCACCACGGGCACCGGGTCGAGCCCGAGCTCCTCGACCGCGGCGAGCACGGGCTCGTCGTCGGTCCGGTCGGTGAAGTCCCGGGACAGCTCGTGGAACACCCCCCGCCCGTCCGGCGCCACCGCGACGACGACCGGCCGGAAGATCGAGGCGTCCTCGTCCCACGCGCCGAGCGGCTTGGCCAGGCGCTCGCCGCCCGGGTCGCTGACCCAGCGGAACGGCAGGTGCCAGGTGCGGTTCATCGCCAGCTGCACCTCCGGCGGATCGACGGAGGCGAGCACCACCTCGGCGCCGGCGTCGGCGAGGCGGGACAGGGACCGGGCCAGGCGGACCGCCTGGGCGCAGCAGTAGGGCTACCAGTCGCCCCGCAGGCCGACGAGCACGAGGGCGGCGCGCTCGTCGGCGCGCAGGGCCAGGAGGTCGGTGGCGTCCATGCACCGAGGCTACGGAGGCCCGGCGCCGCCCGCAGGGTCGCGCCGCGGCCGGGGGCCGGCTCCAGCGGCCCGCCGGTGCGCCACCCCGTGCTGCGGCGCTGGAGCCGGCGGCGGCGGATCGACGCGCTGTGTGCGGTCTCCCGGCGCGGGACCGACGCCCTCCTCGACGTCCCCACCGGCTGACCGCTCAGTTCCCGGTGCTCCCCCGGTCTGCCCTGCGCCTGCGCAGACGCCGACCACGAGGAGAACCATGCCGAAGCGCCCCCGGGTGGCGATGCTCGCCGCCGTCGCCGCCGAGCGGCTCGACCTGTGCGACGACCTCGAGACCCTCGACGAGCGCGATTGGGCCACCCCCTCGCTCTGCCGGGGCTGGACGGTGCACCACGTCCTCGCCCACCTGACGCTCGCCCACCGCCAGACGCTGCGCGCCACGCTGGCCCACGCGGTGCTCGCCCGCGGCGACTTCGACCGCACGGAGCTGATGTGGGCGCACGAGATCTCGGCCGAGCACCCCCCGGCCGAGCTGATCGCCCTGCTCAGGGCCACCGCCGCCGTCGACCACCGGGTGCCGTTGAGCTCGCCCCTCGACCCGCTCACCGACGTCCTCGTGCACGGCCAGGACATCGCCCGCCCGCTCGGGCTGCGCCGGGCGATGCGCCCCGACCGGGTCGTCCCCGCCCTCGACCACGTGTGGCGCAGCGGGTTCTACGGCCGCCCCGAGCGAAGGTTCGCCGGGCTGCGGTTCGTGGCGACCGACGTCGACTGGGCCGCCGGCGCGGGCTGCCGGGAGGTGCACGGCCCCGTGGGCGATCTGCTGCTCCTGGCGACCGGCCGGCCGGCCGCGCTGGACGCGCTCAGCGGCCCGGGTCTGGCCGAGGCCGCCGAGCGGGTGCTCGATGGCGCGCGCACCGCCGCCTGACCGGTTCGGCCGGATGTGCGCGCACCGATCCCTCCGGGCGGCGGAGACGACGGTTCGTGCACACATCGGGCCGCGGGGGCGCGCTCAGGGCAGCCGGCCGGTCGCCGCCAGCTCGACCGCGGTCAGCACCTCCCACCGGACCGCGGTGCTGCCCGGCCGGATCAGCCGCCAGTAGCGGGCGAAGCGGCGCCGGGTCACGGCGTCGGTCGACGACACCCGGGTCTCCGAGCTGAGCTCCGTGCCGCTGCCCCGGGGCGTCAGCCGGAAGTCGATCGCCGCCTTGACCCAGCCGCGCTGCGTGAAGCGGCGGAACTCCTCCGCGTCGAGCACCGGCCCGTCGTCGCCGCCGTCCAGCCGCCAGGGCTGCAGCGCACCACCGAACACCACCGACCGCGGCTCGTCCGATGCCAGCAGGGGCACGGGCAGCGCGTCGAGGAAGGGCCGGTCGTGCAGCTGCCCGACGCCGCGCCCGGCCAGCACCACCGGCAGGAACCGCGCGGCGCTCAGCACCAGCGTCACCGGCAGCCCGGAGAGCCGGACGGCGTGCAGCGCGTCCCAGACGGCGGCCGGCTCCGCGGCGATCCAGCGCGCCTGCCGGGTGACGTGCTCCGGCCGCGGCAGGACGTCGTCGAGCTCCATCAGCCCAGTGCGTCGTAGACGGCCCGCACGTAGGCCTCGCTGCGGGGCGAGCCGATCAGGCCGCTGCCCATCTTGTTCATCATGTAGGTGATCGTCAGCCGCCGGTCGAGGTCCATCACCGCCAGCGAGCCGCCCCAGCCGCCCCAGAAGCAGGTCCGGCCCGCCGGCACGTACGGCACGGTCGGCGAGCCCAGGCAGAAGCCCGTCCCCCACCGGAACGGCGCGCCGAGCACCAGGTCCACGCCGTCGGCCTGCACCTCGAACACCTTGTCCACCGTCTCGGGGGACAGCAGCCGCACTCCGCCGGCCTCGCCGCCCAGCGAGAGGATCCGCAGCACCCGCAGAACGCCGCGGGCGTTGGAGTGCCCGTTGAGCGCGCCGAGGTCCGCGGCCCGCCACTGCGGGGAGTTGGCCGCCTTGGCCGACGCCGTCGGGCCGGTGAAGGTCTTCACCGCGACCGACTCGGGGTCGAGGGTGCGCGGATCGACGTCCGGGGGCGGCGGGGGCACCACCGGCGCGATGCGGGTCACCTCCGACTCCCGCGCGCCGATCTGGAAGTCCGCGCCCAGCGGGTCGGCGATGGTGTCGGCCACGAACTTCTTGAACGTCGTGTTCGTGATCCGCCGGATCACCTCGCCGACCAGGTGCCCCTGGTTGTTGGCGTGGTAGCCCGCCGCCGTCCCGGGCTCCCACCACGGCCGCTGCTGCGCCAGCCGCTCGGTGGCCGAGGGCCAGTCGTACATGTCGCGGATCGAGAAGGGCTGCTCCCAGCCGGAGACGCCGGAGGTGTGCGACAGCAGCTGCCGCACCCGCACGTCCTTCTTCCCCTTCGCGCAGAACTCCGGCCAGTAGTCGCCCACCGGAGCGTCGAGGTCCAGCTCGCCGCGGTCGGCGAGGATCAGCGCGGCCAGCGCGACCACGCACTTCGTCGTCGACCAGACGTTGACGATCGTGTGCTCCGACCACGGCAGGGTGCGGGCCTCGTCGCGGTAGCCGCCCCACAGGTCGACGACGGTGTCACCGTCCAGGTCGACGGCGACCGAGGCGCCGAGCTCCTCGCCGTCCAGCTGCTGCGCCAGCGCCTCGCGCACTCCCGCGAACCGCTCGTCGCACCTGCCGTGGACCTCGGCCATGAACCCTCCTCGTCGTGGGCGACGCCGTCGTCGCGACCGGAACGGATCATGGACACACTTCCTCGCCCGGCCCTCGTCCGCCACCCCGCCGGCCACGCCCGGGACGCCTGGCGCCTGTTGGTGGAATGCTCAACTACATCCTCTGGTTGCCGGGTCCGACGGATCGACCAGCACGGAGGAGACGACATGGCACGGATCGGTGTGTTCGGTGGCACGGGCTACGCGGGTGGGCACCTGGTGGCCGAGGCCGCGGGGCGGGGCCACGCAGTGACGTCCTACAGCCGCAGCCTCCCCGACCAGAGGGTGGACGGCGCGACCTACGTGCAGGGCTCGCTGCTGGACGCGGCCACCCGCCGCGCGGCGTTGGAGAGCTCCGACGTCGTCGTGGTCGCCGTCGCCCCCCGCGGGGACATGGCCGGCGCTGTTCGCGGTGGCGTGGCCGCGCTCGCCGCCGAGGCCGAGCAGGCCGGCGTCCGCCTGGGCGTGATCGGCGGTGCCGGCTCGCTGCAGGTGACCGAGGGCGGACCGCGCCTGTTCGACACCCCCGGGTTCCCCGCCGAGTACCGCCCGGAGAGCCTCGAGATGGCCGCGGTCCTCGACGACCTGGTGGCGACCGACGGGCTGGACTGGTTCTACGTGTGCCCGCCCGCGGCGTTCGGGGCCTTCGCCCCCGGCGAGCCCCGGGGCACCTACCGCGTGGGCGGCGACGTGCTGCTCACCGACGACCAGGGCGAGTCGTTCATCGGCGGCGCCGACTTCGCGCGTGCCCTGGTCGACGAGATCGACCGGCCGGCCCACCGGCGGGCGCGGTTCACCGTCGCCTACTGACCCGCGGCTGCCGGCGGGCGACGTCCCAGCGGCGATGCAGAGCTCCGGCTTCGCCACCCGGCACGGGCTGCTGAAGGCGCTCAGCCGGGAGGGGGGGCGCGCCGCTGGACGCGTTGCTCGCCGCCCCGGAGGCCGGGATCGCGCGCCTCCCCGGCGCCGCGGCCTGAGTCCACAGGTGCCGGCGACGGGCCCCCGCGGCCGCCGCGCTCCGGCATGATCACCCGCCAGGAGGTGCGGACGTGTTCAGGTGGTCGGCGCGACGGCGGGACGAGGAGCCGGAGATCCCCGGCATGGTGTCGGACGGGCGGCGGCGGCGCACCCGCGAGCGGTCACGAGCGGTCGCCGGCCCCGAGCCTGCAGCGGTGCGGGAACCCTTGCTCATCGCCGCCCACGAGGACCACTGGCTCCTCGACATCGTCGACGGCGAGTTCGTCGACGACGCGGGCACCGACTGGGGGCAGCTGGACGGCCGCGCCTGCTCCGACCAGCTGCTGCGGTGGTTCGACGCCGGGCTGCTCGAGCTGCGCGACGACAGCGCAACGCCGGCAAGGCACCCGGAGCGACGGCGCATCAGCGATCTGCCGCTGCTGCCGCCCGACGCCGCGCGGGAGCTGCTGAGCCGGCCTGACGTGTGGCTCGAGGAGGGCCCCGGCGCGTACACCACCCTGGCCCCCACCGAGCTCGGCCGCAGCACACCCGCCGGCTCCTGGCCCTGAGCCGGCCCGGCGGGGGGTTCCACGTGGAACCCCCCGCCGTCCGCTCACTCCGGCAGCGTCAGGTCCCCGGTCGCCAGTCCGCCCACCCGCCGGTAGGCGGCCATCACGGCGCCGGTCGTCGTCACCGTCGACGACACCAGCCGCCAGGTGCGCGGCGCGGCACCACCCGGGAACAGCCGCTTGCCCTCACCGACCACGACCGGGAACGTGATCAGCCGGAGCTCGTCCACGAGGTCCTCCTGCAACAGCGTGTGCACCAGCCCCGCCGAGCCGTGCACCTGCAGCTCACCGCCGTCCCGGTTCGTGAGATCCCGCACGGCCGACGGCACATCGCCGTCGAGCAACCGCGCGGTGTCCCAGTCCAGCGAGGTCAAGGTCCGCGACGCCACGTGCTTGGTCTTCGTGTTGAGCGCCGTGCCGACCGGGTCGCCTTCCGTGGGCACCTTCGGCCAGTGCGCGGCGAAGATCTCGTAGGTGCCACGGCCCAGGAGGAAGTCCTCGGCCGGGGCGAACCACGCCTCCATCTGGGCGCCCATGTCCTCGTCGAAGAACGGCACGAGCCAGCCACCGTGGCGGAAGCCCCCCGACGGGTCCTCGCCCAGCCCTCCGGGTGCCTGCATGACCCCGTCGAGGGTCAGGAACGTGGTGACGACGAGCGGGCGCATGGGGTGCTCCTTGCGTGAGTGGGTTCGCGGGTTGGACACCCGCCGCCCGCGGAACTCATCGCCGCCGGCTCACCACTGCCGCGGCGCCCGCCGCCGCTGGGAGCTCTTCGCGCCGTACATGGCGCGGTCGGCGCGGGCGACGACGTCGTCGGCCGGCTCCCCCGGGCGCCCGATCGCCGCCCCGACGCTCACCCCGATCCGCAGCGGCCCGTCCGGGCCGGGAAAGGGCGCACCCAGCCGGATGACCACGCGACGTGCCAGGTCGGCCAGCGTCGCCTCGTTGCCGGCCGGGCACACGATCACGAACTCGTCGCCACCGAAGCGCGCCACCAGGTGCTCGGCGCCGGCCACCTCGACCAGCCGCGTCGCCGCCTCGACGAGCAAGCGGTCGCCCACGCCGTGCCCGTACTCGTCGTTGACCGTCTTGAAGTCGTCGAGGTCACAGAAGAGCAGCCCGCACCCGCCCGTCTGCAGCCGCAGGCCCAGCACGTCGAACAGCGCCCCGCGGTTGGCCACGCCGGTGAGCAGGTCGGTGCGGGTCTGCTCGTGCAGCCGCGCCTCCCGGGCCCGCTCCTCGGTGACGTCGAGCCCGACGCAGGCGATCGCGTAGGGCTGCCCCTCGTCGTCCAGGAGGACGGTGTTGCGCATGGTCACCCGCCGCAGTCCGCCCCGGGCGTCGATCCAGTCGGCCTCCTGCGGGTAGGCCTTCCCGCTGGCCATCGCCCGCCGCACGGCCTCCTCGGCGTGCGGCACGTCGTCGGGGATGACCCACACGTCCCAGAACCGGCGCCCCAACAGGTCCTCACCCGTGCGGCCGGTGAAGCGCTGCAGCGCGGGGTTGGAGAGCAGGATGCGGCCCTCGCCGTCGACGATGCACAGCAGCGCGTCGACCGCCTGCACGAACGCGTGCGCCAACCGGGTCTCCGACGCAGCCGGGCTCGCACCGACCAGCGGAGCCGAGCCCTCCTGCGCCGACATCCGTACGCGCTCCTGCCACTCATCGGACGAGCTGGTTCCGCGCCCGGGGCGGTGACCATACGGCGCGAGGGACCCCTCCGGTCCCGTTCCTGACCTGCCCCGACACCCCGTGTTGCCTAACGTGGGCCGCGCAACCGCAGAATCCAGGGGGAAGGAAGTCCGCATGCTGTCCGACAGGTCCGCACCCGTCGTCCAGGCCACGCTGCCGGCCGTCGCGGAGAACATCCAGGAGATCGCGCGCCGGTTCTACGCGCACTTGTTCGGAGAGCACCCGGAGCTGTTCGACGGCACGTTCAACCGCGGCAACCAGGCCGAGGGCACCCAGCAGGTCGCGCTGGCCGGCTCCGTCGCGGTGTTCGCCAGCGCGCTGGTGAACCACCCCGACCGGCTCCCCGAGCACCTGATGAGCCGGATCGCGCACAAGCACACCTCGCTGGGGATCAAGCCCGAGCAGTACCAGGTGGTCCACGACCACCTCTTCTGGGCCATCGCCGACGTCCTGGGCGACGCCGTCACGCCCGAGGTGGCCGCCGCCTGGGACGAGGTCTACTGGCTGATGGCCAACGCGCTGATCAACCAGGAGCGCGGCCTCTACAGCGCCCGCGGGGTGCGGCCCGAGACCGTCTGGCGGCAGTGGGAGGTCGCGGAGAAGGCCCGCGAGACCGACGACGTCGTCACCTTCCGGGTCCGGCGGGTCGACGACCGGCTGGTGAAGAGCTCCCTGCCGGGCCAGTACGTGACGGTGCGGCCGATCATGCCCGACGGCGTCCGCCAGCCCCGGCAGTACAGCCTGACCCGCGCCGACGACGGCGAGCACCGCCAGTTCTCCGTCAAGCGGGTGCACGGCGGCGGCAAGCCCGACGGCGAGGTCTCCAACCTGCTGCACGACTCGATCGGCGTGGGCGACCGGCTGGAGCTGTCGGTGCCGTTCGGCGACGTCGTCCTCGACGACTCCGGGCGGCCGGTGGTCTTCGTCAGCGCCGGCATCGGCATCACCCCGATGGCCGGGATGCTCTCGCACCTCGCCCACGCCGGCTCCGGCCTCGACGTCCGGCTGTGGCACGCCGACGTGGACGAGGCCTCCTGGGCGCTGCGGCAGCAGGTGCTCGGCGACGTGGCGACGCTGCCCAACGCCTCGGCTCACGTCTGGTTTGAGCGGGGCGCCGAGTGCTCGCTGCCGGTCGACGGCGTGCACGCCGGGCAGATGGACCTGTCGCAGGTCGACCTGCCGTGGGGCGCCGTCTACTACCTGTGCGGACCGCTGCCGTTCATGCAGGCCGTGCGGAGCACGCTCCTCGACCGCGGCATCCCGGCGCAGGACATCCAGTACGAGGTGTTCGGCCCCGACCTGTGGCAGGCCGACCTGGACTGAGGGGCGCGGGGGGGGGGGGGGGGGGGGGGGGGGGGGGGGGGGGGGGGGGGGGGGGGGGGGGGGGGGGGGGGGGGGGGGGGGGGGGCGGGGGGGCGGGGCGGTTGTGAGGTGGATTTGCGGGCTGGT
>NZ_JBJHAT010000032.1:0-56895 GCF_054051175.1 Blastococcus sp. SYSU DS0753 | reverse complement strand
GGGGGAGGTGAGGGGGAGGCCCGCGACGGCGGCGCGCCCCCGCCGCGAGCGCGGCGCCGCCCGCCCCCCCCCCCCCCCCCCCCCCCCCCCCCCCCCCCCCCCCCCCCCCCCCCCCCCCCCCCCCCCCCCGGTGCTCAGCGCCCCGCGGCGGCCAGCGTCGGGTAGTCGGTGTACCCCTCCGGCCCGGAGGTGTAGAAAGTGCGCGGGTCGGCCTGGGTCTCCGGGTGCTCACCGGCCCAGCGCTCGACCAGGTCGGGGTTGGCGAGCACCGGCCGGCCGACGGCGACGGCCTCGGCGTGCGCCTCCTCGATCAGCCGCACGGCCTCCGCGCGGGTGGTCACCGTGCCGAAGCCGCTGTTGGCGATCAGCGGCCCACCGAAACGGCGGCGCAGCTCCTGCACGAGGTCACCGGCGGGCTCGACGTGCAGCACGCTGAGGTAGGCGAGGCCCAGCGGGCGCAGTCCGTCGACCAGCGCGCCGTAGGTGGCGAGCACGTCGGTGCGGTCGGTCTCCAGGGCGTCCTGGATGTTGTGCTCGGGGGAGATGCGCAGGCCGACCCGCCCCGCGCCGACCTCCTCGGCGACCGCGGCGGCGACCTCGTGCACGAAGCGGGCACGCTTCTCGGGGCTGCCACCGTAGGCGTCCTCGCGCCGGTTGGACGCCGGCGACAGGAACTCGTGCAGCAGGTAGCCGTTGGCCGCGTGCAGCTCCACGCCGTCCAGGCCGGCGTCGACGGCGCGGCGCGAGGCGGCGACGAAGTCGGCGATCGTGGCGCGCACCTCCTCGGTGGTGAGCGCGTGCGGCACCGGGAAGGGCTTCTTGACCCCGCCACCGACGTGCACCTCGCCCTCGATGGCGATCGCGCTGGGGGCGACGACGCGGGTGCCGGTCAGCTCCGGGTGGGAGACCCGGCCGCCGTGCATGACCTGCAGGACGATGCGGCCGCCGCGGGCGTGGACGGCGTCGGCGACGCGCCGCCAGCCCTCGGCCTGCTCGTCGGTGACGATGCCCGGCTGCCCGGCGAACGCGCGCGACTCGTCGTTGGGGAAGGTCCCCTCGGTGATGATCAGGCCCACGCCGGCGCGCTGCTCGTAGTGCTCGACGACGACGTCGCGGGGAATCGCGGCGCGGCCGGAGCGCATCCGGGTGAGCGGTGCCATGACGACGCGGTTGGCCAGCTCGAGGTCGCCGAGCCGCACGGGGGAGAACAGGTCCATGACCGGCGCAACCGCCGGCGGTGACCAACCGATTCCGGGGCGTGCGTCACTTCGCCGCCGCGGTGCTGGGGCTTCGCCGCCCTCGCTGTGTGGCCGCCGTCCTCGTGGTGCACCGCGAGGACGGCGGCCGCACGGCGAGGACGAGTGGGGGAGCTGCGCCCGTCACCCGGCGAGGACGGCGTCCCGCTGCGCGATCCCGGCCAGCCGGGCGTACCGGCCGCCGAGGGCGAGGAGCTCCTCGTGGGTACCCTGCTCGGCGACCCGGCCGGCGTCCAGGACGACGATCCGGTCGGCGTCGCGCACGGTGGAGAGCCGGTGCGCGATGGTGATCGTCGTCCGCCCGCGGCTGGCCTCGTCGAGCGCCGCCTGCACCGCCCGCTCCGTCTCGTTGTCCAGGGCGCTGGTCGCCTCGTCGAGCACCAGCACCCGCGGGTCGCGCAGCAGCGTGCGGGCGATCGCCAGCCGCTGCTTCTCCCCGCCGGAGAACCGGTGCCCCCGCGCGCCGACCACCGTGTCGTAGCCGTCGGGCAGCGCGGCGATGACCTCGTGCACCTGCGCGCGGCGGGCGGCGTCGACGAGCTCGGCGTCGGTGGCCTCGGGCCGGGCGTGCAGCAGGTTCTCCCGCACGGTGCCGTGCAGCAGGTAGGTCTCCTGGCTGACGACGCCGACGATCCGCGCGAGATCGGCCAGCCGCAGGTCGCGGACGTCGACGCCGTCGATCAGCACCCGCCCGGTCGTGGGGTCGTTCAGCCGGGCCACCAGCGAGGCCAGCGTGCTCTTGCCGGAGCCGGTCTCCCCCACCAGCGCCAGGGTCGAGCCGGCGGGCACGGTCACGTCGACGTCGGCCAGCGCGGGGCGAACGCCGTCCGGGTAGCGGAAGCCGACGTGCTCGAACCGCACCTCGCCGCGGACGGAGGCGGCGTCGACGGCGACCGGGTCGGCGGGGTCGTCGATGTCGACGGGCAGGTCGAGGTACTCGAACACCCGGCTGAAGAGCGCCATGGAGGCGGTCAGCGAGACACCGATGTCCAGCAGCTGCATCAGCGGCCGGAACAGCGCACCCTGCAGCGTGGTGAAGGCGACGAGGGTGCCGATGGTCATCCCGCCCGACGTCGCCGGCAGCCCGGCGGCCAGGTAGATCAGCGCAGGGATGCCGGCGAAGACGATGCTCATGGTGGCCATCCGCCAGCGGCCGGCCAGCTGCGAGCGCACCTCGAGGTCGACCAGGAACTCCGACGTGCCGGCGAACCGCCGCGACTGCGCCGGGCCCGCGCCCAGCGTCTTGCCCAGCAGGACGCCGCTGACGCTCAGCCCCTCCTCGACCTGGGAGTGCAGGTCGGCCAGGTGCCGTTGCCGCTGGGCGGTGATGGTCCGGCGCATGCGGGCGACGCGGCGGGTCAGCCAGACGGCCGGCGGGAGCACGACCAGCGACAGCAGCGACAACCGCCAGCTGAGCACCACCATGGCCGCGACCGTGCCGATGACCGTGGTGGCGTTCGCGGCGAACGAGGTGGCGGTCGAGGTGACCACCGACTGCATGCTGCCGACGTCGTTCATCAGCCGCGACTGGACCTCGCCACCCTTGGTGCGCGTGAAGAAGCCCAGCGACTGGCGCTGCAGGTGGGTGAAGACGGCCGTCCGGAGGCCGTGCATGACCCGCTGGCCGACGGTCGTGGACAGCCAGGTCTGCACCACGCCGAAGATCGCCGTGACCACGGTGACGGCGATCATCCCGGCGACGGCCCACAGCAGCAGGGGGACGTCCTGCCCGGGGATCGCCTCGTCGATGACCAGGCGGATGAGGAACGGGGTGGCCAGCGCGACGGCGGACGACGCCACGATCAGCGCCACCACGACCCCCAGCTGCCAGCGGTAGGGCCGGAACAGCCCGGCGACCCGGCTCCAGCGGACCGGGGACCGCTCGAGCTGGGCGAGGTCGGCCGGATCTGGCTTGCGGCCGACGTTCTCGCCGCCGCCACCACCCCGGCCACCGCCGCGGCCGCCACCCGTCATCGTCTCGCTGATGTCGCCACCCCCGTTCTCGGTTGCTGAGGTTACCTCACTGTCTGGGAACCTCCGGATCATCGCTACCATTCCCCCGTGACGGAGGACGGGACCGGCGAGCTGGGCGACCTGCTGATGCGGGTGGCGCGCACGCAGCGCCGTCGCTGGCGCGAGGCCCTCGCGCCCTGGGACCTCTCCCCGCACCAGGCCCGGGCCCTGCGGGTGGTCTGCGAGCGGGACGGCGTCCGGCTCTCCGACCTGGCCGAGGCGCTGCACATCGCACCCCGATCGGCGACCGAGGTGGCCGACGGCCTGCAGGAACGCGGCCTCGTCGAGCGCAGCCCCGACCCGGGCGACCGGCGGGCGGTGATCGTCCGCCCCACCGACGAGGGTCGGCGGGTCCGGCGGGAGGTGGGGCGCGCTCGGGCCGCCGACTCCGCCGAGCTGTTCGCCCGCCTCGGCCCCGAGGACCGCGCCACCCTCGCCCGGATCCTGCACGACCTCACCGACTGACGCCCCGGGCCGGCAGCCCCCGAGAATGGGCGGCACGACCGTCGCCGTCCGGGGAGGCCCGAAGATGGATCAGCTGGGGATCGACTGGGAGCGGGCGGGGCTCGTCGTGCTCTCCACCGTGGCCATGTACCTGTTGCTGATCCTCTGCGTCCGGCTCGTCGGACAGCGCAGCCTCGCCACCATGTCCAGCTTCGACCTCGGCTGCGCGATCGCACTCGGCGCCGTCATCGGCCGCACGGTGCTGCTGCTCGACCCCACCCTGGCCACAGGTGCCCTCGCCATGGTCACCCTCTTCGGAACCCAGACGGCGCTGGCCCGGCTGCGGCGCAGCCGGTGGGCCGACCGGCTGATGAACCGCCCCCCGGTGCTGCTCATGGCCGGCGCGACTCCGCTGCACGAGAACCTGCGCGCCGCGCACGTCGCCGAGGACGAACTGCGGCAGAAGCTGCGGCTGGCCGGCATCCGGAACCTCGCGGAGGTGCGATGCGTCGTCCTCGAGCGCACCGGGGCGGTGAGCGTCATCCGGCAGTCCGAGCCGCTGGACCCGTGGCTCTTCTCCGACGTGCCGGACGCCGCCCGGCTGGTCCCCGCCGCCGGCCCCGGCCGTCCCGCCTGAGCCACCGGGCGCCCCCATCCGCGGAGGACGCGCCGCCCGGGTCAGCGGGAGCGCCGCTGACCGGTGCTGCTGGAGGTCACGGCCTCCCCGCCGGTGCGGATGGCCGACCGGGCCTCCTCGCCGGCATGAGCGGTGCTGCCACCGGACGCCCACTGCACGCCGAGCGGGTTCCCGACGACGACGTCCGCGCCTGCGCCCCGGAGAGTGCGCCGGCCCCGGTGGCCGGGTGCGACGCCGTCACGGCCGATGGCGACGGATGGCTACGGTCCGTCGTCGGGTTCCTCGACCGGGGACCCGGTCGGCGCGGGCAGCGCCGCGATGCGGGCGGCCGGCGGTGGCGCCCCCCGGCCTCACGCGCCGGGGCGGCGCCGCTCGTCGCCGGGTGCTTCCGGGAACGGGGGGGCCGACGCCTCGCGCTCGGGCAGGTAGGGCGAGAGGAAACCGCACATGCCGAGCACCGGGTCGGACCGCCGGGACAGGTGGTGCACACCAGCGGCGCGCAGGTGGTCGGCCTTGCCCAGCTGGAGGGCGTCCAGCCGGTCGCCGGTGCGCTGCGCCGCCGCCAGTGCACCCGCCCGCCAGCGCTCCCGCCAGTCCGGTACGCGAGACCGGACGAGGGCGGCAGCGGCCGCGTGGAAGGCGGCCAGCGCCCCCCGGTCCCCGGCCTCGGTGCGTCGTCGCAGGTGGAGGAACCCCTCGACGGCCAGATCGCGACGGGCACGGGCCCGCTCGGGGGTGGGGCGCCCGTCAGGACCCGTCAGGGACGTCGCGGCCGCGTACGCGTCCGGGTCGCGCAGGTACTCCCCCGGCACGGTCAGCACGGCGTCGCCGGCCTCCGGCAGGCCGCTGTTCTCCATGACGACGACGACCCGCAGCTCCTCGTCGTTCACGGCCCGATGGATGGTCCCGGGCGTGAACCACACGACGTCGCCGGCGACGAGGGGCACCTCCCCGGCGCCGCCCTCCATCGTGAGCGTCTGCAGCCGCCCCCGGCCGCCGACGACCACGTAGGCCTCCGAGCAGCACAGGTGCAGGTGCGGGGAACCCCCGTGCAGGCCGTCGTGGGTACCCCACGGGTAGACGTCCAGGCCGCTGAGGCCGACCGCCCCCGGCAACGGCGCCGGCGGGGCGCCCGCCGCGGGGTGCCGGGCGGCCGTCACAGCGGGTGCTCGGCCACGTGGGCCGCCACGTCGCTGCGGGTCCAGGGCCGGTCGACGACCACCACCCGGTGCCGCAGGGTGAGGGCGTCCCCCGGCGCGAGCGTCACCTCCTCGGAGAAAGCCGGTGAGGGGTTCACCGCGGGGAACGGCTCACGGCGGACGAACCAGCGCAACGGCACCGCCGCGGAACTGGTCCCGGCCATGAAGAGGAGGGTCGCGCCGCCGTCGACCTCGTCGTGCAGACCCGTGTAGGCCAGCCACGGCGAGGTGGCGCCCATCGGCTCCGGTGCGGCGTCCTCGTCGGCGACGAGCACCTCTCCCCCGGTGAAGCCGCGCGGTCCCCGCCAGAAGAACCCGGTGTAGCCGGCGTCGGGGCGTCCGTGCGTGGTCGGGCTGCCGACGTGCAGGTCCCGGCCGCGGACGTTGCAGAGCTCGGTGCCGAAGTCCAGCGCCCAGGTGCCCCGCTCGACGTCGACCCCGTGCCAGCGCAACTCGCGCCGCTCGGTGACCCAGTCCTCACCGGCGGCGGTCACCCAGGTGAGCTCCTCGACCAGGCGGACCTCGTGGTCGGCCACGACGAACTCGGCGAAGCGGTCGTGCCGCATGCGGCCGATGTTGTCGACGGGGACGTAGCCCTGCCCGTGGCGGTAGCTGTAGCCGCCCCAGAAGTTCTGGTCCGACAGGTGGGACACGGTCATCTGCAGGCCCTTGTGCCAGCGGTGGTCGTGCGGTCGATAGGCCGACACCAGCCCGCCGGAGAGAGTCCGCAGGGGGTGCAGGTAGGGCTTCCGGGACTCGAAGTCCGGCACCTGGGGGTCGTAGTCGTACGACGCGATCTCGACCCGCCCGGCACCCTCGCCGACGCCGACGCCGTCGCCCTCGACGGCGACGACCACGCGGCGGCCGTGCTCGTGGACGACCCGGAGCGCGGCGCTCACCGCTGACCCCCGGTGGTCGCCAGGTCGCCACCGAGCCGGTCGTAGTGCGGGCTGCCGGGTACGAGATCGGCCCGGGCGACGCTGCCCCCGGACGCCGAGGAGCGGTAGAGACCGGTGACCAGTTCCATCGTCTCGCGGCCCTGCCGGCCGCTGACCAGCGGGCGCTCCCGCCGGTCGAAGGAGTCGAGCAGGCTCCGCAGCTGCGCCACGTGCCCGCTCGCCACCCCGCCCGTGGGGGCCCAGCCGGCGATCCGCTCCCGGTCGGTGACGTGCGGAGCCGGCGTCCACGTCCAGTCGTCGTCCCCGTAGCCGTACAGGTGCTCCAGCTCGACGGTCGCGTCGGTGAAGTCGAACCGCAGGTAGCTGGTCTCCCGCGGGGAGAGCACGCTGTTGACGATCGAGGCCATGGCGCCGGACTCGAAGGTCACCACCGCCATCGCGACGTCCTCGGTCTCGACCCGCCGGTCGAGCGTTCCGGTGACCGCGCTGACCTCGCGCCAGTTCCCGAGCACGGACAGCAGCAGGTCCATCTGATGGATGCCGTGGCTCATCGTCGGTCCGCCGCCCTCGGTCTCCCAGCGGCCCCGCCACGGCACCTCGTAGTAGTCGTGGCCGCGATACCAGAGGGTGTGGCAGACGGCGACGAGCGGGCGCCCGAGCGCACCGGTGCGCACCTGCTCGCGCAGCCGCTGGGCGCCCGAACCGAAGCGGTGCTGGAAGACGTAGGCGACGTACGGCCCACCCTCCTGCTCGCGCTCGGCGACGGCGTCCAGGTCGAGGAGGGAGAGCATCGGCGGCTTCTCGCACCACACCCAGGCCCCGGCGTCGAGGCACGCCGTGACGCCCTCGAGGTGGGCCGACGGCGGGGTGCACAGCGTGACCAGGTCCGGTGACTCGGCGGCGAGCATCGCCCGGATGTCGCCGTAGACGCCGGGCACGCCCCAGCGCCCGGCGAGCTCGCGGGCACGGGTGAGGTCGACGTCGGCGATCGCGACGACCTGGACCCGCTCCCCCACGTCTGCCAGCGCGGGAAGATGGCGGTCATCGGCGATCGCGCCGGCTCCGACGACGGCGACCCGGACCGGCGTGGTTGCGTGGTCCACAGGACTCCTCACTGCGCGGTCGGCCGCCGGGGGCAGCCGCGGACGACGGTCTGGTCGCACCGTCCGGCGAGGCGTCCGCCCGACGGTGGGACCGGGGGATGCCGATCAGCGGGACAGCCGCGCCCCGGTGCTGGTGGAGAACACGTGCTCCTCACCACCGCGGATGACGAACCGGACCTCGTCACCGGCCCGCGGCGGCCGCCGGGCGTCGACCCGCGCGACGATCTGCGCGGTGTCCCCGCCGTGCAGGTGCTCGGCGAGTTCCTGATCCAGCAGCGAGGCGTAGACGTAGGCGTCCGAGCCGAGTTCCTCGACCAGGTCGACGCAGGCCCGGAACCCCGCCTCGCCGGGCGGGGCCACCTCGATCGCCTCGGGACGGAAGCCCAGGGTGACCGACCGGTCGGAGCCGGCCGCCGCGACGGTCTCGCGGGACAGCGGAACGATCAGCTCGCCGAGCCGGGCACCGCCCTCGACCAGCGGCACCTCCGCGAGGTTCATCGCCGGGGAGCCGATGAAGCCGGCCACGAAGACGTTGGCCGGCCGGTCGTACATCTCCCGCGGGCTGTCGACCTGCTGGAGGATCCCGTCCTTGAGCACCGCCACCCGGTCGCCCATCGTCATGGCCTCGACCTGGTCGTGGGTGACGTAGACGGTGGTGATGCCCAGGCGGCGCTGCAGCGAGGCGATCTGGGTGCGGGTCTGCACCCGCAGCTTGGCGTCCAGGTTGCTCAGCGGCTCGTCCATCAGGAACACCTGGGGCTGGCGCACGATCGCCCGCCCCATCGCCACCCGCTGCCGCTGCCCGCCCGACAGCGCCTTGGGCTTGCGGTCCAGGTAGTCCTCGAGGTCCAGCAGCTTGGCCGCCTCCCGCACCCGGGTGGCCCGCTCGTCCTTGCCCATCCCGGCGATCTTCAGGGCGAAGCCCATGTTGTCGGCCACGCTCATGTGCGGGTACAGCGCGTAGTTCTGGAACACCATCGCGATGTCACGGTCCTTGGGCGGCACGTCGGTGACGTCGCGGTCGCCGATCCGGATCGCGCCGCCGTCGACCTCCTCCAGCCCGGCCAGCATCCGCAGCGACGTCGACTTCCCGCAGCCCGACGGGCCGACCAGCACGAGGAACTCGCCGTCCTCGACCGCCAGGTCCAGCTGGTCGACCGCCGGCGTCGAACCGCCGGGGTAGAGCCGGGTCGCCTTGTCGTAGGTGACCGATGCCATCGGGGAGCTCCCTCGCTCTGACGGGGTGGGACGGGCGGCGCGGAACGGTCCCGACGCGAACGCGTGGGGCCGCGCTCCCGCACGGTGTGACTCCGCTCACCCTATGGGCAAGCGCTTTCCGGCGTCAAGAATCCTCATCCGGTCAGCTCCGCCATCCGGTCGGTGGCGAAGACCAGGCCGTGCCCGGGGGCGGTGTCGGCACGCAGGACGCCGTCGGCGATGGCCACCCCGCTGGGCCGGGCGAGCGCCCCCAGCGCCGCGAACGAGGCGTCCTCGACGTCCTCGACCATGGTGGTCAGCGGCAGGCACATCGCCAACTGGCCGGAGAGGTCCGGCAGCAGATGGGGCGCCACCGGCACGCTCGCCGCAGCCGCCAGCTGGGCGATCCGCAGGAACGGCGTGATGCCCCCCACCCGCACGACGTTGGGCTGGACGACGTCGGCCGCACCGGACGCCAGCAGCGCGCGGTACTGGAACGCGGTGTAGACGTTCTCCCCCACCGCGATCGGCACGCCCAGCCCGGCGTCGTGCAGCCGGCCCAGCGCGGGCAGGTCGTCGGCGACCAGCGGCTCCTCGACCCAGTGCAGGTCGAAGGCCGACATGGCCCGGACCGCACGCATCGCCGTCGGCAGGTCCCAGCGCTGGTTGGCGTCGACCATCAGCCGGCGGTGCGGTCCGAGCACCGCGCGGACGGCGGCCACCCGCTCGACGTCCTCGGCCAGGTCCGGCCGGCCCACCTTGATCTTCACCGCGGTGCACCCGTCGGCGACCCAGCGCTCGGTCTGCGCCACCAGCTCCTCGAGGGAGTAGTGGAAGTTGACCCCGCTGCCGTAGACGGCGACCGAGTCCCGTCGGCGGCCCAGGTGGTCGACCAGGCTCCGCCCGGCCGCCTTCGCCGCGAGGTCCCACAGCGCGGTGTCGACGGCGGCGATCGCCATCGTGGTCAGCCCGCCACCGCCGGCCTCGTGCAGGTGCCACCAGAGCCGGTCCCAGACCACGCCGGGCTCCACCGGCCCGCCGATGACCACCGGGGCCACGTCGGAGTCGACGAGCGCCTGCAGCGCGCGGGCCCCGATCGACGGCGTCCAGCTGAACCCGGTGCCGGTGCGCCCGTCGCTGGTCTCCAGCTCGGTGACCAGCAGGTGCAGCGCGGGCACGTCGGCGCCCCACGGCCGGGACAGCGGCAGCCGGAACAGCCGGCTGGACAGCCGGGTGACCGTGCTCATCGCAGCTCCGTGCGCCAGCTGCGCGACGCCGTCCAGCCCAGCAGCCGCTCGGCCTTCGCGGTGCTGAACGCCGGGCTGGTGCCGGTCAGCCCGGCCGCCAGCTCGGGCGCGACCCCGGAGTGCTCGGGCAGCAGCTCGGCCAGCGGCGCCTCGGCCAGCGCGTCCCGCGCGCCGACGAAGTACACCTCGCCGTTGGGCACCTCACCGGCCTTGCCCAGCAACGTGTCCAGGAAGTCCGCGCAGTCCCGGGCGTCGACGTAGTTGAACAGCGAGACCGCGCCGTGCCGCGGGTCGGCGATCCGCTCGCGCACCGTGTGCCCCTGCTGGGTCGGCGCGCCCGCCCACTCCTCCGGGGCGATCACGAAGCACGGCCGGAACGCCGCCAGCCGCACCCGGTCGCCGTACTGGGCGGCGAACATCCGCATGGTCTGCTCGGCGGCCAGCTTGGACAGCCCGTAGGCGTTCCACGGCCGCGCCGGGTGGTCCTCGTCCAGCGGCAGGTACCGCGGCGCCCAGCCGGCCGGGCTGCCGTACCCCATGACCGTGGGGCTGCTGGCGGTCACCACGGTGCCGACGCCGGAGTCGACCGCGGCCTGCAGCACGTTGTAGGCCAGCGCGGTGTTGGTCGCGTGGATGACCGACTCGGGACGGCTGAACGGGACGGCGATGGCCGCCAGGTGCACCACGGCGTCGGGCCGGTAGCGGGCCATGACGCCGTAGGCCTGGCCGAGGTCGGCCAGGTCGGCGGGGAACGTCGCGGCGGCCTTCTCCGACGGCGCCGCGGTGACGTCGACCGAGACGACCTCGTGGCCGGCGTCGGCCAGCCCGTCGACGACGCTGCGGCCCAGCCGGCCGGCACCCCCGGTGAGCAGCACCCTCACGCCGACTCCACCGCGCCGGGCACCACGACGTCCAGGTAGCGCTGCTTCACCGTCTCCACGACCTCGGCCTTGGGCTGGGCCCAGACGTCGGCGTTGAAGATCTCCACCTCGACGTCCCCGGTCCAGCCCGCGGCCTCGACCGCTGCCACGAACGGCGGGAAGTCGATCACCCCGTCGCCCATGTAGCCGCGGGCCATCAGCGCGTCGGCCGGGATGGGCATGAGGAAGTCGCAGACCTGGAAGGAGGCGATCCGGTCGCCGGCCCGCTCGATCGACCGCCAGACCTCCGGGTCCCACCACAGGTGGAAGGTGTCGACCACGACGCCCACCTGCGCCGACGGGAAGGGCGCCGCCAGGTCGAGGGCCTGGCCGAGGGTGGAGAGCACGGCCCGGTCGGCGCAGTACATCGGGTGCAGCGCCTCCAGCGAGAGCCGGACCCCACGCTCCCCCGCGTACGGCGCGAGCTCGGCCAGCGCATCGGCCACCCGCTCCCGGGCTCCCACCAGGTCCCGCGATCCGGCCGGCAGCCCGCCGACCACCATGACCAGCGACCCCGCGTCCAGGGCGGCGGCCTCGTCGATCGCCTGCCGGTTGTCCTCGAGGGCCGCGGCCCGGGCGGCCGGGTCGGTCGCGGTCAGGAAACCGCCGCGGCAGTGCGAGGACACCCGCAGCCCGGCGTCGCGGATCAGCTTCGCCGTCCGCTCCAGCCCGAACTCGGCGACCGGCTCGCGCCAGGTGCCGAGCGCGGACAGCCCCGCCGCGGCCACGCCGTCGACGAAGTCGGGCATCGGCCAGCCCTCGACCGTCTTGTGGTTGATCGACAGCTTCGCCAACCGCGGGTCGGCGCTCACTGGCCCACCCCCACGGTCTGCAGGTAGGTGCGCATCCGGGCAGCGGCGAGCTCCGGGTCGGGCAGCAGTCCGGCGGCGTCGGCCAGCCGGAACACCTCGGCCAGGTGCTGCGGGCTGCGGGCGCTCTCCAGCCCGCCGACCATCCGGAAGCCCGGCTGGTGACCGGCCAGCCAGGCGAGGAAGACGATCCCGGTCTTGTAGTAGTAGGTGGGCGCGCCGAACAGGTGCCGGGACAGCGCCACGGTCGGCTCCAGCAGCCGGTCGTAGGTGGCCAGGTCGCCGCGGTCCAGCGCCTGCAGCGCGGTGGAGGCGGCCGGGGCGATCGCGTCGAAGATGCCCAGCAGGGCGTGCGAGTACGACTCGCCGTCCCCGCGCACCAGCGTCGGGTAGTTGAAGTCGTCGCCGGTGTAGAGCCGGACGCCGTCGGGCAGCCGGCGGCGCATGTCCACCTCGTGCGCCTCGTCGAGCATCGAGACCTTGATGCCGTCGACCTTGGCGCTGTGGTCGGCGATCACCTGCAGCACGGTGTCGGTGGCCTCGGCCAGCTGCGCCGAGCCCCAGTAGCCGGCCAGCGCCGGGTCGAACATGGGGCCGAGCCAGTGCAGGATCACCGGCCGGGACACCTGCTCGAGCAGCCGGCCGTAGACCTTGGCGTAGTCCTCGGCGCTGCCGGCCACCCGGGCCAGCTGCCGGCTGGCCATGATGATCACGTTGGCCCCGGCGCCCTCGATCACCTCGATCTGCTCGAGGTAGGCGGCCAGCACCTCGTCGGTGCCGGCCAGCTCGGCCGGCGCCTGGTCGGTGCCCGCCCCGCAGGCCAGGAGCCCGCCGCAGGCCTGCGCCTCGGCGGCCGAGCGGCGGATCAGCTCGGCGGTGGTGCTCCAGGGCATGCCCATGCCGCGCTGGGCGGTGTCCATCGCGTCGGCGACGCCCAGGCCGTAGGACCACAGGTGCCGGCGGAAGGCCAGGGTCGCGTCCCAGTCGACGTCCACCGGCGCACCCGGGGTGTTGTCGCCGAGCGGGTCGGCGACGACGTGCGCGGCGGCGTAGGCGGTGCGGCTGGTCAGCGGGCCGTCGGGGCGGGTGAAGGCGCCGGGCTCGCCGAGCCGGTGCTCGCCGACGGTGCCGTCGGCGCGGGGCAGGAGGACGGCCGGGCCGCTCACACCGTCACCTCGGGGATCTCGATCCGGCGGCCCTCGGCGGAGGACTGCAGGCCCAGCTCGGCGACCTGGACGCCGCGCGCACCGGCGAGGAAGTCGTACGGGTGCGGGGCGTCCTCCAGCACGTGGCGGAGGAACTGCTCCCACTGCGCCCGGAAGCCGTTGTCCAGGTCGGCGTTGTCCGGCACGACCTGCCACTGGTCGCGGAACCGCTCGGTGACCGGCAGGTCGGGGTTCCACACCGGCTTGGGCGTGGTGGCGCGGTGCTGGATCTTGCACTCGCGCAGCCCGGCGACGGCGCTGCCCTCGGTGCCGTCGACCTGGAACTCGACCAGCTCGTCCCGGTAGACCCGCACCGCCCACGAGGAGTTGATCTGCGCGATCACGCCGCCGGGCAGCTCGAAGATCCCGTACGCGGCGTCGTCGGCGGTGGCCGGGTAGGCCTGCCCGTGCTCGTCGATGCGGGTCGGGATGTGCGTGACCGCCTTGGCGGTGACCGCCTCCGGCCGGCCGAAGAGGTTCTCCAGCACGTAGGACCAGTGGCAGAACATGTCGACGACGATCCCGCCGCCGTCCTCCTTGCGGTAGTTCCAGCTGGGCCGCTGGGCCTCCTGCCAGTCACCCTCGAAGACCCAGTAGCCGAACTCGCCGCGCACCGACAGGATGCGGCCGAAGAAGCCGCCGTCGATCAGCCGCTTCAGCTTCACCAGGCCCGGCAGGTAGAGCTTGTCGTGGACCACCCCGTTCTTCACCCCGGCCTCGGCGGCCAGCCGGGCCAGCTCCAGAGCGCCGTCGAGGGACTCCGCGGTCGGCTTCTCGGTGTAGACGTGCTTGCCGGCGGCGATCGCGGCCTTGATCGACTTCTCCCGCGCCTGCGTGACCTGCGCGTCGAAGTAGATCGGCGCGGAGTCGTCGCGCAGCGCCTCGTCCAGGTCCGTCGTCCACCGCTCGATGCCGTGCTGGGCGGCCAGGTCGGCCAGCTTGCGCTCGTTGCGCCCGACCAGGATCGGCTCGGGCACGACCCTGCGGCCGTCGGCGAGCTCCAGGCCGCCGGCGTCCCGGATCGCGAGGATGGACCGGACCAGGTGCTGGCGGTAGCCCATCCGGCCGGTGACGCCGTTCATGATGATGCCGATCGAGCTGGACACGGTGCTTGCCTCCGGGGCGGGTGAAGGGGTCATCGGGTGCTCCCGGCGGGAGCGGCTGCGACCTCGGGCCGCAGCGGGATGCCGAAGTCGGCCAGGTGCACGACCTGGCCGGTGGTCAGGGACCGGTTGGCGGCCGCGCCGACGAGGACGCTGCGGACGCCGTCGAGCCAGCCGGCCGCCTGGCCGAGCGGGTCGGGTCGGGTGCCGGGGCGGAACAGGTCGTCGAGGAGGAGGGCGTCGCCGCCACCGTGCGCGCCGGGCCCCTCCGGCACCTGGATCCGCTGGGCGGTCTCCCAGCGGCGCTGCAGCAGCAGCTCGGTGCCCTCGGTGCGGGCACCGGAGGACGCCGGGGCCGCCTCGGGGGTGGCGCTGGGGTCGACGGCCACGCCGAACCCGCCGATGACGTCGTCGGCGGCGATCACCGCCGCCCGCTCGACCACCGACAGCTCGATCCGGCCCTCGGTGCCGTTGATGCTCACCCGGTAGCCCTCCCACGGGCCGTGGGCGTTGAGCGAGTAGCTGAGCATCGGGCCGCCGCCGTAGCCGAGCAGCAGCGCCATGTTGTCCTCGATGGTGATGCCCGGGGAGAACACGTCCTGGTCGCGGACGTAACCGTCCTCGGCCTCGGCGTCGAGGTAGAGCGCGCGCAGCCGGTCGTTCCCGGCCAGGTCGAGGGCGAACGGGTCGCGGCCGGCGTCCGGGGCGCCGTGGCTGCGCGCCGGACGTTCGCCCAGGCCCCGCTCCTTCGCGTTGGCGTCGCCGTAGAAGCGCAGGTCGCCGAGGGCGAAGACGGTCTCGGGAACCGCGTCGACCCACCAGTTGACCAGGTCGAAGTGGTGCGTGGCCTTGTGCACGAACAGGCCGCCGGACAGCGACTTGTCCCGGTGCCAGCGGCGGAAGTAGTCGGCGCCGTGGACGGAGTCCAGCACCCACTCGAAGTGCACCGAGGTGACCGCGCCGATCGCGCCCTCGGCGACGAGCCGGCGGACGGCGGCGTTCCGCGGCGAGTAGCGGTAGTTGAAGGTGACGACCAGGTCGCGCCCGCTGTCGGCGACCGCGTCCACGATCGTGGCGCAGCCCGCGGCGTCGGTGGTGAGCGGCTTCTCGCAGATGACGTCGTGCCCGGCGCGCAGCGCGCGGGAGACGTACTCCGCGTGCGTGTGGTCGACGCTGGCGACGATGACGGTGTCCGGGCGCTCGGTCTCGAGCATCGAGTCGAAGTCCTGCGGCGCGTACGCCGGCAGGGGCGCCGCGCCGGGGTGGGCCGCGGCGTACTGGCGCTGGTAGTAGGCCATGCGGACGCGGTTGGGGTCGCAGAGGGCGACCAGCCGGCCCACGTCGGCGTGGCTGCCCAGCAGCGCCGCGACGTACATCTCCGCGCGGTGGCCGGTGCCGACGATCGCGTACCTGCGCGGCGCCGGGGGCGCGGACGAGTCGGTGGAGGTCACGTCTCCCTCTCGGTGGTCGGACGGGTGGCGCGGGGGGCGGTGGGGGGGGGGGGGGGGGGGGGGGGGGGGGGGGGGGGGGGGGGGGGGGGGGGGGGGGGGGGGGGGGGGGGGCGGCCGCCCCCCCCCCCCCCCCCCCCCCCCCCCCCCCCGGCCGGTGATCAGGCGATCGCCGCCTCGACCTCGGACATGAACCGCTCGGCGGCGTCCTCCACCGAGATCTGGTCGAACAGGATCTGCTCGGTGTAGCGCTGCAGGATCGCCTGCACCTCACCCGCGCCCTGCGGGGGCAGCGCCGGCGGCTCCTGCAGGTCGGGGGTGATCTCCTCGACGAACGCGATGGCGGCCTGGCCCGGCGCGTCCAGGGACGGAGCGATCTGCTCGCGCAGCTCGGTGTTCACCGGCAGCCCGCGGTCGGCCTTGATGATCTCGACCGCCTCCTCGGAGTTGATCAGCCAGTCGAGGAACATCGCGGCCTCCTGCGGGCTCTCGCAGTCGCTGCTGATCGCCCAGAACATGGCCGGCTTGAGGTACATCCCCGTCTCGCCGTCCCCCGCCTCGGTGGGGAACCGCATCAACTGGAGCTCGCGGCCGGCTCCGGCGGTCAGCGCCGGCAGCTCGTTGGTCCACCAGAACCCGGAGGCCCCGCGGCCGGTGGCGACCAGCGCCTGGTCGACCCCGCCGTTGAAGACCTCGACCGTGGTGGAGGGCGGTGGCTCGGCGCCGGACTCCGACGCCTGCTTCTCGATGTTCCACCACTCGGCCAGCGTCTCGGCGGTGAAGCCGATCTCGCCGTTCTCGTCGAACAGCGCCTCGCCCTGCTCACGCGCGTAGATCTCGAAGTTGGTGTCGCCGCCGTTGAGGCCCATGGCCTGCATGCCGTACACCTGACCGCCCGTCGCCTCCGTGACCTGGGCGGCGGTCTCGACCATCTCCTCCCACGTCCAGGACTCGCCGTCGGGGATCTCCACCCCGGCGGTGGCGTAGGCCTGCGGGTCCACGACCACGGAGAAGGCGTTCACACCGGTGGGGATCGCGTAGGTGGCGTCGTCCACCATGCCGGTCTCGGCGACGTTCTCGTCGAGGTTGCCGGTGTCGATCGTGCCGTCCTCGATGTACGGCGTCAGGTCCAGCAGTGCGTTGCGGTCGGCGTACTCACGCACGTACCGGGTGTCCTGCTGCATGACGCAGGGCGCCTGGCCGCCGGCGGTGTTGGTGGCCAGCCTGTCCCAGTAGTCGGCGAACCCGGTGAAGTCGCCCTCGATGGTGACGCCTTCGTTCTGCGACTCGTAGAGGTCGATCAGCTCCTGCGTGGCGGCGTGCCGGGTGTCGCTCCCCCACCACGACATCCGCATCGTGACCGGCCCGTCCTCGCGGGTGGTGCCGCCGTCAGCGGCCGCGCCGCCGCCGTCGCCACCGCACGCAGCGGTGGTCAGCAGCAGCCCGAGGACGCCGCCGGTCACGCCGAGGCGGGTGGGCCAGGACGCCCGCATCCCGAATCTCTGGATCGTGTGCACGTTCCTTACCTCCTTGTAAGTGCTGTCACGTGTGCTGGGGGGTGTCACTTGAGCCCCGTGGTGGCGATGCCTCGGACGAGATAGCGCTGGCCCGCGAGGAAGAAGCCGAAGACCGGCGCCAGGGCGACGATCGACATGGCGAAGACAGGGCCCCACGGCGTCTGGCTCGTCGCGTCGACGAACGTCCGCAGGGCGACCGGGACCGTGTACATCTCGGGGTCGGTCAGGAAGATCAGCTGGCTGAAGAAGTCGTTCCAGGTCCAGATGAAGGTGAAGATCGCCGTGGTCGCCAGGGCCGGCACCGACAGCGGGATCACGATCCGCCAGAAGATCGCCCAGTGGCCGCAGCCGTCGATCCGCGCGGCCTCGTCCAGCTCGGTCGGGATGCCCCGGATGAACTGCACCATCAGGAAGATGAAGAAGCCGTCGGTGGCCAGCAGCTTCGGCACGATCAACGGCCAGAACGTGTTGATCCAGTCCAGCTCGGAGAAGAGGATGTACTGCGGGACGATCACCACGTGGATCGGCAGCATCATCGTGCCGAGCATGATCGCGAACCAGACCTTCTTGAACCGGAAGTCGAGCCGGGCGAACGCGTAGGCCGCCAGGGAGCAGGCCAGCAGGTTCCCGATGATCGAACCGGCGACGATGATCAGCGAGTTCCAGATGTAGTGGCCGAAGTCCCGGGGCAGCGCCGTCCAGCCCTCGGGGTAGTTCTGCGCGGTGACGCGCTCGGGGATCAGCCCCGTCTGGCTGAAGATGTCCTCGGTGAACTTGAACGAGCTCGAGAGCATCCACAGCAGCGGGTAGAGCATGAGCAGCGCGCCCAGGATGAGGACGGTGTGCGCCAGCCAGCGCGGCCGCTGCTTCTTCCGACGGTCGGGCAGCTTCTCCGTGGCAGCCACAGGGGGGGCCACGGTCAGGTCAGTCGCCATAGAACACCCAGTACTTCGATGCGAGGAAGTTGATCGCGGTCAGCCCACCGACGATGAGCAGGAGGAACCAGGCGAGCGCGGACGCGTAGCCCATGTCGAAGTTCCCGAAGCCGCGCTGGTAGAGGTAGAGCGTGTAGAACAGCGTCGAGTCGGCCGGGCCACCGGTGCCGCCGCTGACGATGAACGCCTGCGTGAAGGTCTGGAACGCGTTGATCGTCTGCAGCACGAGGTTGAAGAAGATGATCGGCGAGAGCAGCGGCAGGGTGACCTGGAAGAACTGCCGGACCTTCCCCGCGCCGTCCAGGGACGCCGCCTCGTAGTACATCGTCGGGATCTGCCGCAGGCCGGCCAGGAAGATGACCATCGGGGCACCGAACGTCCAGACGTTCAGGACGATCAGCGTGCCGAGGGCGTAGTCGGGGTCGGAGACCCAGCCGGGCGGGTTGTCGAACCCGACGAACCGGAGCACCTGGTTGAGCAGGCCGTCGGAGCCGAAGATCTGCCGCCACAGGATGGCGATCGCGACGCTCCCGCCGATCAGCGACGGCAGGTAGTAGATGGACCGGTACAGCGCGAGGCCGCGCAGGCCGCGGTCGAGGATCATCGCCAGGAACAGCGCGAACGCCAGCTGCAGCGGCACCGAGACGACGACGTAGGTGAACGTGACCTTGAGCGACTGGTAGAAGCGCGGGTCGTCGAACATCCGCTCGAAGTTGGCCAGCCCGACCCACTCCGGCGAGCCGATGAGGCTGTAGTCGGTGAAGGACAGGTAGGCCGACGCCAGGATGGGGCCGGCGGTGATGAACAGCAGGCCGGCGAACCACGGTGCGAGGAACAGGTAGGGCACCAGCCGGCCGGACTGCCTGCTGCGCCGCCGCTTTCCGGGCGACGACGCGTTGCGCCCCCCGGGGGGAGCCTCGTCGTGCGGGCGTGCACGCGACGAGACGTCGAGCGTGGACGACACGGGCTCTCACCTCTCTGCAGAGCTCGGCGGACGGGTTCGCCCGGTGGACGGAGTGCAGTGCATCACACTTGGTAAGCGCTTTCTAGAGCCTTCCGCGACGACCTGCTTCCGCCACGAGCCGGCGGCTGCACCCCCCGCGAGGAGCTGTGCGGTGAGTCACAGTGTGGCAAGCGCTTTCTAACGAACCGCCGAAACCATGTCAATGGGTCGATCCGGCGCAGATCACCGCGCGCGCTTCCCGCACCGCGCTGACCTGCGTATTTGTCTCCACAAGGAGCCGGGGGGCCGCAGCCACGGGGGCGCGTCGTCGGCAACCCCTTTCCAGCGCAGGTGACCGTCGCTACGCTCGGCAGCGCTGCGGCCCACCGGGCGACCGCACTGGGTGGAACGGGGGAACGGTGTCGGAGACGTCCGGGCCGGCCGGCCGCGTGGTCCTCGTCGGAGCCCACGGCCACGGGCGCTGGCACCTGCAGAACCTCCGTCGCCTGAGCGCCTCCAGCGGGATCCGGCTGGTCGGGATCTGCGACCCCCGGCCGCTCGACGACGAGCTGGCCGAGCTGGCCGGTGACGTGCCGGTGTCCCCGGCCCTGGATGACCTGCTCACCCGCGTGGCCCCCGACGTCACGATCATCTGCACCCCGATCCACACCCACACGGACCTGTCGCTGACCGCGGCCAGGGCCGGCAGCCACGTGCTGCTGGAGAAGCCGCCGGCGCCCACCATGGCGGACTTCGAGCGCCTGGTCGCCGGCATCGAGGCGACCGGCATGGCCTGCCAGGTCGGTTTCCAGAGCCTGGGCTCGGCGGCCATCGGGCGGGTGCGCTCGCTCGTGGCCGAGGGGGCGATCGGCTCGCTCCGGGGCGTGGGCGGCGCCTGCGCCTGGGTCCGGGACGCCTCCTACTACGACCGGGCCCCCTGGGCCGGCCGGCGCACCGTCGACGGGGTCCCGGTGGTGGACGGCGCCCTGACCAACCCGTTCGCCCACGCCGTCGCCACCGCGCTGGCGCTCACCGGGGCGACCGGCCCCGGCTCGCTGGCCGCCATCGAGGTGGAGCTCTACCGGGCGAACCCGATCGAGGCCGACGACACCTCCTGCCTGCGGGTGCGGACCGCCGACGGCGTGACCATCGTCATCGCGGCCACGCTGGCCGCCGAGCGCCCCCGCGACCCCCAACTGGTGGTCCACGGCTCGGCCGGCCGGATCACGCTGTCCTACAAGACCGGCACGGTGCGGCTGCAGGCCGGCGAGGTGGACGAGACGACGACGCACCCGAGCACCGACCTGCTGGAGAGCCTGCTGGCGCACATCGCCGACCGCAGCGTTCCGCTCCTCGTGCCGCCGGCGCAGACCCACTCCTTCATGCGCATCGTCGAGGCGGTCCGCTGCGCGCCGGACCCGATCGAGATCCCGGCCCACCACCGGCGGAGCGAGGGCGCGGGCCCGGCCCGCCACCAGGTCGTGCCCGGGATCGACCAACTGGTCGACGACGCCGCCGAGCAGCTGCGGCTGTTCTCCGAGCTCGACGCGCCGTGGGCCCGGCCCGGCACGCGCACCGGTCTGCCGACCGGCGCGGCGGGAGCCTGACGATGGCGCTCAAGGGGGTCCACCAGGGCCACGTCCCGGAGCACCCGGTGCCGGCGGGCAGGACGCTCGCCACGCTTCGGGTCGGCGACGTCGTCGTCGCCACCTACTGCGACGGCGCCGACCTGCCGGCGGTCCTGGCCCCCCGGCCGTTCCTGCACCCGGTGACCACGTTGTCCGGCCGCCCGGTGACCGACGCCCAGCCCGAGGACCACCGGTGGCACCTGGGCGTCTCGGTGACCCTGCAGGACGTCGGGGGGGCCAACATCTGGGGCGGTCGGACGTACCTGGCCGGGGAGGGGTACACGTGGCGGGCCGACCACGGCCGGCAGCTGCACACCGGCTGGCGCTCCCGGGACGCCACGGGGTTCACCGAGACCCTCGAGTGGCGCGGGCCCCGCGGCGAGGTCCTGCTCACCGAGGAGCGCACCCTCCGGGCACGCGCGGCCGACCTGCCGGGCGGGTGGACCCTCGACCTCTCCACCCGCCTGTGCAACGCGACGGGTGCGCAGCTGCAGCTGGGCAGCCCGGCCACCCACGGGCGGTCCGGGGCCGGGTACGGCGGGCTGTTCTGGCGGCTGCCCACCGCGCCGGACGCGCGGGTCGCCACCGCGGACGCCGAGGGGGAGGATGCCGTGCACGGCGCGGTGGCGCCCTGGGTGGCGTACTCCGCCGGCGGTCCGGATCCTGTGACGGTGGCGCTGGCCGGGCTCGATGACCAGGCACGGGCAGACCCGTGGTTCGTCCGGGTCGCCGACTACCCGGGCCTGGGCTCGCAACTGGCCGCCGAGCGGCCGGTGCTGCTCGCCCCCGGCGAGGAGACCACCCGGAGCTTCCGCGCCCTGATCGCCGACGGGACGCCCGGGCCCGACGGCATCACCCGCGCGCTGACCGCCGCCGCCGAGGACGGGCCGTGACCACCCCGCCGCAGGAACCCGCCCGCCGCAAGCCGGGTCCGGGCGCCGCCGGGCCCGACGGTGCCCGGCGGGCCGGTCCGGTCCTGCTCGCCGAGGTCGCCGCCCAGGCCGGCGTCTCGCTGGCCACCGCCTCGCGGGTGCTCAGCGGCAGCCGCTCGGTGGGCGAGCCGCACCGCGGACGGGTGCTGGCCGCCGCCCGCGAGCTGCAGTACACGCCGAATGCACAGGCGCAGGCCGTGGCCCGCGGGGCGAGCAACGTCGTCGGGCTGATCATCCACGACGTCCTCGACCCGTACTTCTCCAGCATCGCCCGGGGTGTCATGCGGCACGTCGAGGAGCGGGAGCTGGTCGTCCTGCTGGCCAGCACGCACAGCGACCTCCAGCGCGAGCTGGAGTTCGTGGCCACCATGCGCTCGCACCGCTCGCGCGCGCTGATCATCTGCGGCAGCCGCACCACGGACCGGGCCCACAACGAACGGCTGGCCAAGGAGCTCGACGGCTACACGGCCGCCGGTGGCCGCGCCGCGGTCATCAGCCAGAACCGGCTGGGAACGCACGCGGTCGTGCCGCAGAACCGCGCCGGCGCGCGGAAGCTGGCCCGGGAGCTGTGCCGCCTCGGGCACCGGGAGTTCGCCGTGCTCGCCGGGCCGACGGGCCTGCTGGCGTCCCGCGACCGGGTCGCCGGGTTCCGCGACGGGCTGGCCGACGAGGGGGTTCCCCCCGGGAACATGCAGGTGCTGCACGGGGCCTTCACGCACGAGGGCGGCGAGGAGATGGTCACCCGGCTGGTAGAGGACGGGCTCCGGGCCAGTTGCATCTTCGCCGTCAACGACGTGATGGCGCTCGGTGCGCTCTCGGGTCTGCGGAAAGCGGGTGTCGACGTGCCCGGTGACGTCTCGCTGGCCGGCTTCGACGACATCCCCACCCTGCGCGACGTCGTCCCGGCGCTCACCTCGGTGCGGCTCCCGCTGGAGGAGATGGGGGTCCAGGCCGCCCAGCTCGCTCTCGACGCCGAACCGGACGCCGAGCCGCGCAGCGTGAAGGTCCACGCCGAGGTGGTGCTGCGCGACAGCACCCGCCGGCTGCGCTGAGGCGACGTGTCCCCGGACCCGGCCGCACCGTCGGCCGCCGATCGCGGCGTCAAGCGCGAGCGGGTCCTGCGCCTGCTCCGCGACGCCGGGCGCGAGCGCCTCGTGCTGACCAGCGTCGGTGCGCTGGCCTGGTACCTCGACGGCGCCCGGCCGGCCGTCCGCCTCTCCGCGGAACGCGGCGTCCTCGCGGTCGTCGTGGACGCCGACGGGGACGCCGTGATCGTGCCCGGGAACGAGGTGGACCGGCTCCGCGCCGAGGAGCTGCCCGCGGCGGTCGACGTCCGGGTGACCGACTGGTGGGCCCCGCTGCTGGGGCCCGAGCTCGCGCCGGGCGCACCGGGAGTCCTGCACGAGGACGAGCCGGCGGCCGCCGAGGGGCTCCGGGCGGCCCGGGCGGCGCTGCTGCCGGCCGAGCGGGAGCGGTACCGGGCGCTGGGCCGGGACGCCGCGGAGGCGCTCACCACGGCCGCGTTGCGGCTGCACCCGCGGATGCCCGAGCGGGAGGCGGCCGCGCTGCTCGCCGGCGAGCTCGTCGCCCGGGGCGCCGATCCGGTGGTCGTGCTGGTCGCCGGGGAGGATCGGCTGCCCTTCCGCCACGCGCTGCCCACCGCCGGGCCGCTGGGCCACCGGGTGATGCTCGTCGTCTGCGCCCGGCGCCACGGGCTGATCGCCAACGCCACCCGGTGGGTCCGCCTGGGCGGGCCGGGCCGGGAGGACGCCGGCGCGGCCGCCCGCATCCGGGAGGTCGAGACGGCCTTCCTCGCCGCGACGGTCCCCGGCCGGACGGTGGGCGACGCCCTGGCCGCCGGCATCGCCGCGTACGCCGCCGCCGGGTTCCGCGCCGACGAGTGGACCCGGCACCACCAGGGCGGGCCGACGGGCTACTGGGGGCGCGACCCGGTCGCCACGCCCGGCAGCCGCGTCCCGGTGGTCCTCCACCAGGCGTTCGCCTGGAACCCGTCGGCCCCCGGGGTCAAGGCCGAGGACACGGTGCTGCTGGGCCCCGACGGCCTCGAGGTGCTGACCACCGACGGGGTGTGGCCGCAGACGCCCGATGCGCTCGGGCTGCCGCGCCCCGACGTCCTCGTGCGCTGACCGCCCGGGAGCCCGCGAGGGCGCCGTCCCCCCGGCATGGCCGGGGGGACGGCGCCCTCACCTCGGGACGGCGCTCAGCGGAGCTCGCCGCTGCCGGCCCCGGCCCGCACCAGCCCGGGCACGGCGGACGTCGGGTCGAGGCGCTCGACGAAGGCCGGCGTCCAGCTCACCGTGGTCGGGATGTCCGGGTCGTGGGCGGCGTTGTAGGCCTCGACCAGGCTCACCCGGCCGTTCCCGCCCCCGCGGACGAGGGTGCCGGACTCCGCGAGCCCGGCGTCGGTGAGCCGGTCACCGCGCCAGTCCTCGACGATGTCGGCGCGGTCGATCGCCGGGTGCAGGAGGAAGGCGTTGTTCTCCGCGATGATCTCGGCCTCGACCCCGACCCCCCACGTGTAGCTGTAGTACTCGGGGTTGGTGACGACGTACAGGTTGTTGTAGACGTGCACGTCGCCGTACCGCACCCGCGGTGCCCGCTGGCCGATGTCCTGCCAGAGGTTGTGGTGGAAGGTGACCCGGAGCGTGCCGCGGTCGCTGGTCCGGCTGTTCGAGGAGCCGATCAGGTTGGTCTTGTCGTGGTCGAGGAACTCGTTCCACGAGACGGTGACCAGGTCGGCGCCGTTGGTGATGTCCAGCAGCCCGTCGTGCACCTCGAAGCGTGCGCCGTGGACGGTGGGCAGCGACTCCGGGGGGTTGCGCCCGTCGTCGAAGGTGTTGTGGTCGACCCAGACGTGGGTGGACTCGGCGATCCACAGGTTGTCGTAGTCGGCGTTCCAGGCCCCGGCGTCGCCGTCGGTCGGGTCCCAGGCGGTGAAGCAGTCGTAGGCGTCGGACAGCCGCAGGTTGCGGATGATCACGTTGTCGGAGCCCCGGACCGTGAGCGCCGCCCCGACGATCCCGGCGTCCCGGCCGACGCCCACGATGGTGACGTTCGAGCCGACGTACTGGCGGATCTGGGCGTTCTGCACGGCTGCCGACGCCGCCCGGGCGTCCTCGAGCGGGCCGGCGGGCTCGGTCTCGGTCCCCCACACCTCCGGCGCGTAGGCGTCGATGTAGTCCTGCATGTCGAAGCCCTCGACCTCGTAGGCGGCGCAGTCGACAGCGCCGTCGGGTGTGCGCAGGTTCGCGTCGAGCACCCCGTGCACGTAGACGATGCGCGGGGTCGTGTCGCCGCGTGCGGCGTCGCCCCCGAGCGCCGCGCGGAACTCCTCCCAGGTGTCGACGTGGAAGACGTGGTCGGCGCTCGCGGCCCGGCCCCCCGTCGTGCCGCCCTCGGCCGCGGCCCAGCCGTCCTGCGGGCCGAGCGCCTCCCGGCCCAGATCGCCGCCGCGCGCGGAGGCCGCGCCGGTCGGGAGGAGTGTGACGAGCAGTGCTCCGGCGGCTCCGGCGACCACCGCGCGATGGAACGGACGCATGCGGGACTCCCTCGGGAAATCGCTTTCTGTGGCGTGCGCCACACTAGGTAAAGCGCTTTCCCGGTGTCAACGGTCGTCCGCGCGGCGTGCGTCAGCCCTGCGCGGCACCGGATCGGGACGCCGCCCACTCCGCCACCGCGGCGGCGGTGGTGGCGCGCAGCAGCTCTGCCGCCCGGCGGAGCGCGTCGTCCACGCCCTCCGCCCGGGCCGCCAGGGCGTGCGCCGCCCGGATTCCGGCGGCCCGCAGCAGGTCGGGCGGGGCGCTCACCTGACCCGCGACCGCCACCACGTCCGCCCCGTGCTGCCGGGCCAGGCGGGCGACCCCCAGCGGCGCCTTGCCGGCCAGGCTCTGCTCGTCCAGGTGCCCTTCGCCGATGAGCACCAGGTCTGCCCCGCGGACGACGGCCGGGAGGTCGAGCAGCTCCAGCAGCAGGTCGATGCCCGACGCCGCCCGGGCCCCGAGGAACGCCATCCCGCCGACGCCCAGCCCCCCGGCGGCGCCGGCGCCGGGCCGGGCGGCGAGATCGCCGCCGCGCATCGCCGCCAGCCGGTCCCCGTAGACGGCCAGGGCGGCATCGAGCTCGGCCACGGTCGCCGGGTCGGCCCCCTTCTGCGGTGCGAACACCGCGGCAGCGCCTGCCGGACCGGTGAGCGGGTTGTCCACGTCGCAGGCGAGCACGGCGTCCACCTCGCGCAGGCGGTGGTCGAGCCCGGCGGTGTCCACGGTTCCCAGCTCCGCCAGCGCCGCCCCTCCCGGGGGGAGCTCCCGCCCGGACGCGTCGAGCATCCGGGCGCCGAGGGCGACGGCCATGCCGACCCCGCCGTCGGTGGTCGCGCTGCCGCCGAGCCCCAGCACGAACCTGCGGTAGCCCAGGTCCAGGCCCGCGGTGATCAGCTGCCCCACGCCGTACGTCGTCGCCGTGCGGGCGGTGGCCGGTCCGGGCTGCGGCACGTGCCGCAGCCCGCACGCCTGCGCCGTCTCGACGTAGACCGTGTCGCCGATGATCGCCAGGTCCGCGTCGACCTCTCCGCCCACCGGGCCGGTGACCCTGCGGCGGACCAGCCGCGCCCCGGCCCGGCGCAGGACGTCGACGGTCCCGTCGCCACCGTCGGCCACCGGGACGGCGACGACCCGGCAGTCCGGTAGCGCGTCCCGGCAGCCGGCAGCCATGGCGTCCGCCGCCGCGGCGGCGGTCAGGCTGCCCTTGAACTTGTCGGGGGCGACGACGATCGAGACCTGGGTCACGCACCGAAGGCTAAGGCAACCGCTTTCCCTGCGGTGGGATCCACGAACCGCTTCCCCCATGGATATCTCAGCGCTAAGGTTTCATCCCATGAGTACGCGCCGGGTCCGCATCGGCATCGACACCGGCGGGACGTTCACCGACGTCGTCGCCGTGGACGAGGAGACCGGTCGGACGACCACCACCAAGACCCCTTCCACCCCCGCCGACCCGGCCGAGGGCTTCCTCACCGGTGTCCGCAAGGTCCTCGACCTCATGGGGCTGACCGGCGAGGCGGTCACCGCCGTCAGCCACGGGACGACGGTCGCGACCAACCAGCTGCTCGAGGGCAAGCTCGACCGGCTGGGCTTCATCACCACCGAGGGCTACGAGTCGGTGCTGGAGATCGCCCGTCAGTCGGTGCCCGACGGCTACGGCAACAGCTACTTCTGGGTCAAGCCGCCCCGCATCGTCCCGGCCGATCTGGTGCACACCGTCCGCGGGCGGCTGGACCACACCGGCGCCGAGGTGCGCCCCTTCGACGAGGAGGACGCCCGCGCCGCGGCCCGGTTCTTCCGCGAGGCCGGCATCTCGACGATCGGGGTCTGCTTCCTGCACGCCTACGCGGACGACGCGCACGAGCGCCGCATGCTCGAGGTGCTCCGCGAGGAGCACCCGGACGCCGTGGTGAGCATCAGCTCCCAGGTGCTGCGCGAGTACCGCGAGTACGAGCGGTCGGTGACCACGCTGGTCGACGCCGCCGTCAAGCCCAAGGTGGGCGCCTACGTCACCAACATCCGCACCCGGCTCGACGAGATCGCGCCCGGCGTGCCGTTCTACGTGATGAAGAGCAACGGCGGCGTGCTGTCGGCCGCGGAGGTCGTGCACCAGCCGATCACCACGATGCTCTCCGGCCCCGCCGCCGGCGCGCTCGGTGCCGCGCTGATCGCGGGCACCGCCGGGTTCGACCGGGTGCTCACCTGCGACGGCGGTGGCACCTCCACCGACGTCACCGTGGTCATCGACGGCGAGCCCGCGCTCACCACCGAGGGCTCGGTCGGCGACTACCCCAGCAAGATCCCGATGATCGACGTCGTCACCGTCGGCGCCGGCGGCGGCTCGATCGCCTGGCTCTCGCCCGAGGGCACGCTCAAGGTGGGCCCGAAGTCGGCCGGCGCCGACCCCGGCCCGATCTGCTACCCGAACGGCGGCGACCAGCCGACCGTGACCGACGCGCACGTCGTCCTGGGCCGGATCCCCCCGCACCTGCTGGGCGGGGAGATCCCGCTGTCGGTCGACGCGGCGCGGGCCGGGCTGGAGCAGCTCGGCGCGAAACTGGACCTCTCCCTGGAGCGCACCGCGACCGGGATCCTGGAGATCTCCGCGTGGAACCAGGCCAACGCGCTGCGCCAGGTGACGGTCGCCAAGGGCCTCGACGTCCGCGACTTCACGCTGACCACCTTCGGCGGCTCCGGCTCCCTGCTGGCGTGCCGGCTCATGGACATCCTCAACCTGCCGCGCACGCTGGTGCCGCCGAACCCGGGCAACGTCAGCGCGTTCGGCCTGCTCACCGTCGACGTCCGCAACGACTACGTGCAGACCGTGATCAGCAAGCACGTCGACCTCGACCTGGCCCGGGTGCGCGCGGTCTACGCCGACCTCGAGGCCCAGGCGCAGGAGGCGCTGGACGGCGAGGGCTTCGCCCGCGACGCCCAGCGCATGCAGCGGACGGCGGACCTGCGCTACGTCGGCCAGGCGTTCGAGGTGCGCGTGCCGGTCGCCGAGGGCGAGCTGGACGCGGCGGCCACCGAGCAGGTCGCCGAGGCGTTCCACGCCGCACACCGCCAGCTCTACGGCTACGACTTCGCCGACGACCCGCGCCAGGCCGTGGAGTGGGTCAACCTCCGCGTGAGCGGCATCGGCCCGATCCGCCGGCCCGACCTGGTCGAGCTGGCGCCCGGGAACGGCGGGACGGACCGGGCCGTCACGGGTTCGCGTCCCGTCTTCTTCGACGACTGGGTGGAGACGCCCACGTACAACCGCCCCGACCTCGCCCCCGGTGACGTGGTCAGCGGCCCGGCGATCGTCGAGGAGTTCGGCTCCACCGTCCCGGTGCACCCGGGCTTCACCGCCACCGTGGACAGCTACGGCAACCTGATCCTCACGAAGGAGTCGGACCAGTGACGACGTTCCCCACCGGTCCCCTGAACGCCACGAAGGTCGACGCCGACCCCGTCCTCGTCGAGATCGTCGCCGGCACGCTGGCCGCGATCGAGAAGGAGGTCGAGACCTCCATCGGCCGGACCTCCCGCTCGCCGATGATCCGGGATGCGCACGACTTCCGGGCCGGCATCCACGACCGGAACCTGCGCAAGCTCACCGGCCGCTCGTACTCGGCGCTCGTGCACCCCGTGGTGCGCGACTACCCGATCGAGACGATGAACCCCGGGGACGTCTACTTCCACAACGACGTCTACGCCTCCGAGGGCGGGATCGGCCACCTGCCCGACCTCTGCGTGACGGTGCCCGTGTTCGCGCACGTGGACGGCGCCGAGCGCGTCGTCGCCTTCATCCAGGCGTTCGGCCACCACGACGACATCGGCGGCGCGGTGCCCGGGTCCATGCCGAGCGCGGCGACCAGCGTGTACGAGGAGGGCCTGATGGTCCCCCCGATCAAGCTGTGGGACCGCGGCGTGCCCAACGAGAGCGCGCTGAAGATCATGACCCGCAACTCGCGGATGCCCGACTCGCTCGCCGCCGACCTCGACGCCGAGTGCTCGGCCTGCCTGGCCGGTGCCCGGCGCCTGGGCGAGCTGTTCGACCGGTACGGGGTGCCGGCGGTGGAGGCCTCGTTCGACGCGATCCTCGACAGCTCCACGGAGGTCTACCGGCGGGAGATCCTCAGCCAGATCCCCGACGGCACCTACGTGTGGGAGGACTACGCCGAGCACGACGGCGTCGAGGAGCCGCAGCTGCACCGCCAGCGGATCACGCTGACCATGGACTCCACCAAGGAGACCCCGCTGGTCATCGACTTCACCGGCACCGGCCCGCAGGCCAAGGGCCCGATCAACCACTGCGGTGACTACGCCGACGGCAACTTCCTCAAGAAGTGGCTGGCGCCGATCCTGCGCAATCTGGCCGAGAGCCCCGAGCGCATGGCCCAGCTGGACGTCAACGAGGGCGTCGTCCCGCTGATCGAGATGCGGTTCCCGGAGAAGGGCACGCTGCTCACCCCGATCTTCCCCGCACCCACCAACGCGCGGACGTTCGTGATCCTGCGGCTGCTCGGCGTCCTGGCCGGGGTGCTGGCCAAGGCCACCGGCGGCCGGATGCCGGCCGACCAGGAGACGATCCGCTACACCGGCGTCTACGGCACGGACTTCGACGGGCAGCCGTACTTGATGCGGGAGGTGCTGGGCGGCGGCTCGGGCGGGCGGTACTACGCCGACGGCGAGGACACGATCCACGTCGTCCCGGACTCCCGGAACCTGCCCACCGAGTTCACCGAGGGCCGCTTCCCGCTGCGGGTGGAGCGGCTGGGCCTGGCGATGGACTCGGGTGGCCCGGGCCGCTACCGCGGCGGCTGCGGCTACGAGAAGCACATCCGCGTGCTGCGCGATGCGCACTTCATGTCGATCGCCGACCGCTCGATCCTCGCCTGCTGGGGGGTCAAGGGCGGCAAGGCCGGGCGGCCGTTCCAGATCACCGTCGACCCGGGCGGCCCCGACGAGCACGAGGTCGATGCGCTGGCCGACGCCGAGCCGCTCAAGGCCGGCACGGTGGTGCGCATCCGGACCACCGGCGGCGGCGGCTGGGGGGACCCGCTGGACCGCCCGGTCGACGAGGTGCTGCGGGACATCGCCTGGCGCAAGGTGTCGGTCGAGGGCGCGCGGGCGGACTACGGCGTGGTCGTCCTCGAGGACGGCACGGCGGACCCGGCCGCCACCGAGGAGCTGCGCGCGTCGATGCGGGCCGCCCGCACGGGCGAGGAGCCGTTCTTCGACCGCGGCCCGGGCTACGCCACCCTCTCCGGCGGCGCGGCGTTCAACGAGTTCGACCTCCTCTAGAGGCCCAGGCGAAGGAAGCTATGCATGTGGTTCGGCGACCGATTCCGCATGCATAGCTTCCTTTGCCTGCGCGGTCCTCGCCGGTGGGGCAGGCTCCGGGCATGACCGAACCGCGCGAGGACGACGAACAGCCGAACAACCTGCGGCCCGGCCAGTACGACGAGGGCGGCCACGGCGGCATGGCCACCCGCGAGCTCGACGCCGAGAAGGCGGACGAGAACCGGGCCGACTGAGCCCTACCCCGCACCCAGCGCGCCGGCGGTGCGGCTGTCGGCGGGCAGGAAGGCCTCGATGCTGAGCTCGGCGGCGGTGAGGTCGACGGCGGTGCCGAACGTCGTGACGGTGCTCAGGAAGCTGAGCACCTCCGGACCCACCCGGAGGCGCAGCGGGACGGCGATGCCGTCGGGGACGCTGCGGTCGCTGCCTCCGGGCAGCGCGAGAAGCTCCCGGTGCAGCGCGGCCAGCCCCGGGTCACCGCTCAGGTGCGCCTCGCGGCCCAGCCGGTGCAGGACGTGCCGCCGCCACTGCGGCAGGTTCAGGATCCGCGGAGCCAGGCCGTCGGGGTGCAGGCTCAGTCGCAGCACGTTGACCGGCGGCTCCAGCAGGTGCGGGGCAGCGCCCCCGGTGAGCGCGGCGACGGCCCGGTTGGCCGCCACGAGGCACCAGGACCGGTCGACGACGACCGCGGGGAACGGCTCGTACGCGGCCAGCACGAGGTCGATCGCGGCGCGGACCGTGCCCATGTCGGGATCCGCGAGATCCCGACGGCGGTAGGCGGGGGCGAAGCCAGCCGCCGCCAGGAGCTCGTTACGAGCACCGAGCGGGATCTCGAGCTGCTCGGCCAGGTGCAGCACCATGTCGCGGCTGGGCCGGGCGCGGCCGGTCTCGACGAAGCTCAGGTGCCGGGAGGAGACCCCCGCCGCGCCGGCGAGGTCGAGCTGGCTGAGCCGGCGGCGCTGTCGCCACGTGCGCAGCAGCTCACCGACGTGGCGGCCCTGCACGACTCCACCGGTCACGCCGCCGACGCTAGCGACGACGGTGTCCCGTGTCGCTTACCTCCGAGGTAATCGACCCGCGGCCTGCGCGCCGCCACCGTTGCCGGCATGACCACCATGCACCCCGCCCCCTCGCCCCTGGGGGCCGGCGACCTGCTCCGCCCGGCCCTCCGCATCGACGCCGTCGTCACCGCCGCGAACGGCGCGGCGTACCTGCTGGCCGCACCGCTGCTGGACGGCCCCCTGGGCCTGCCCGCCGGCCTCCTCCGCGGCGCCGGCGTGTTCCTGCTCGGCTACGCCGCCGCCGTCTGGCTCGTCGCGGCACGCCGCCGCCCCAGCACCGCGGCGGTGGAGGCCGTCGTCGGCGGCAACCTGCTGTGGGCCGCCCTCAGCGTCGTCGCCGTCGTCGCCGGGTGGTGGTCCCCGACCACCCTCGGCGCCGTCTGGCTCGTCCTGCAGGCCGCGGTCGTCGCCGGGTTCGCGGCGCTGCAACTGCTCGGCCTGCGCCGACGCTGACCCCGTGGGGGCCGGGCCCCGAGGGCCAGGAGGCGCCGATCTCTGCACCGGCCAGGAGCGGGACCCGCGCAGCGCCCCCACCAGCCTGCTGACGGGGGCACTGCGCGGAGCCGGTCAGGTCAGCGGCTCGGTGCTCCCGGACTCCGGCTTGGCCTGGTCGCCGGTCTGCCCCTCGTCGCCCTCCGTGGAGGTGTCCTGCTCGACGCCCTCCGGCGTGACCGGGGTCTCCTCGAGCACGTTCTCCCGGGCGTCGTCCCGGTCGGTCCCTGGTACTTCGGTCATCTCGACCTCCTCTCGGCGTACCCGGCCCCTACCCGGGCCCGGCGCCTCCGACGCGGGATACGCCAGCGGCGAACGCCGGCGTGCCCGGCCGCACCGGCGCGGGTCAGGGGCGGCGCCACCAGCGGCGACGGGGCGGTGGCGCGGGCTCCACAGGGGCGGGCGCGGGCGGCGGCCGGTCGCGCTCCCAGGACGCCACGAGCGCGTCGACGTCGGCCAGGCCCGGCACCGGCGACCAGCGGCTCTCCTGCGGCCGGCGCCAGAATGCCTCCACCCGGGCGTTGTAGTCCTCCGCGAGCGCCCGCACGTCCGCCGCCGTCGTCAGCCGCGCGGCCCGGGCGGGCAGCTGGTCGCGCTCCCGCCGCAACGCCAGCCCGGGCGGCAGCATGGCCGCCGTCTCGACGCCTTCGCGCCGGGCCTTGGCCACCGCCCAGTCGTAGGCCGTCTGCTCCCGGTCGAGGCCGGCGATCGGCTTGCCGGCACCGCCCAGGCGGTCGAAGTCCCCGCGCTCGCGCGCCTGGGCGATCTGGGTCTCCACCCAGGTCTCGAACGAGACCCCCGGGGGCTTCCGCTCGGTCATCACCGTCCATGGTCCACGCATCTGCCAGGCTCGCCACCATGCGGACGACGAGCAGCCGGGAGGTGTACCGCAACCCGTGGATCCGGGTGCGGGAGGACAGCGTGGAGCGGGCCGACGGCTCCACCGGCGTCTACGGCGTGGTGGAGAAGCCCGATTTCGCGCTGGTGCTGCCCGCCGAGCGGGACGGCTTCTGGCTCGTGGAGCAGTTCCGCCACCCCGTCGGCCGCCGCGCCTGGGAGTTCCCGCAGGGCACCTGGTCCCACGGCGCGCAGGGCACGGCCGACGAGCTGGCCCGGGCCGAGCTCGCCGAGGAGACCGGCCTGCGGGCCGGGTCCCTGACCCACCTGGGCCGCCTCGACCTGGCGCCGGGCCTGTCCACCCAGCGGTTCGACGTCTGGCTGGCCACCGACCTCACGGTCGGCGCCACCGCTCGGGAGGTGACCGAGGCGGACATGATCTGCGCGTTCGTGCCCGAGGACGAGCTGCGCGCCATGATCCTGGACGGCCGGTTCACCGACGGCCCCTCGCTGGCGGCCTACGCCCTCCTGGGGCTGGGACGGGGCGGCCCGCTGACCTGACGACGAGCAGGGGATGGGCCGGCGCAGCCCACCGACCCCGCAGCGTGGCGACCGGCCCTCGAACGGGTGTGACCTGCCGCTGCCGGCGTGCGCGGCGCCCGGCCGGCCAGCAGGCTGTCCGGGTGCCCCTGTCCGCCCCGGGTCTGCCCGCGCTGCCGCCCGAGCTCGCCGGGCCGGTCGCCGTGGAGCTGGCCAAGCCGGTGCGCGACATCCCGCCCCCCTCGGCGCTGACCGGCGGCTGCCGGTACGAGCCCAAGTGGGACGGCTACCGGCTGGTGATCGTGCGCGACCACGGCTCGACCCGGCTGTGGTCCAAGCAGGGGCGCGAGCTCACCGACCGGTTCCCCGACGTGGCGGCCGCCGCCCTCGCCCAGGTGCCCGCCGGCACGGTGGTCGACGGCGAGGTCGTCATCTGGCACGGCGACCGGCTGGACTTCGGGCTGCTGCAGCGGCGCCTGGTGACCTCGGCCGGCCGCATCGCCGCGGAGGTGGCGACCGCACCGGCCTCCTACGTCGCGTTCGACCTGCTCGCCGCCGGCGGGGAGGACCTCCGCGGCCGGACGTTCACCAAGCGCCGGGCCGCACTCGAGCAGCTGGCCGGCGGCTGGGCCCCGCCGCTGCAGCTCTCGCCGGTGACCGCCGACCCCGTCGAGGCGCGGCAGTGGTCCGACGACTTCCGCCCGGCCGGCGTCGAGGGGCTGGTGGTGAAGGGAGCGGCGACCCGTTACGCGCCGGGACGCCGCGAGTGGCTGAAGGTCAAGAGCTGGGAGACCACCGAGGTGCTCGCCGGCGGCGTCATCGGCTCCCTCGAGCGCCCCGGTCAGCTGGTGGCCGGCCGCTACCGCGACGGCGAGCTGGTCGTCGTCGGCCGCAGCAGCCCGCTCACACCGGCGCAGTCGGTCGAGCTGGCCGGCGTCCTGCGCCCGGCCGGCACCGACCACCCGTGGCCCGAGCGCATCGGCACCGGGCGGTTCGGCGGCGGCCGTCTCGCCGTGCCGCTGACCCGCGTGCAACCGACCACCGTCGTCGAGGTGAGCGCCGACGCGGCCCTCCAGGCCGGGGTGTTCCGCCACCCGCTGCGCTTCGTCCGGGTGCGACCCGACCTACGCCCCGAGGACCTCCCCCTGCTGCCCTGACGCCGGCACCTCCCCCGGTGGGATGAGGTGATCAAAGGAGCGCGTCGTCGCTGCCGATGGGTTCGCGTGACCGGTTCCGACGCCCCGACCGCCCGTGCCGCATGGCTGCACACGGCGGTGCTCGTGCTGGGCATCGGCCTCGTCGTCGCGCTCGTCCCGGTCGGCCCGTGGCGTCCGGCCGCCGAGATCGCGCTCTACGCCCTCGGGACCGCCGGGGTGCTGACCGCGCTGCGGCGGCACCGGACCCCGCTCGTCGTCGCCTGGTCCGGCCTGGCGGCCGGACTCGTCTTCTTCGCGCTGAGCTGCGTGGCGGACGTCGCCGCGCAGGCCGGCCTCGCACCGGGGGTCAGCGCACCGCTGGAATCCGCGCTCGACGTCGCCGCGTACGCGGCACTCGTCGTCGGGGCGGTGGGGGTGGTCCGCGGCGGCAGGCGGCGACGGGACTGGGCCTCCTGGACCGACACCCTCACCCTCCTGCTGGCGGCCGGTCTCATCCTCCTCGCGGTGCAGGGCGACCCGCACAGGCAGGGGGAGAACCTGGTCGAGGTCAGCGTCGGGACCCCCGTGCTCACCGCCGTCCTGCTCGTCGTCTGCGTGCCGCTGGCCCTCACCCGGGGCCGGACGGTCACCACGACGGCGCTGTTCGCCGCCGCCGCGCTGGCCGTGGCGGCATACGGCGGCGCCATCCTCACCGGCTCCGCGCTGCGGGGGTCGGGGGTGCTGGACCCGCTGTCGCTGCTCCCCGTCGCCGCGCTCTGCCTGGCCGGTCGGCACCCCTCGGTCACCGCGCTGGGGCCCGGCCCCGCCACCGACGGGGACACCACCTTCGGCCGGGTCGTCACCGTGGGCGCCGCCCTGCTGGTCAGCCCTGCCGTCCTGATCCTGTGGACCGCGGACCACGGTGAGGTCGGCTACGTCCTGGGCGGCGGGAGCGCGCTGTTGACCGGGCTCGCCCTCTGGCGGCTGCTCGCGCTCAGCCGGGAGCGGGAACGCACCCGGCTCGCGCTGACCGCGAGCGAGGCCCGGCTGCAGCTCCTGCTGGAGAGCGCGGCCGACGTCATCGCCATCGTCGACGCCGCGGGGTCGGTCACCTACATGAGCCCGGCCGTCCAGTCGCTGCTCGGTCGTCCCCCGGCGTACTACGTCGGGCGCGACGCCGTCTCGCTGGCCGACCCCCGCGACCAGCCGCGCCTCCGGGCCGCCGTCGCCGCGGCCGGCCGCTCGTCAGGCGGGGACTCCGGCGTCGTGGACACCGACATCCGGGTGCAGCACAGCTCGGGTGGGACCCGGTGGGTCGAGATGCGGATCAGCGGTCGCGTGGACGCCGTCGGCATCGAGGGCTGGGTCGTGAACTTCCGGGAGGTCACGGACCGGAAGCTCTTCGAGGACGAGCTGCGCCGTCAGGCCCGCACCGATCCGCTGACCGGGCTGCTCAACCGCACCGCCTTCAACGAACGGCTGGCCCAGGCCACCACCGCCGCCGCCCCGGGCGCCGCCCCGGCGGTGCTCTTCGTCGACGTCGACGACTTCAAGAGCGTGAACGACACCCTGGGGCATGCGGCCGGGGACGACCTCCTGCTGGCCGTCGCCGCCCGGCTGTCCGCCGACGTGCGGGGGGACGACGTGGTGGCGCGGCTGGGCGGCGACGAGTTCGCCCTCCTGCTCGACGACGCCGACGGCGACCGCCTGCGCGAGGTCGCCGACCGCCTGCTCGCGGCGCTCCGGGCCCCCGTGGAGGTCGGCGACCGCACGATCACCGTGACCGCCAGCATCGGCGGCGCGCTGGGCGTGGCCGGCTGCACGGCCGAGGAGCTGCTGCACCGGGCGGACACCGCGATGTACGCCGCGAAGCGGTCGGGCAAGGACTCGCGCGCCCTGCTGGCGGCGACGGACGCCGTGCTCGGCTGAACCCGCTCCACGGGTCAGGGCTGCTGCGGCAGCCGGCCCAGGCCCACGAGCAGGCGGCGCAGCAGCGCCGCGAGCTGCTCCCGGTCCCCCGACGGCAGGGCCTCCAGCAGGCGCCGCTCGGTCTCCAGGTGGTCGGGCAGGGCCGCGTCCAGGGCCGCCCGGCCGGCGTCGGTGAGCGTGACCACGACGGCCCGCCCGTCGGCCTCGCTGCGCTCACGGGTGATCAGGCCGCGCTCCTCCAGCCGGTCCAGCCGCTGGGTGATCGCCCCGGAGGTGACCAGCGCCGTGCGCATCAGGGCGGTGGGAGTGAGCTGGTAGGGCGCTCCCGCCCGCCGGAGCGCCGCCAGGACGTCGAAGGACGGCGCGTCGAGACCGTGCCGGGCGAAGGTGTCCCGCTGCGCGAGGTGGACCTCCCGCTGCAGCTGCGTGATGCGCCCGATGATCCCCATCGGAGAGCAGTCCAGATCCGGGCGTTCCCGAGCCCACTGCTCGAGGATCAGGTCGACGGCGTCCTCCACGTCGCTCACCGTAACGGCCCCGACCGCGCAGCCAGGCCGCCGCGCATCAGCGCAGCCGGCTGCTGAGCCGGACCGAGAAGCCGGACGGACCGGGGAGCAGGTCCACGTGGTCCCACAGCTTGCGCGCCAGCCACAGCCCCATCCCGCCGTTGGCGAGGTCGACCCCGTGCGCGGGGCGGAACCCGGCCCAGGGCAGGTCGAAGCCGGCGCCCTGGTCGGTGATCGTGCACACCAGGCCCTCGCCGTCGGCCCACACGTACGCGGAGACCGGTCGGGACCCGTGCCGGAAGGCGTTGGAGGCGATCTCGCTGGCGGCCAGGTGCAGGTCCGCGGCCTGGTCCCGGTCGGGCACCCGGGCCGTGATCACCGTGCGGAGCTCCTGGCGGAGGTAGGCCAGCGACGGCGCGTCCTCGACCGCGAGCGCCGGCGCACCGGCCTCCATCGGCTCCCGGGGGAGCGGCAGCCGGCGCACGTAGTCGGCGGGTTCCTCGAACGCCCCGCTCCGCTCCACCCGGCCGCCGGTGAGCAGCTCGGGGTGCGTGGCGGCCGCGCCGGCCAGCACCTCGGCCGGGAGCTCGCGGCGGTCGAACAGGCACAGCGCCGAGACCGGCCGTGCGGCCAGCAGGATGTTGACGGCGGCCTCGTAGCGCAGGCCTTCCCGCCAGTTCCGCGGCGTGGGGCCGAACTGCACCTGACCGACGACGCGCAGCCGGCCCGAGCCGGTCTCCCTCGCCCGTCGCATCAGTTCCCAGGTGGCGGCGACGGCATCGGGCACGGAGGTGTCGAGCAGGGACACCCGGGGGTCCGCTGCCAGGGCGCCGGCGCGCTCCCCCAGCCCCCCGCCGATCAGCGCCGCCGTCTGCGGCGGGCAGCAGAGGACGACCAGGTCGTCGTCGCGCAGGCCCTCGTCCAGGTAGGGCAGGACGGCCGCGAGCAGCTCCGCGTCCGAGCCGACCAGCGCGGCGGTGTGGGTGCGCACCTGCTGCGCGGGCGCAGGGTGGCAGGCGACCGGGCCGGCCACCGCGGCGTCCCCGTCCCTCACCTGAGCCATGCAGCCCCCTGCGCCCTCGGGCCGGAGCCTTCCGGCCGGCTGGTTGAGCATTCTGCGACATCCTGGGCCACGCGGCACCGGCAGCGCGCGGCGGGGTGGGTCCCGTTCACCCCTTGGGGCGGCCCGGGGGCGGACGCACCGGTGGCGGCGGGGTGTCCACCCCACCGCCACCGGCCGGCGTCAGGTCACTGCTGGAAGGCTCCGGCGACCTTCCGCAGCTCGCCGGACATGCGCACGAGGTCGCCGGCCGCCGCCTGCATGGCGACCACCCCGGCGGAGGTCTCCTGCGCACCCTGGGCGACCTCGGCGACGGTCCCGGCGATCGACCGGCCGCTCTCCGCGGCGTCCCCGATCGCCCGGCTCATCTCGTTCGTGGTGGCGGTCTGCTCCTCGACGGCCGAGGCGATCGTCGTCTGGTAGTCGTTGATCTCCGCGATGATCGTGGTGACGTCGCCGATGGCCCGGACGGCGCTGCCGGTGTCGGTCTGGATGGCCTCGACCCGCTTGGCGATGTCCTCGGTCGCCTTCGCCGTCTCCTGCGCCAGCTCCTTCACCTCGTTCGCCACCACGGCGAAGCCCTTGCCGGCCTCACCCGCGCGGGCCGCCTCGATCGTGGCGTTCAGCGCCAGCAGGTTGGTCTGCTCCGCGATGCTCGTGATCACCTTCACCACGTTGCCGATCTCCGCCGAGGACTCCCCCAGCTTGCCGATCGTCGCCGAGGTCGACTCCGCCGCGGAGACGGCGCTGCCGGCGATCCGGGCGGCCTCGGCGGCGTTGTGCGCGATCTCCCGGATCGAGGCACCCATCTCCTCGGCTCCCGCGGCGACCGCCTCGATCCCGCTGCTCACCTCGCGGGTCGCGCTGGTGACGCTCTGGGCCTGGCCCTGCGAGCGGTCGGCCGTACCCGCGATCGACTCGCTGGTGGACGACAGCGTGCGGGCGGCCTCCTCGAGCAGCTGCGAAGCCTGGCCGACCTCGGTCACGACGCCGGAGACCCGTCCCAGCGTGGTGTTCACCGCGCCGGCGAGCTGGTCCAGCTCGGTCCGGCCGGCACCCTCGTCGAGCCGGCGCTTGAGGTCACCGGTGCAGAGCACCTCGGTCATGGTGCGCAGCGGCCGGCTGATGCTGCGGGAGATGACCAGCGACAGCCCCACGATGAGCAGGATGAGCGGCGCCGCCCAGAGCGCGACCGTGACCAGCTCCTCCCGGAAGGCGCCGTCGAGGTCGGCGACGTAGATGCCCGAGCCGACCACCCAGCCCCACGGCTCGTACCCGGTCACGAAGGAGATCTTGGGCTGCGGCTCCTCCTCGCCGGGCTTGGGCCACAGGTAGTCGACGAAGCCGCTGCCCTCGGCCTCGACCACCTCCACGAACTCGACGAAGAGCTTCTTGCCGTCGGGGTCCTCGTTGGCCGAGAGGTCCTGCCCGTCGAGCTCGGGCTTGATCGGGTGCATGACCATGCGCGGGGTCATGTCGTTGATCCAGAAGTACTCCTCGCCGGAGTACCGGAGCCCGCGGATCGCGGCGGTCGCCGCCGCCTGCGCCTCCGCCCGGGTCAGCTCGCCGGCCACCTCCTGCTCGCCGTAGTGGGTGATGACGCCCAGTGCGGCCTCGACGGCCACGCGGGCCTGGGTGCGCTGCTCCTCCTCGATCGTCGAGCGCACCTGCAGCGCCCCGATCACGGCGATGGTCGCCATCCCGATGACCGCCACGAGCACCAGCGTCATCAGACGGGTGCTCACCTTCACACCGCGCAGTCGCCCGGTCATGGATGCTCCTTCGGTCGGATCCCTCGCCCCCGTACTCGGGATCCGCGGCCCGGGGTCAACCCGAGCGGGTGGATCGACACCAATCGGTGACCTGGCTCACCACCCGCCCCTGCCGCCTCAGCGGCGGGTGGAGACGGTGACCGTGAACCTGGGGTCCTGACCGGCCACCCGCGTCGGCCCCACCACCCGGTTCAGCGCCGGCCGGTACCGCAGCGCCGAGTTGTAGACGGTCCAGAGCTCACCGCCGGGGCGCAGCACCCGGGCCGCCGCCACGAACAGCCGGTCGGCGGCCGTCGTGACGACCGCCGCGCCGACGTGGAACGGCGGGTTGCAGACCACGAGGTCGACGCTGCGGTCGGGCACGGTCGCGGCGGCGTCGTCCCGGCGCACCTCCACGCGGTCGGCCACCCCGTTGGCGGCGGCGGTCGCCGCGGCCGAGGCGACGGCCGCGGCGGACTGGTCCACGGCCAGCACCCGCAGCCCCGGTCGGCTCCGGGCGAGCAGCGTGGCGAGGACGCCGGTACCGCAGCCGAGGTCCACGGCCGTCCGGGCGTCGGGGGCCATCTCCGGCAGCGACCGGAGCAGCGCCCGGGTCCCGACGTCGATCCTCGTGCCGGCGAACGCGGCGCCGTGGGCGCAGACCGTCAGGTCGAGGTCGGGGTGCTCCTGGCGGCGGGGGAAGGACGACCGTCCCGGCCGCGGTCCGCGGGCCACCAGCACCCTGGACTTCTGCCGGGCCAGCGTCGCCGACACCTCGCCGAACGACGCACCGAGGACGTCGTTCATCGCGTGCGTCATGTGCTTCACCCGGCCGCCCACCAGGACCGTGACGTCCGGCGCCGCGGAGGCGGCGACCACCTCGGCGATCTCGCGCAGCGCGTCCAGCGCCTTGGGCGCCTTGACGAGCACCAGCCGGGCCCCGGCGGCCAGCTCCGGGCCCAGCGGCAGCACGCGGTACCGCCCGGCCAGGCCCACCCGCTCGGCATTGGCGGCGAGCGCCCGCTCCCCCACCAGCAGGTCCTGCCCGACCCGCACCCCGGCGAGGCCGTGCCGGGCGGCCAGCCCCAGGGCGAGCGCGCCGTAGGAGTCGTCGACGACCGCGACCTCGCCGGCCGCGCAGCCGGGGACCAGCTCGGCCGCCAGGTCCAGCAGCAGCCGGTCGGTCGCGTCGACGGCGACCAGGTCGGGGGCCTCGACGTCCGGTTCGCGCCGCAGCGCGGCGAGCACCTCGTCGGCGGTGGGTTCCACGGCGGGCTCAGGAACGGGGCGTGGCGGCGACGAGGTCCACCACCACCCGGGCGAGCTCGGGGCCGACGTCCTCCTGCAGGAAGTGCCCGCCGCCGGCCAGCCTGGTGTGCGGCATGCCCTGGGCACCGGGCACCAGCTTCTGGAACACCCGCTCGCCCCCGCCGGTGATCGGGTCGCCGTCGGAGAACGCCGTGAGGAACGGCTTCTCCCAGCGCGAGAGCACCTCCCAGGCCGCCCGGTTCGCCGCGGCCGCCGGGTCGTCCGGCGAGGTCGGCACCAGGGCGGGGAACTGCCGGGCCCCGGCGGTGTACCGGTCGTCCGGGAACGGGGCGTCGTAGGCGGCGACCACCTCGGGTGCGAGCCCGCCGACGCTGCCGTTGCCGACGATCCGGCCGATCTGGAACTCCGGGCTCTCCTGGGAGAACCGCTGCCAGGCCAGGAACGCCTCGCTCATCTTCTGGTCGCCGGTGGGCAGGCCGGTGTTGGCCACCACGACCCGGGCGAACCGGTCGGGGTTCTCGGCGACCAGCCGCAGCCCGATCAGCCCGCCCCAGTCCTGGCCGACGAGGGTCACGTCGCGCAGCCCCAGCTCGTCGAGCAGCGCCTGCCGCATCCACTCCACGTGCCGGGCGTAGGTGTACGCCGCGCGGTCGACCGGTTTGTCCGAGCGGCCGAAACCGACCAGGTCGGGCGCCACGACGCGCAGGCCGGCGTCGACGAGGACCGGGATCATCCGGCGGTAGAGGAAGGACCAGGACGGCTCCCCGTGGAGGAGCAGCACCGTCTCGCCGTCGGCCGGGCCCTCGTCGACGTAGGCCACCCGCAGCCGGCCGCCCCCGCCGTCGTCCACCTCGACGTAGCGGGGCTCGTACGGGAAGTCGGGCAGACCGGTGAACCGCTCGTCGGGCGTCCGCAGGATCTCCATGCCTCAGTCTTACCGGCTCGGGACGCAGCCGGCGCCGGGGCGGATCAGCTGTCGGAGCTGTCGACGCCCAGGCCCACCGGGCAGGAGACGCCGGTCGAGTGCACCGGGCAGTAGCCGTTGGGCACCTTGTACAGGTACTGCTGGTGGTAGTCCTCGGCGTAGTAGAACTCCCCCAGCGGCGCGATCTCCGTGGTGATCTCGCCGTACCCGGCCGCCTTCAGCCGCTCCTGGTAGGCGTCGCGGGTGGCCAGCGCGGCGGCCTCCTGCTCCGGGGTGGCGTAGTAGATCGCCGAGCGGTACTGGGTGCCGATGTCGTTGCCCTGCCGCATGCCCTGCGTCGGGTCGTGGTCCTCCCAGAACGCCTTCAGCAGCTGCTCGTAGGAGGTCACGGCGGGGTCGAAGACGACGAGGACCACCTCGGTGTGCCCCGTGCGGGCCGAGCAGACCTCGTCGTAGGTCGGGTTCGGCGTGTGCCCGCCCGCGTAGCCGGCCGCGGTCGAGTAGACACCGGGCAGCTCCCAGAAGACCTTCTCCACGCCCCAGAAGCAGCCCGCGCCGAAGACGGCGGTCTGCATGCCCTCGGGGAACGGCGGCTGGATGCGGTTGCCGTTGACGGCGTGCACCTCGGGCACGTGCGGCAGCGGGTCGGGGCGGCCCGGCAGGGCGTCCTCGGGCGACACCGGCTGGGTCTTGGACCGGGAGAAGAGCATGCCCCCACTCTAGGTCGGTCGTGCAACACCGATCCCGGCGTGGAGCGCGTTCCGCGGGCCGCCGCCAGGGGGCTTGTCCCGGACGGACCCCGACGCTACCGTCCTTCCATAAGATTCGACTTATGGAGGGAGCAGGGCATGACCACCATCGATCCGGTCGCCACGGCCGGGCTGGTCACGCGCGAGGTCCGCACCGCCTCCCGGGACGGGGCCCCGACGCGCATCGCCGTCGCAACGCGCACCTACCGCGCCGACCGGGCCGAGGTCTGGGGCGCGCTCACCGACGCCGAGCGGCTCCCCCGCTGGTTCCTGCCGGTGAGCGGCGACCTGCGCCCCGGCGGCCGCTACCAGCTCGAGGGCAACGCGGGCGGCGTGGTCGAGCGGTGCTCGGAGCCCGAATCCTTCGCCGTGACCTGGGAGTTCGGCGGGATGGTCTCCTGGCTGCAGGTGGACCTCACGCCTTCGGACGGCGGGACCGCCCTGGAGCTCAGGCACGAGGCGCCGGTCGACCCCGAGTTCTGGGCGCAGTTCGGGCCGGGCGCGGTCGGCGTGGGCTGGGACCTGGCGCTCATGGGCCTCGGGCTGCACCTGGAGAGCGGTGCCCCCGTCGACCCGCAGCTCACGGCCACGTTCGGGCTGACGCCGGAGGGGGTCGAGTTCGTCCGCCGGGCCGCCTCCGGCTGGGGCGACGCAGCGGCCGCGGACGGGGACGACCCCACCGTCGCGCGCGAGGCGGCCGACCGTACGGTGGCGTTCTACACGACCCCGCCGTCCGAGGATGCTGCCGGGAGCTGAGTGAACGGGACCTTCGAGGCGCTGGGCGATCGCACCCGCCGGCAGATCCTGGAGCTGCTCTCCACCGGCGAGCAGCCGGCGGGGGCCGTCGTCGCCGCGCTGCAGGGCACCGCACCGATCTCGCAGCCCGCGGTGTCCCAGCACCTGCGGGTGCTGCGGGAGGCGGGCCTGGTCACGGTGCGCGCCGAGGGCACCCGCCGGCTCTACGCCCTCGACCCGTCCGGCCTGGCGGCGGCCCAGGCCTGGCTCGTGGCCCTGGCCGACCCGCTGGCGGCGTTCGCCCAGCCCCTCGACGCGCTGGCGACCGAGGTGGCCCGGGGGCAGCGGGCCCGGCGCACGGCACCGGCCGAGCAGCCGCAGCCGAGGACCGGGGAGCGCGACAGCCGCTCGGCCTGACCGCCCGGGGCCACGCGAATGGGACGAACTCGTGGCCATCACGCGCTGATCACCACGAGTTCGTCGCACCCGGCGCACGCGCGCTCCGCCCGGCAGGATGGCCGCATGCCCATCCGGACCCGCGAATGGCAGCTGGCGGCCCGGCCGCACGGCGAGCCGACCCCCGACGACTTCCGCCTGGTCGAGCTGGAGCGACCCGACCCGGCCGACGGCCAGATCGTCGTCCGGATGCTGGTGATGAGCGTCGACCCGTACATGCGTGGCCGGATGAACCCCGGGAAGTCGTACGCGGCCCGCTGGGAGATCGGCGAGACGATGCGCGGCGGTGCGGTCGGCCGGGTGGTGGAGTCCCGCTCCCCCGACGTCGCCGAGGGCGCCCTGGTGCTCGCCGACGCCGCCTGGCGGGACGTCGCGGTGCTCGACGCCGCGCACGTCCGCGTGCTGCCCGAGCTGCCGGGCATCCCGCCCAGCTACCACCTGGGCGTGCTCGGCATGCCGGGCCTCACCGCCTGGGCGGGGCTGTTCCGGCTGGCGGAGTTCCGGGAGGGCGACGCCGTGTTCGTCTCCGGCGCCGCGGGCGCGGTCGGCAGCCTCGTCGGCCAGTTCGCCCGTCTCCACGGCGCCTCGGCGGTCGTCGGCAGCGCGGGGACGCCGGAGAAGGTGCGCTGGCTGACCGGGGAGCTGGGGTTCACCGCCGCGTTCGACTACCACGACGGCCCGGTCGCGGAGCTGCTCGCGGCCGCCGCGCCCGACGGCATCGACGTCTTCTTCGACAACGTCGGCGGCGAGCACCTGGAGGCGGCCATCGGCGCGTTCAACGAGCACGGCCGGGCCGCGCTGTGCGGGGCGATCTCCGGCTACAACGCCACCGAGCCGGCCCCGGGTCCGCGCAACATGTTCATGATGGTCACCAAGAAGCTGAGCCTGCGCGGGTTCATCGTCGGCGACCACGCCGATCTCGCCCCGGAGTTCAGCGAGAAGGTGGGCGACCTGGTCACGTCCGGGAAGCTCGTCGTCCGCGAGACCGTCCGCGAGGGGCTGGACGACGCGGTGGACACCTTCCTCGACCTCCTCCGCGGGGGGAACACCGGGAAGATGATCGTCAAGCTGGCCGACTGACCCGGCGGTTCCCCGGGACCACGGCGGGGCAGAGTGCACCGCATGTGGCTCTTCTTCACCCGCCGGCTGCGCATGTGGCTGATCCTGACCATCCTGGTCCCGCTGGCCACCGGCGTGCTGCGCCGGCTCGGGCACGCCCTCGAGCGGCGCCGCGGGCCCTCGTCCCTCAGCAACGGCCTGCTCAAGGCCGGTGACCTGGGCGACCGGGCCCGGGCGAGCCTCCGCGGCGGCCGCCGGTCCCGCCGGGCGTGACCGGACCGGTCCTGGAGACCCGCCCGGCGACCGGCCGACCCCGCGCCGTCGCGCTGTTCTGCCACGGCGGGACGGTGGCCAGCGTGGAGCCCCCCAAGGAGCGGGCGCTCTCGCTGGTGCGCATGCGGGCGATCGAACAGTTCGTCTCCTCCGCCGGCGCGGAGCGGGGGCTCACCACCTGCCTGCTGCGCTACCGGGTGGCCGGCTGGAACGGCGCCGCCGCGGACGCCTACGCCGACGTGCGCTGGACGCTGGACCGGATCCGTGCCGAGCACGGAGAGCTGCCGGTCGTGCTGGTCGGGCACTCGATGGGCGGGCGGGCCGTGCTGCGCGCCGGGGGGCACGACGGCGTCGCGGCGGTCTGCGCCCTCGCGCCGTGGACGCCTCCCGGCGAGCCCGTCGGCCACCTGCGCGACCGCACCGTCGCGATCCTGCACGGCCGGGGCGACCGGTGGGTGCCCGCGCAGCTCTCCGCCGATTTCGCGGTCCGGGCCCAGCGCGCGGGCGCGCGGGTGGCCCGGTTCACCATCACCGGCGGCCACAGCATGCTGCGCTCGGCGCACCGCTGGCACGCGTTCGCGCGTGACGTCGTCCTGGCCGGGGCGGGGCTGGCGCCGATGCGGCCGGACGTCGCGGCCGCGCTGGCACGGCCGGCGCCGGACGGGCTCGCCGTGCCGCTCTGAGGACGGCAGATCCGCTGCGATGGTCGGCAGGAGCGGGCCTCGTCGGCGGCGGGCGGCACCCCTAGCGTCGGCCCGGTGATGGACTGGAGCACCGAACCGGCCGTGGCCGCCGCCCACTTCGCCCGGCGGCTGGCCGTGGAGACCGACGTCAGCGACGTGCACGCCGCACTCGAGTCGGGGGCGCCGGGGTTCGTCCTGCTCGACAGCCGCAGCACGCAGGCGTGGGACCAGGGGCACGTGCCCGGCGCCGTGCACCTGCCGGGCGCCGAGATCCCCGACCGGGCGGCCGCGGAGCTGGACCCCGCGGTCCCGGTCGTCACCTACTGCTGGGGTCCGGGTTGCAACGGCGCCACCCGTGCGGCGCTCCGGCTCGCCCTGCTCGGCTACCGGGTGCGCGAGATGATCGGCGGGTTCGAGTACTGGGCGCGGGAGGGCCTACCGGTGGTCACCGACGAGGGCGTGCACCGGCCGGCGGTCGATCCGCTGACCGCCCCGGCGCCGGGGGGCAGCTGCGGGTGCTGATCGCCGGCACCGCGCCGGAGGCCCCCGCCCCCCGGGCTACTCGGCGGACCCTGGCCGGGTCATCGGCTTGTGGGACCTGCCGGCGAGCGCGTCCGGCATGAGCGCCGAGAGCCGCCCCATCAGCTTGCTGCTCACCGAGCCGGCGAACACCGACGCCTCGCCCTTCATCAGACCCTCGAAGCCCTGCCGGGCGACCTGGGCGGGGTCGTCCTTGCTGTCGCTGGCACCCAGCCTGGTGTCGGTGGCGTCGGCCCGGTCGAAGAACTCCGTGTCGGTCGGCCCGGGCAGCAGGGCGGTGACGGTGACGCCGGTGTCGGTCAGCTCCTCGCGGATGCCCAGCGCGAGGAACTGCACGAACGCCTTCGTCGCGGAGTAGACGGTCTGGAACGGCTCGGGCGCCTGCGAGGCGACCGAGGAGGTGAAGAGGATCCGCCCCTCCCCCTGGACCACCATGTCCTGCACCACCCGCTTGGCGAGGTGCAGCGTCGACACGCAGTTCAGCTCCACCATCCCGATCTCGGCCTCCAGATCGGTCTCGGCGAAGCGACCCCCGATCCCGACGCCGGCGTTCAGCGCGGCGGCGGCCAGCGGCCGGCCTGCCGCGCGCACGGCCGCGACGACCTTCTCGACCTCCGCGCGCACCGTGAGGTCGGCCCGGACGGGCGAGACGGCGGCGCCGCGCTGGCGCAGCTGCTGGGCCGCGGCGTCGAGCTCGGCGTCCTCGGCGACGACCACCAGATCGAAGCCGTGCTCGGCGAACTGCTTGGCCAGCTCCAGCCCGATGCCGCTGGACGCACCGGTCACGAGGGCGAGGGGACGGGCGGTTGCTTCGGACACAGGACCTCCACGGGTGGATCGGCGGACGGCCACCTCCGTGCCCAGGAAGAGGCCCGCGCACGCCTGGCGCGTGTCGGCGGCCGTCCGGCCGGGGTAGCCCGTCGCCATGGAGGTGCGCGTGCGGCCGGCCCCGGACCTGCGGTGGCTGCTCGCCCCGCGGTACCGGGGAGCGGGCGAACGCCGGCTGCCCTTCGACCCCGACGCGACGGCCGGGCACCTGGTGCAGGCCGCCGGGATCCCGCTGACCGAAGTGGGGACGATCCGGGCGGACGGCGCACCGGCGACGCCCGCCGACCGGACCGCCCCCGGCACCGTGCTCGAGGTGGACCCGGCGCCGCGGCCGGTCGCCGTCCCGCCCGGTGGGTTCCTCCTCGACGTCGGGCTGGGCGCCCTCGCGCGGCAGCTGCGGCTGCTCGGGGCCGACGCCGCCTGGTCGAACGACGCCGACGACGCCGCGCTGGTCGCCCGGGCGGCCGCCGAGGGCCGGGTGCTGCTCACGCAGGACCGGCGGCTGCTCATGCGGCGCGCCCTGCCGCAGGGCGCGCTCGTCCGCGGGAGCCGGCCCGGCGAGCAGCTCGACGACGTGCTCGACCGCTTCTCCCTGCCGCTGGCGCCGCTCACCCGCTGCACCGCTTGCGGGGCCGCCGTCCACCCGGTGCCGAAGGACGAGGTGGCGGCGGAGCTGGAGCCCGGCACCCGCCGCACCTACGACGCCTTCGCCCGGTGCCCGGTGTGCGGGCGGGTGTACTGGCGCGGCGCGCACGCCGCGCGCATCGACGCGCTGGTCGAGCGGGCCCGCCGGACCGGGCGGGGCAGGCAAGCCTGACCTTGGCCCCGGGGGGCCACGGGTCGGCCCCGGCGTGACACGCGGCGCGGGCAGGGAGCGAGCGACCACCCACCCGGAGACCGCCTGCGAGGACCGCCGTGTACCTGTCGAAGACCGAGGCCGCCGTCCTGCCGACGACGCTGCGCGCCCCCGCGCACCGCCCCCCGCTGGCCGAGCCGGGCCGCCGCCGGTTGTGGTCGATGCTCGGTCCGGCCTTCGTCGCCGCCGTCGCCTACGTCGACCCGGGCAACTTCGCCACGAACTTCGCCGGCGGCGCCGCGTTCGGGTACACGCTGCTGTGGGTCATCGTCGCGGCCAACCTCATGGCGATGCTGATCCAGTCGCTGACCGCGAAGCTCGGGCTGGCCACCGGCCGCGACCTGGCGACGCTGTGCCGCGAGACGCTGCCCAAGCCCGTGACCCGGGGGCTGTGGCTGCAGGCCGAGGCGGTGGCGATCGCCACCGACCTGGCCGAGATCGTCGGCGGCGCCGTGGCGCTGTACCTGCTCTTCGGGGTCCCGCTGCCGATCGGCGGCGTCATCACCGCCGTCGTCGCCTTCGTCCTGCTGGCGGCGCAGTCCCGCGGGTACCGCCCGTTCGAACGGGTCATCGCGGGGCTGCTGCTGGTCATCGGCATCGGGTTCGGCTACACCCTCCTCGGCTCCGGCGTCGACCCGGGCGGGCTGGCCGGGGGCATGGTGCCCTCCTTCGACGGCGCGGAGAGCGTGGTGCTGGCCACCGGCATCCTCGGGGCCACGGTCATGCCGCACGTGATCTACGTGCACTCCGCGCTCACCCCCGGCCGCTACGGCGACGCGGTCACCGCCGGCCGCACGCACGAGGGGCGCCGCCGGCTGCTGCGGGCTCAGCGGATCGACATCGTCGTCGCCATGGGCCTGGCCGGGCTGGTCAACGCCGCGATGCTGGTCATCGCCGCGCAGCTGTTCACCAGCGACAGCGGCGTCGACAGCCTCGAGGGCGTGCACGCCGGGCTCGGTGACCAGCTCGGCACCGGCGCCGCGCTCGCCTTCGCCCTCGCGCTGCTGGCCTCGGGGTTCGCCTCCTCCTCGGTGGGCACGCACGCCGGCCAGGTGGTCATGGCCGGGTTCCTCAAGCGGCACATCCCGGTGCTCACCCGCCGGCTGATCACCCTGGCCCCGGCGCTGGCCGTACTGGTGCTGGGCGGGGACCCCACCACCGCGCTGGTGTGGTCGCAGGTGGTGCTGTCCTTCGGCATCCCGTTCGCCCTGGTGCCGCTGCTGTGGCTCACCAGCCGCCGCGACCTGATGGGCGGCTGGGTGAACCGCCGGACCACCACCGTGGCCGGCAGCGTCATCGCGGCCCTGATCATCGGGCTCAACGCCCACCTGCTGGTCGGCCTGCTCGGCTGAATCAGCAGGCACCTCCCGATCGGGCGGCGCACCCGGCCGCACCGGTCAGACGCCGCGCCAGGCGGCGTCGAAGAAGCCGATCTCCAGCTGCATCGCCCGGGAGTAGGCCGCCCGCAGTGCCGGGGTGTCGACGGCGACGGCGTCGAGCAGCCGCTCGAGCGTGGCGGCGAGCTCCTCGAAGCCCGGGTCGGCGTAGGTGCGCACCCACTCCTCGTACGGGCCCGACGCGCGGTCGGCCAGCGACTGCCCGAGATGGGCGTAGAGGCGCATGCACGGGGTCATCGCCGCGCAGGTGAGCGCCACGCCGCCCAGCGAGGCCGTGGCCAGCAGGAAGTCGGTGTAGGCCGACGTCGCCGGCCCCGGCCGGACGGCGGTCAGGTCGATGCCCCAGCGCTGCGCGTAGGACGCGTGCAGCCCCAGCTCCTCACGGACCCCGGCCAGCAGGTCGGCGAAGACGTCGAGGGTGGCGCGGTCGGGGCTGTGCGCGACGCCCAGCGCGTAGGCCCGGGCGAACGCCTCCAGGAAGAACGCGTCCTGGGCCACGTAGCCGGCGAACCGGTCCCGCGGCAGCGTGCCGTCGGCGATCCCCTGCACGAACGGGTGCGACAGCGCCGCGGCGGCGAGGCCGGCCTCGGCGGTCCAGAGCTCACGGGCCAGGCTCATCCCGTCGCCACCGCCATGTCCCAGAACGCGACCTCTGCGGTGACCACCTCGAGGAAGACGCGCTCGTCGCCTCCGCCGACCGCGTCCACCGCCGCGGCGAGGTCCGCCACGTACCCGCCGAACTCCGGCGCCGTCCAGTGCTCCACGAACTCCCGGTAGGCCGGTGCACCCGGGAGCGCGGCCGACCAGGCGTCGAGGTAGGTGCGCTCGATGGTCCACAGCGCGGTCAGCGCGGCCGGGACATCGGCGCCGTCCAGCCGCTCGAGCAGCTCCGCATAGGCGGTCGTCGCCGGCAGCGCGGGCGCGGAGAGGTCCAGTCCCCGGGCCGCCGCCCGCTCCTCGAACCAGTCCAGCTCCTGGACCAGGGCCAGGGCTCCGCGGGCGAGCACCTCCTGGGCCGGCCGGGGCGCCCGGGCCAGCAGCCGCGCCTGGAAGCGGAGGAGGTCGGCGACGAACCGCGCGTCCTGCACCAGCCAGGTGTCGAAGGCCGACGGCGCGATCGTGCCGTCCCGCACGGCGGCGAGGAAGGGATGGCGGGTGGCGTCCGCGAAGGCCTCGGCATGGCGGACTGGCAGCTCGTCGACCGGCACGGGCGCCGACTGTACGAGACGGCCTAGGGTGGCGGTGTCACGGCCGAGGCCGTGGTGCGGGAGCTCGGATCGACCGGGCTGAGAGGGCGGCTGCCGCGCCGCCGACCGCTGGAACCTGACCGGGTAATGCCGGCGTAGGGAGCGATCATGAGCACGTCCGGAACCGTCGGCGCAGCCACCCGCGGGGGAGATGCGCCCCTCACCCTGTCCGAGCCGCCGCCCAGGACCCTGGGCCTGCGGGAGACCGCCGGCCTCTGGGCCAGCCTGGGCATCAGCCTGCTGCTGCCCGTGGCAGCCACCTTCGTGGTCCTCGCCGACCGGCCGCTGTGGCACACGATCGGGGCCATCGTCGTCGGCGCGGTCATCGGGTCGGTGCTGCTGGGGCTGGGCGCCGCCGCCGGCGCCCGCGAGGGCGTGCCGGCGATGGTGCTGCTCCGCGGCCTGCTGGGCCGGCGGACCTCGTTCCTGCCCACCGGCTTCAACCTCGTGCAGTGCGTCGGCTGGGCCGCCTTCGAGATCCTGATCATCTCCGAGGCCGCCGCGCGCGCCCTCGACGCGCCGCGCTGGCCGTTCGCGATCGCCGCGGGCGCCTTCGCCACCCTGATGGCGCTGCGCCCGCTCGGTGTCGTGCGGGTGCTTGCGCGCTACGCCGTCTGGGCGGCGATCGCCGCGATCGCGTACCTCTTCGTCCAGGTCCTGTCCGAGCCGCTGCCACCGGTGACCGAGGGCGGGGCGACGTCCTTCTGGACGGCGGCCGACATCGTCATCGCCCTGCCGATCTCGTGGTTCCCGCTGGCAGCCGACTACACCCGGCACGTCCGCAGCGGCCGGACCGCCTTCGTCGGGACGGCGTCCGGCTACGGCCTGGCCACCGTGGCCATGTTCAGCCTCGGGGTCATCGCGCTGGCCGCCTACGGCCGCGGCGGGCTCGACGTCATCGACGCGATGCTCGCCGTCCCGCTGGGTCTGGTCGCCGTGCTGGTGCTGCTGGTGGTGGAGGTCGACGAGGCGTTCGCCAACGTGTACTCGACGGCGGTGTCGGCCCAGAACGTGGTGGCCCGGCTCGACCGCCGCGTGCTCGCCGTGGCGGTCGGCGTGGTGGCGACCACCCTCGCCCTGGCCTTCGACCTCGCCGCCTACGAGCCGTTCCTCTTCCTGATCGGCGCGGTGTTCGTCCCGCTCATCGGCGTCTTCGTCGTCGCCTACTTCCTGCTGCCCCGGGGGGCGTGGGACACCTCCGACACCGCGCGCGCCCGCCCGCTGCTCCTGCTCCCCTGGGTGGCCGGCTTCGTGGCCTACCAGCTCACGCTGCCGACCTTCTTCGCCGGTCCGGGTGCGGCCTGGACGACGTGGTGGACCGAACGCCAGACCGACCTCGGCATCGACCCGGCCAACGGCTGGTCGGCCTCGCTGGTGAGCCTCGCCGTGGCCGCGCTGCTGACCGTGGCCGTGGCCCTGCCGGGCGCCCTGCGGCACCGCCGGGCGGCGGCGTGACCGCGTCCCTCGGGTGCCTGCACGTCCTCACCGACGCCCGGGTCGGCCGGGCGGCGCTCGACGCGGTGACCGCCGCGGTCGCCGCCGGCGCCCCGGTGGTCCAGGTGCGGTCCAAGGACGCCTCCGACCGGGAGCGCTACGACTTCGCCCGCCGGGTGGTGGAGGTCTGCGCGGGCGCGGGGGCGACCTGCCTGGTCAACGACCGCGTCGACCTGGCGCTGGCCGTCGGCGCCCACGGCACGCACCTGGGCGCCGACGACCTGCCGCTCGACGTCGTCCGCCGGCTGGCCGGCCCGGGGCACCTGCTGGGCGGCACGGCCCGGGACCCGGAACGCGCCCGCCTCCTGGTGGCCCAGGGCGCCGACTACCTCGGCGTCGGGCCCGCCTACGCGACGGCGACGAAGGCCGGGCTGCCCGCTCCCCTCGGCCCGGCAGGAGTGCGTGCGGTGGCCGAGGCGGTCGAGATCCCGGTGATCGCCATCGGCGGGGTGACCGTCGAGCGGATCCCGGACCTGCTCGCCGCCGGCGCCGCCGGGGTGGCCGTCGTCGGCGCCGTCTCGGCCGCGGCCGACCCCGGTGCCGCCACCCGTGAGCTGCTCCGGGCCCTGGGCGGCAGACCGTGACCGTCGTCGTCGTCGGCGGTGGGCTGATCGGGCTGTCGGTGGCGTGGCGGGCGGCCCAGCGGGGCCTGCCGGTCACTGTGGTGGACGACGCGCCCGGAGGCGGTGCGTCGCAGGCCGCCGCCGGCATGCTCGCGCCGGTCACCGAGGCCGCCTACGGCGAGGAGGCGCTGCTCCGGCTGTGCCTGGCGTCGCTGGAGCGCTATCCCGCCTTCGTCGCGGAGGTGGAGCGGGCCGGTGGCGTGCCGGTGGGCCTGCGCACGCAGGGCACCGTCGTCGTCGCTTTCGACGAGGACGACATGCGCGCGCTGGATGCCCTGCTGGACTTCCAGCGCGAGCTCGGACTGGCCGTCGAGCGGCTGACCGCGCGGGCCGCCCGGCGCCGCGAGCCGTCGCTGTCGCCGCGGGTACGGGGCGCCCTGCACGTCCCGGGCGACCACTCGGTGGACGGCCGGGCCCTGCACGCCGGGCTGCTGGCCGCCGCCGAGGCGGCCGGCGTCCGGCTGGTGTCCTCCCGGGTCGCGGAGGTGCGGGTCGTGGACGGCCGGGCCGCCGGGGTGCGGCTGGCCGACGGCACGGAGCTGGCCGCCGACGCCGTCGTGGTGGCCCTGGGCGCGCGCAGCGGCGCGCTCACCGGGGTTCCCCCGCTGCCCGTCCGGCCGGTCAAGGGGCAGATCCTGCGCATGCGGGGGGCCGCCGGCCTGCTGGAGGGGACCGTGCGGGCGCTGGTGCGCGGGCGGCAGGTGTACCTGGTGCCGTACGACGACGGCGTGACCGGGGACGGGCTGATCGTCGGCGCCACCGTCGAGGACCGGGGCTTCGACGCCGCGGTCACCGCCGGCGGCGTGCACGACCTGCTGCACGACGCGCTCGAGGTGGTCCCCGGCGTCTCCGAGCTGGAGCTGGTCGAGACCATCGCCCGGTGGCGGCCCGCGACGGCGGACAACGGGCCATTGCTGGGACCATCGGGGGTGCCGGGCGTGGTCCTGGCGACCGGGCACTACCGCAACGGCGTCCTCCTGGCGCCCGTGACCGGCGAGGTGGTCGCCGAGCACCTCGCGACCGGCGAGCTGCCCGGTCTCGCCGCCCCCTTCACCGCAGACAGGTTCGGAAGGTGATCCGCATGCAGGTGACCGTCAACGGCGTGCCCACCGACGTGGACGACGACTGCACCGTCGCCGCGCTCGTCGAAGCCCGCACCAACGGCCACGGCAAGGTCGCCGTCGCGCGCAACGGCGACGTCGTCCCCCGGAGCGGCTGGGAGTCGACCCGGCTCTCCGCCGGGGACAGCCTGGAAGTCCTCGCCCCCACCGCAGGAGGTTGACCCGATGACCGTGCACGAGGTGGTCCCCGCGCTGGAGCAGGAGGAGAAGGCCGATCCCTTCCTCCTCGGCGGGGAGACGTTCACGTCCCGGCTGCTGCTGGGCACCGGCGGGGCGCCCAGTCTCGAGTCGCTGGAGCGGGCCGTCGTGGCCTCCGGCACCGAGCTGGTGACGGTGGCACTGCGCCGGGTGGAGGCCTCCAGCAGTGCGGCGATGCTCGAGGTGCTGGACCGGTGCGGGGTGCGGCTGCTGCCCAACACGGCCGGGTGCCGGACCGCCCGGGAAGCGGTCCTGACCGCCCGGCTGGCCCGCGAGGCGTTCGACACCTCCTGGGTGAAGCTGGAGGTCATCGGCGACGAGCACACGCTGCTCCCCGACCCGATCGAGCTGTTCGAGGCGGCCGAGGAGCTCGTCGCCGACGGGTTCACCGTGCTGGCGTACACCACGGACGACCCGATCCTCGGGCGCCGGCTGGCCGACATCGGGTGCGCGGCCGTCATGCCGCTGGGCTCGCCGATCGGCAGCGGCCTGGGCATCCGCAACCCGCACAACATCGCGCTCCTCCGCGAGGCGGTCGACGTCCCGGTGGTGCTGGACGCGGGCATCGGGACGGCGTCGGACGCGACGCTCGCGATGGAGCTGGGCTGCGACGCCGTCCTGCTCGCCTCCGCCGTCACCCGGGCGCGGGAACCGGAGCGGATGGCCCTGGCGATGCGCCACGGGGTGGAGGGCGGCAGGCTCGCCCGGGGGGCCGGGCGCATCCCGCGGCGCTGGCACGCCGAGGCCTCCACGTCGATGCAGGGGCTGCCCGAGCTGTGACGCCGCCCCGCCTCCTGGTGCTCACCGACCGCACCCAGTGCGACCGGCCGCTGGTGGACGTGGTCGCGGCAGCGGTCGAGGCCGGAGCGCGCGCGGTGGTGCTCCGGGAGAAGGACCTGCCCGCTGCCGAGCGGGACCTGCTGGCCGCGGAGCTGGCGCCCGTGCTCGCGTCGGTGGGCGGCGTGCTGCTGCGCGCCGGTGCGCCCGGCGCCACCGGGGCGGTCCACCTCTCGGCGAGCGAGCCGTTCCCCGCACCCCGCCCGCCGGTCGTCGGCCGGTCGTGCCACTCCGCGGCCGAGGTGGCGGCCGCCCGCGCCGAGGGATGCGACTACGTCACCGTCTCGCCGGTCTTCCCCACCCCGTCCAAGCCCGGCTACGGCCCCGCGCTGGGGCCCGAGGGCCTGCGCGCGATCCTCGTGCCAGGGGCACCGCCGGCGCTCGCGCTCGGTGGGGTCCTCCCCGAGCACGTGCCCTCGCTCCTGGCCGCAGGGGCGCACGGGGTCGCCGTGATGGGCCCGCTGATGCGCGACCCGGGGCGCGCGGCCGCGTACCTCGAGGCGATGCCCCCGGTCAGCCGCCCGGGACCCGGCGCCCGGCCGCAGGCTCCGTCCCCACCGTGGCCGGGCTAGTCTGGCGGCACAACCGAACACACACATTCGCAGCAGGGGAGCGCTTCGGCGCTGAGAGTGCGGGACACCGCAGACCCTCGAACCTGATCCGGGTCATGCCGGCGCAGGGAGCCTGGAGGAAGAGACATGGCCGATCCGGCCGTCCGTTCGTCGAACGCTGCGCCCGCCCGGGAGCGCAGCAACCGCTGGCGCACCGTCGACATCGTCGTCACCGCCGTCCTCGGCGCCGCCTTCGGCGTCGTCTTCTGGGCGTGGGGTCTGCTCTGGGCCGGCACGGGGACGGCGTTCGCCGCCTTCCCGCCCGCCCAGGCGTTCATGTACGGCGTCTGGCTGATCCCCGCGGTGCTCGCCCCGCTGATCGTCCGCAAGCCCGGCGCCGGCCTGTTCGCCGAGCTGGTCGCCGCGATCGTCTCCGCGCTGCTCGGCTCCGCCTGGGGGACGACGACGATCGTCTACGGCCTGCTGCAGGGCCTGGCCGGCGACGCCGGCTTCGCCGCCTTCCGCTACCGCCGCTTCGGCTGGGCGCCCGCGCTGCTGGCCGCCGTCCTCACCGGTGCGACCGCCGCCGTCCTCGACCTCGTCTACTACTACCCGGACTGGTCGGCGGGCTGGAAGACGACCTACGTCGCGCTCGTCGTGGGCAGCACGGCGGTCGTCGCCGGGATCGGCAGCGTGCTGCTGGCCCGCGCACTGGCCGCGAGCGGCGCGCTGTCGTCGTTCGCCTCCGGTCGCACGCGGGTCTGACGACGTCCGGGGCCACGGGCCCGGCCGCCGTCCGGCTGGACGGGTGGGGCTTCCGGCACGCCACCCGGCGGGCCTGGGCGGTGCGGGACGTCGACCTGCGCATCGCCCCCGGCGAGCGGGTGCTGCTCACCGGCCGTTCGGGCGCCGGCAAGTCCACGCTGCTGCGCGCGCTCGGCGGGCTGCTGGAACCGGAGAGCGGTGACGTCGAGGGGGAGATCACCGTCGACGGCGGGCCGCCCGACCGCCGCCGTCAGCGGGTCGGCACGGTATTCCAGGACCCGGATTCCCAGCTGGTCATGACCCGGGCCGGCGACGACGTCGCCTTCGGGCTGGAGAACGTCGGGACGCCGCGGGACCGCATCTGGCCGGCGGTCGACGCCGCCCTCGACGCCGTCGGCTTCGGGCTCGGCCGCGACCGGGCGACCGCCGCACTCTCCGGCGGTCAGAAGCAACGGCTGGTGCTGGCCGGCGCCCTCGCCCCCCGCCCGGGTCTGCTGCTCCTGGACGAGCCCACCGCCCAGCTCGACCCGGACGGCGCCGCGCTCGTGCGCACGGCGGTGGACCGCGCGGGGGGGGGGGGGGGGGGGGGGGGGGGGGGGGGGGGGGGGGGGGGGGGGGGGGGGGGGGGGGGGGGGGGGGGGGGGGGGGGGGGGGGGGGGGGGGGGGGGGGGGGGGGGGGGGGGGGGGGGGGGG
>NZ_JBJHAT010000031.1:0-57577 GCF_054051175.1 Blastococcus sp. SYSU DS0753 | reverse complement strand
CCCCCCCCCCCCCCCCCCCCCCCCCCCCCCCCCCCCCCCCCCCCCCCCCCCCCCCCCCCCCCCCCCCCCCCCCCCCCCCCCCCCCCCCCCCCCCCCCCCCCCCCCCCCCCCCCCCCCCCCCCCCCGGCCGGTGGTCCTGCGGAGGGGTCAGGACGTCGGCGGCTCGTCCTCGCCCGACTCCTCGGCGGCGTCGGCCTCCTCCTTGGTCTTGTGCACCGCGCCGTCGGCATGCTCGGGCGGGCCGTAGACCGTGTAGAGCACCAGCGGGTTCTCGCCGGTGTTCAGGAAGTTGTGCTTCGTGCCGGCGGGGACGACGACCAGGTCGCCCTGCGCGACGTTCTTCTCGTTGCCCGAGATGACGGCCTTACCGATGCCGCTGACGAAGGTGAGGATCTGGTCGATGTCCTCGTGCGTCTCCTCGCCGATCTCCCCACCCGGCGGGATGGTCATGATGACCAGCTGGGTGTTCTTGCCGGTCCACAGGACCCGGCGGAAGTCGGGGCTCTTCTCGGCCTCGGTCGCGATCGTGTAATGGATGACGGACGCCACGGGCGGCGCTCCTCTCGTCTCGGGGACGGACGGCTGCGGTCGGCCGCCCGCGGAGGCCGCCGACCGACGACGTGGTCCTCCTGCCCTGTCCGGCCCGCGAGTAGTCGTCCCGTCCCGGCGGTGTGGATCACGCCCGCGGGGCCGGCACCACGCCGTCGGCGGTCATCGCGGGGACCGCGCGGGCGCGGTGCAGCCGGGTCAGCCCCACCCCCACGAGCAGCAGGGCGGTCAGCAGGGCCGTGGAGACCAGGGAGAGCAGCGTCAACCGGCCGGCGGCGGCGAGGGCCGAGACCACGACCGTCTCGAGGACGGCGGCCGACCACACCGCGACGCCGGCGAGCCGGTCGGCCGCGGCGATCCCGGAGAACAGCAGCAGCTGGGCGAGCGCCAGCAGCGTGCCCAGCGCCGCGAAGAGCCATGTGGCGCTCCCGAGCTCGTCGCCGTACGCCGCACCCCCGATCAGCGGGAGGGCAGCTCCGCCCAGGGCGGCGGTGCCGGCCGTCAGCAGCGCGCCGACGGCCGCCACGGCGGCCAGCGCCGAAGGCAGCACCGCGTGCCGGCCGGCGGCGTCGCCCAGCCGGGGGAGCAGGACCACGCCGACGCCCTGCGGCAGCCAGAACGCGACCTTGGCGATGATCGAGGCGACGGCGTACTCACCCGTCGTCGCGCCGGGCAGGTGGTGGCGGGCCAGCAGCACGTCGAGGTTGAGCAGCACCACCAGGCCGAGCAACGCGCCGGCCGCCCGCAGCGACGCGGCGAGGGGCCGGCCCAGGCCGCGCACCAGCCCCGGTCGGCCCGCGGCCACCCAGCCGCCGAGCGCGGCGAGGGCCGCCCCGGCGGTCATGCCGGCGAGCGCGCCCGACGAGCTGCCGCCGATGAGCAACCCGGCGAGCCCACCGCTCAGCTTGCCCGCGCCGAAGGCCACCGTCAGGACGGCCAGCCGGCGGAACCGCCCCACGCCCTGCAGCAGCCCCTGGTACCCCACGACCATGGTCTGCGGGAGGAGCAGCAGCGCCAGCCACACCGCGGCGCCGGCGGTGGGGAGGTGCAGGAGGGCCACCAGCAGGGGTGCGAGCGCCAGCGCTCCGGCGCTGACGCCCAGGCCCACGGCCAGGGCGGTGCTGTGCAACCGGCCGGTCGTCCGCGGGTCGCCCGCGCGTCCGCCGAGGACCAGCGCGGCGGTGGTCTGGACCCCGGTGCCCGGCACCGCGCCGACGAGCACGACGCCCAGCAGCGCGGCGAGCTCCCCGTAGGCGGCGGGGGCGAGCAGCCGGGCGGCGAGCACGGTGAACACGTAGGCGAGCGCGTTGGCGCCCAGGAATGCCACGGTCACCAGGGCCGCCGAGCCGAGCGCACGGGGTGACCGCGCCGCCGGGCCGACGTCCCGCCGGCGATTGCTCGATCCCAGTGCGCTCACCCCCATACTCTGCGCTCGTCCGCCGGGAGCCCGGCGTGCCGGCTGTCGGGACGGAGGTGCGAGCGCACGTGGACCAGCGATGGGCCCGGCCCGACGCATCGCCGTGGCCCGCGCGGGTGCTCGCGCTGGCCGTGGCCCTGCTCGTGACCGGTCCGGCGCTCGCCCCCGGCTTCGTCCTCCTCCGTGACATGGTGTTCGTACCGAGGCAGGATCTCGACCTGGACGCCCTGGGCCTCGGTGGTTCCCTGCCGCGCGCCGTGCCGGTGGACGCCGTCATGGGTCTGCTGACGGCCGTCGTGCCCGGGGACGTGGTGCAGAAGGCGGTCCTCCTGGGCACGGTCTTCGCCGCCGTCCTCGGCGCCGCGCGGCTGGTTCCGCCGGGTGCCGACGGCCGGCGCGGAGTCGCGGCCGCCGTCGCGGGGCTGGTGTACGGGTGGAGCCCCTACCTCGCCGAGCGGCTGCTCATGGGGCACTGGGCGCTGCTGCTCGCCTACGCCGCGCTGCCCTGGATCGCCCGGGCGTCGCTGCGGGTGCGCGAGCGCCTGCCGGGCGCCCTGCCCCGGCTGCTGCTGGTCTGCGCGCCGGCGGCGCTCACCCCGACGGGCGCCCTGCTGGCCGCCGGCCTCGTGCTCGTGCTGGTCGGTCGCGAGCGGCTGCTCGTGGCCGGGAGCGGGGTCCTGGTGCTCTCCCTGCCGTGGATCGTGGCCGGCGCGCTGCACCCCGCGGGCGGCGCCTCCGATCCCGCGGGCGTGGGCGCCTTCGCCGCGCGCCCGGAGGGCTGGGGCGGAACGCTGCTGTCGGTGCTCGGGACCGGCGGCATCTGGAACGCCGGCGCGGTCCCCGGCAGCCGCACCTCGGTGCTCGTCCCGCTGCTCACCCTGGTGCTGCTGGCCGTGGCCGCGGTCGGCTGGACCACCCGGGAGGCGCTGACCGGGCCCGCGCGCCGGCTGCTGCTGCTCGCCGCAGCCGGCGTGGTGCTGGCCTGTGCCGGCGCCGTCCCCGGCCTCGCCGACCTGTTCGAGTGGGTGGTGCGGACGGTGCCGGGCGCCGGGCTGCTGCGGGACGGGCAGAAGTGGGCGGCGTGGTGGGCGCTGGCCCTGGCCGTCGGTACCGGGCTCGGCGCCCGCCGCCTCGCCGCGGCGGTCACGGCGCGGAGCGGTTCGCCGGGCCTGGGCGGGGTCGCCGTCGCGGCCGTGCTGGCGCTCCCGCTGGTCGCCCTGCCGGACCTGGCCTGGGGCGCCGGGGGCCGGCTGCAGCCGGTCAGCTACCCGGCCGACTGGGAACGGGTCCGCGAGCGGTTGTCGGCCGAGGACGCCACCGGCGACGTCCTCGTGCTGCCCTTCGGCAGCTACCGGGCGTTCGAGTGGAACGCGGGCCGGCCGCTGCTGGATCCGGCGCCTCGCTGGCTGCCTCGCCCGACCGTCACCGACGACGAGCTCGTGGTCGGTGGCCGGGCGGTGGCGGGGGAGGACCAGCGGGCGCGCGCGGTGGCCGCGGCCGTCGACGACCCGCGGGCGCTCGCCGACCTCGGCATCGGTTGGGTGCTCGTCGAACGGGGCACCCCCGGCCGCCCCGTGCCCGCCGCCGTGATCGGGTTGCCGCTGGTGGTGGACGGTCCCGATCTCCGGCTGCACCGGGTGCCCGGCGCCCGGCCGGCGCCCGAGCCGTCCTCCGTCCGGGTGACGGCGGTGGTGGCCGCTCACGCGGTGGCGCTCGGGGTCTGCGTGGGCTCGCTGTTGTGGATCTTCGCCGGGACATCTAGCGTGACGGGCCGTCGTCGACTCCTGCGGAAGCGAGCCCCCCGATGAAGACCCTCATCGCCGTCGTGATCGCCCTCGGTGGCGGGGCCGGTCTCGCCGTCGCCGCCGTTGCCGGTGTCTCCGCCGCGGTCGACCCCGACAACTCCCTCGAGCAGGCCGGCCAGCAGGTCGACGTCCTCGACTACGGCGCGCGCTGACCGCCTGACAGCGACAGCTGCCGACAGCACGTCGGCGAAGCCCTTCACGCTCGCGTCCCAGCTGTACCCCGCTGCGTGTCGGGCGGCGGCCTCGCCCATCCGGCGGCGGGTCGCCTCGCCCGCGAGCAGTCGCTCCACGGCCTCGACCATCTCGTCGAGGTCGTCGACGAGCACCCCCGTCCGACCGTCGACCACCGACTCCCGCAGGCCACCGGCCGACCGGTACCCCACCGTCGGCACCCGGTGCGCCCCGGCCTCGGTCACCACCAGGCCCCAGCCCTCCTTGACCGACGGGCACAGGTGCACCCAGGCCCGGGCCAGCTCCTCGTGCTTGACCTGCTCGTCGAGGTAGCCGTGGAAGTCCACGAGCTCGCGGACACCGAGCCGCTCCGCCGCGGCCCGCAGCTCGTCGCCCCACCATCCCTCACCGATGACGGACAGCCGCAGGTCCGGCCACCGCGGACGCAGCCTGGCCACCACCTCGAGGGCGTGCTCCACCCGCTTGTGCGGGACGAGGCGGCACAGCACCACCAGCCTGGGCGTGGGGGAGGGCCGGGACGTCACCGGCGGCGGCTCCTCGACACCGTTGGGCACGACGGCGATCCGGTCGGCCGCCACGCCCAGCCCGACGAGCTCGGCGGCCGTGGCCCGGGAGACGGCGATGTACGGGGACCGGCGGTACACCGCCGGGGCCACCCGGGACTCCAGCCACCAGCCGAGCGCACCGCCGAACCGCCCGAACACGATGGGCCACTGCTCGCGGTGCACGTGGTGCACGAGGTTGAGGACCGGGGCCCGGGTCACCAGCGTGCTGGCGAACGGCAGGCCGTTCTGCACGTCGACCACCAGTCGGGGCCGGTGCCGCCGGACGAACGCGAGGGCGTGGGGGTACACCGAGAACCGTCCGCCGCGGCGCACCACCCGGACGCCGTTGAGCGTCTCCTCGGCCGGGGCCCGCTCGTGGGCCGCGCAGAACAGCGTGACGCGCAGGCCCGTGGCCGCGAGCCCCTCCGCCATGCGGTGGACGTACCGTTCGGAGCCCCCGCCCTCGGGGTGGCTCAGGTCCCGCCAGTTGACGAAGAGGACGTCGATCGCCGTTGATCGCATGGGCACCGCGGGAGAGTACCCGCCGGTACCAGGCTTTCGGCCAGTCCCTTCACCGAGAGGATGGGGTGCTACAGGAATGGCGCGCACCGCCACGTTCGCCCGGTCGATCACACTTTTCCGGGCATTTCTCCGGGAGCAGTCCGACCCGGACCTGTTCTACGGAACGCTGGCCCGGGACTCCGTGCGGCAGCTCGCGGAGCACGTCGACCTGCGGGGGAGGGCCGTGCTCGACGTCGGCGGCGGCCCGGGGTACTTCGCCCGGGAGTTCCGGGCGGCCGGGGCCCGTTACACGGGGCTGGAGCCCGACGCCGGCGAGCTCGTCGCCCGGGGGGAGCCGGAGTCCGGCACGGTCCGCGGGAGCGGCGAGGCGCTGCCGATCCGCACCGGCAGCGTGGACGTCTGCTACTCGTCGAACGTGCTGGAGCACGTCGCGCACCCCTGGACCATGACGGCCGAGATGGTCCGCGTGACGAGGCCCGGGGGAACGATCTTCCTCTCCTTCACCCCCTGGTGGTCCCCGCACGGCGGCCACGAGACCGGGCCCTGGCACTACCTGGGCGGGCACCGGGCGCGACGCCGGTACCGGCGCCGCGAGGGCCGGGAGCCGAAGAACCGGTTCGGCGAGTCGCTGTTCCCGGTGTCCGTGGGGGCCGCACTGCGGTGGGCGCGGCGCTGCCCGGACGTCGACGTCGTCACGACCTACCCGCGGTACCACCCGTGGTGGGCGCGCTGGGTCGTGGCGGTGCCACTGCTGCGGGAGGTCGTCTGCTGGAACCTCGTCGTGGTGATGCGCCGCCGGTGAGCCACGCCGCCGCGGAGCGGTTCCCGGAACCGCACCAGTGCGATCCGCCGCCCCCGGTACCCGGGGTTACCTGCGTCCGAGTCGCCCGACCGGGTGAGGAGGCGGCGGGCCTGGTACGGCGCGGTATCCGCCAGCCGGTTGGGCGTGGTACTGCCTCGTATCGGCTGGTCTTTGCCTTTTGGCTACCCGCCAGTAGTGTTGCCGCGCCGCGATGCCAGTGGAGCTGTCGCGCCGATGCAGAGGAGCCAACCGCATGCGAGGACGCGTCATCGGGCTGATCTTGCTGGGTGCGGGGGCGTTCCTGATCGCCGCGGCGCTCTCCGTGCGGCTGATCCTGGCGCCCACCATGGTGAAGCTGCCGCTGGACCAGACGGCGGAGCCCACCGCCTCCGGTAGCGGCGTGAGCTTCTTCGACCTGGGCGAGATGCGGCAGCTGCGGGGTCTGGAGGCGGAGGTCCAGCAGCGCGTGCAGGGCGATCCGGACTCCGCGGATGCCGGCGACGACGTCGCCGTCTGGAGCTTCGGGTCGACGGTGAGCGGTACCGACGGGACGCTGCTCAACGCCTCCACCTACCGGGTCTGCCTGGACCGCACCGAGGCCGTGGCCGTCGACTGCGACTCCGACCACGTCGACGACGACCGCAGCAAGGACGTCGAAGGGCTCACCCTCACGTTCCCCTTCGGCACCGAGCAGCGCGACTACGAGCTGTTCAACCCCACCACGGGCAAGGCGTTCCCCGCCCGCTTCGAGGGCGTCGAGGAGCTGGAGGGGCTCGAGGTCTACAAGTTCGTCACGACGGTGCCCGAGACCGTGATCCGGGAGACCGAGGTCCCCGGCACGCTCGTGGGTGACCCCGACGCGGGCACCGTCGAGGCCCAGGTGGTCTACAGCAACGAGCGGACCGTCTGGGTCGAGCCGACCAGCGGCGTCGTCGTGACGGCGTCCGAGTCGCCGAACACGGTGCTGCGCGGGCCCGACGGCACCACCGGCGTGACGATGCTGGCCGGCACCTTCAGCGGCACGGAGGAGACCATCGCCGACGGGGTGCAGCGCGCCGAGGACAACCGCAGCCAGATCACCCTCATCCAGCAGACCGTTCCCCTGGTGCTCGGAGGGGTGGGTCTGGTCCTGCTCGTGGGCGGGGCCGTCCTCGTGGCCCGGGACCGGCGCAGCGGCCGGCCGGCGCACGCCGACGGCGGTCCGCGGGCGGCCACCGGCCACTGATCGGCCGGGGAGGGGGTGCCCCCTCCGGAGGTGCACCCATGGCCACGACCCTCGCGCGCGAGCCCGCCGGATCCCGTCCGGCGGGCTCCGCGCGTTCCCCGGCGCCCGTGCCGCCGGCCGTCCGCAGCGGTGGCAGCAGCCTCGTGTGGCGCGTCCGGCTGGCCACCGTGTGCGCTGCCCTGACCGCGCTCGCGCTGACGCAGTCGTCCGGCCGCCTGGTCCCCGACACCAAGGTCGACCTCTACGTCGACCCCGCGGGCTTCCTGTCCCGGGCGCTGCAGCTGTGGGAGCCCGAAGGGTTCGCGGGCCAGGTGCAGAACCAGGCCTACGGCTACCTGTTCCCCATGGGGCCGTTCTTCGTCCTCGGCCAGGGCGCCGGCATCCCCCTGTGGTTGGTCCAGCGGCTCTGGTGGGCGGTGCTCCTGTGCACCGCGTTCCTGGGCGTGGTGTTCCTGGCCCGCCGGCTGGGGATCGGCACGCCGGCCACCGCGCTGCTGGCCGGGCTGGCCTATGCGCTCGCGCCCCGGATGGTCTCCCTCGTGGGCTCGGTCAGCATCGAGGTGCTCCCGATGGCGCTCGCGCCGTGGGTGCTGCTGCCCCTCGTCGGGGCCGCCGGGCACGGCTCGGCACGCCGCGCGGCAGCGCTCTCGGGCCTCGCGGTGTTCTGCGTCGGCGGGGTGAACGCGGTGGCCACCGCTGCCGTCCTGCCGCTGCCGGTGCTCTACCTCCTCACCCGCCAGCCGGGCCCCTTCCGCCGGCGGCTGGCGGCCTGGTGGGTGGCCGCCGTGGCGCTCGCGTCCAGCTGGTGGGCCGTCCCCCTGCTGCTCCTGGGTCGGTACAGCCCGCCGTTCCTCGACTACATCGAGACGGCCGCGACCACCACGGCCCCGACGGATCTGACGACGATCCTGCGCGGGGCCTCCCACTGGGTCCCCTACCTCGCCACGCCCACCGGTCCCTACTGGCCGTCGGGCTGGGCGCTGGCGCGGGACGCGTTACCCGTCGCCGCCACGGTGGTCCTGGCCGCCGCCGGGCTGTTCGCGCTGACCCGCAGGGGCCTGCCGGAGCGGACCTGGCTGGTGCTCGGGCTGCTCGCCGGGGTCGCCCTCGTCTCGCTCGGTCATCTCGCGGCCGTCGACGGGCTGCTCGCCGGCCGGCTGCACGATGCCCTGGACGGCGTGCTGGCCCCGCTCCGCAACGTGCACAAGTTCGAACCCGTCCTCCGGTTGCCGCTGGTCCTCGGGCTGGCCCACCTGCTCGCCGTGCTGCTCCGTCGGGCGCGCGAGCACCGGACGGCCCGGTCCGGGCGCCCGGCCTGGTGGGGGCGGGCGGGCCGCGAAGGGGCGCGCGCCACCCTCGCGCTGCTCGCCCTGGCGCTCCTCGCCACCACCTCGCCCGCGCTGGCCGACCGAATCCCCGCGCAGGGGGCCTTCGTGGCGATCCCCTCCTACTGGCAGGAGACCGCCGACTACCTCGCGGACGCGCAGCCCAGCGGGCGGGCACTGCTGGTGCCGGGGTCGTCGTTCGCCACCTACGCGTGGGGGTCCACCGGCGACGAGCCCCTGCAGGCCCTGGCGGAGTCCCCCTGGGAGGTGCGCAGCGCGATCCCGCTGACCCCGCCCGCGCACATCCGCCTCCTCGACGCGGTGGAGGAGCGGCTGGCCCGCGGCGCGGGGTCCGCGGGGCTGACCCGGTTCCTCGCCCGCGCCGGCATCTCGCACCTGGTGCTGCGCAACGACCTCGACGCCGGCCCGGCCGGTGCCACCCGTCCTGCGCTCGTGCGCCAGGCGCTGCGCGACTCCCCGGGCATCGAGCTGGTCGCCGAGTTCGGACCGGACCACCCCGCGGAGATGCCGGTCGCGGGCACGCGCTTCGACGCCGGACTCCAGGAGCCCAGCCCGGCGGTGCAGATCTTCACCGTGAGCGACCCGGCGCCGACGGCATGGACCGCGCCGCTGTCCGACGCGGTCACCGTGCACGGCGGTCCGGATGCGGTGCTGGCGCTGGAGGAGCAGGAGCTGATCGAGGGCCGGCCGGCGGTGCTCGCGGGCGCCGACGTCGCGGGGGCAACCGGCGCGACCATGGTCAGTGACGCACTGGTCCGGCGGGAACGCACCTTCGGTCGGCTGACCGGCGCCGAGTCGGCGGGGCTCTCCCCGGACGATCCGCTCCGGCTGGCCGGCGTGGCGACCGACTACCCGGTGGCGGGGCCGGCCCTCAGCACCGTCCGGTACAGCGGGGGTACACCGAGCGCGGGGAGCTCCGCCTCGGACCCCGGCACCAGCGGCGGCGCCCGACCCGACGCCTCGCCGTGGGCGGCGGTGGACGGCGATCCGCGGACGGCGTGGCGCCCTGCCGACGACGCGACGGAGCCGGGGGCCCTGTGGTGGCGGCTGGAGACCGATGCGGAGTTCCTCGCCGGCACCGTCACCGTCACGCTGGATCCGTCGGCCGCGGAGCTGCCGCACCGGATCCGGCTCACCACCGACGCCGGCGCCTTCGACGTGGCAGTGCAGGACACCGACCAGCCGCAGCAGCTGCCCCTGCCACCGGGGCGCACGACCTCGCTGACCATCGCTCCCTCCGGGGGAGCGGCCGGGGTCCTCGCGCTGGCCGAAGTCGAGCTGCCCGGCGTCGCGGTGAGCCGCACCGTCGTCACGCCGGAACCGGCCGGGCAGGTCGACGTGTACGCGTTCGACACCTCCGGTCCGGGCCGCGCCGGCTGCCTCGTGGCCGCGGACGGCCCCCGCTGCGCGGCCGCGCTGCCCACCGGGGCGGAGGAGCCGCAGGGGCTGGACCGGGCCTTCACCGTGACCCGGCCGGCCGCCTACGAGCTGTCCGTGACGGCGGTGCCGCGGCCGGGCCCCGCGCTCGACGCGCTCCTCGCCCGGATCCGGGGGACCGACGTGGCGGTGACGGCGAGCAGCAGCGCCGTCGAGGATCCCCGAGGCAGCGCCGCGGCCGCCGTGGACGGCGATCCGGGCACCGCGTGGCTCGCCGATCGCGCTGACGGGACCCCCTCGCTCGAGCTCCGGTGGAGCGAACCCCGCACGGTCGACTCGGTGCGGATCGTCACCCGTGCCGGTCTGGCGGCTGCGGTCCCGACCGCGGTGACGATCGAGGCCGGCGGCGGCCTGCCCGCGCTCCTCGCCCTCGACGACGACGGCAGCGTCCGGTTCGCCCCGATCACCACCGACCGGCTGCTGGTCGGCCTCCGGCGGCCGCTCGAACTGTCGTCGTTCGACCCCTACAGCCGCACGACCGAGCGGCTCGGCATCGGCGTCAGCGAACTGCAGGTGGGCGAGCCGAATCCTGCGCCGCAACTCGAGGCGCCGGTCGTGGTTCCGTGCGCGGAGGGGCCCGTGGTCACCGTGGACGGGACGACGTTCCGCACCTCCGCCCGCACCACCGTCGGCGCGCTCGCCTCGTTGCAGCCGCTGCAGCTCTCGGTCTGCGGGGACGAGGGGACCGTGAGCCTCGCCGGCGGCGAGCACCGGCTGGTCGCTCCCGGCACCGACCTGCTGACCGTCGACACGGCGACGCTGACGAGGTCCGGCGCCCCCGCGGACGGGATCGACCGGCGGCCGGCCGATGTGGTCCGCTGGGACGCCGAGCACCGCCGGGTCGAGGTCGGCGCCCGTGGCGAGAGCACGCTCCTCGTGGTGCCGGAGAACACCAACCCGGGCTGGAGCGCGACCCTCGACGGGCGGCCCCTGGAGAAGGTGGCGGTGGACGGGTGGCAGCAGGGGTACGTGCTGCCACCGGGCCCGGCCGGGACGGTCGCCCTCGATTTCGGTCCCGGTTCCGCCTACCGGACGGCGCTCGGGGTCGGGGCGGGTGCCGTGCTCCTGCTCGGTGCGCTCGCGGCTCTGCCCGCGCGCCCCCGCAGGGCCCGCCCCGAGCGCGGCGGGAGCCGGGCTGCGGCAGCCGTGCTCGTGCTCGCGGCGGTGGCGGGCATCGCGCTGGTCGGTGGGCCGGTGGGGATCGGTGCGCTGGCGGTCGCCTACGTCGCCGGTCGCTGCGCCGGACGGCACCGCCACCTGGTCCTCGGCGGGGCGGCCGCCGGCGCGCTGGCCGTGTCGGGTGCGCTCCTGCTGCTCGCCCCCGGCAGCACGTCGACGGTGCGCCAGGTGTGCGCGCTGGTCGCCGTTGCCGCCGTCGTCGCCGGGGTGCTGCCCGACCCGCCGCGGTGGATCCGTACGGCGCCGGTCGGCGGCCGCCACCGGGAGGGGTGAGCCCAGGTCAGCCGCGCGTCGCCCCCGCCGGCGGGGTCGGTCCGGCGGGGATGCCGGCCGCGTGGCCGCCCGCGCCCGTGCCGGCGCCGTCCGCCCGGGCGCCCGGGCGGTCGGGGACGAGGTTGCGCCCGCGCAGCACGAGCGGTCGCTCGATCACGCGGTAGACCACCGCGGCGACCGCGACGGCGACGAGCCACGTCACCGGAAGCACGACCACGAGCGGGTGGGTGAAGACGTCCCACAGGACGATCAGCAGCGGCATGTGGAAGAGGAACAGCCCGTAGGAGCGCTCACCCAGCCAGTCCAGCGGGCGGCTGGCGAGGAAGCGGCGTCCCCGGCCCGCCGTCTGGTCGCCGAACACCAGCGGCCAGACCGCCAGCGCGGCGACGCCCGTGTAGAGCACGTGCTTGGTGATCCCCTGTCCGGCGGTCAGCGCCGAGGAGAGGTCGACGGGCCCGGTGAACGGCCCGGCCGCCACCCAGAACAGCGCCGCGGCCGCGCCCCAGCACGTCCACGGGCTGCCGCCCAGCTCGTGCGCCCAGCGGACCGGCGCCCAGTCGGGCGAGGCCACGGAGAGCACCGCGATCGCCATGCCCGCCCCGAACCACGACGCGTAGGCCGGCAGCCACAGCGTCAGCGAACCGAGCAGGTACGGGTCCGAGGCCGCCCAGGCGAACCAGGCGAAACCCAGGAGGGAGGCCACGGCCAGCGCGGCCAGCAGGAGCCCGGGTCGCCACCGACCGCCGCTGAGCCGGAGCAGCCCGGCGACGATCAGGGGGAGCAGGACGTAGAAGGAGACCTCGGTGCACAGGCTCCAGGCGTGGTCCAGGCCGTCGGCGTGCCAGCTGCGCGAGTAGATCTGGGTGAGGGTGAGGAAGCGCAACCAGTCACCGCCGCCCATCTCCCGGTTCCCGGGGAGGAACAGCATGGCCAGGACGACGCACACCCAGTACGCCGGCAGGATGCGCAGCGCCCGTCGCCACAGGAAGGCGGCGGTGCGTGGCGCCGGACGCCCCTCCGCCGCGGCGCGGAAGAGCGGCTGGGAGAGCAGGAAGCCCGAGAGCGCGAAGAACACCGCGACGCCGACGTCCAGCCGGGCCAGGGCGTAGCCACCGGTGTCGGCGGTGTACGAGCCGGTCCAGAAGGCCGCGTGCGTGGTGACCACGGCGGTGGCCGCGAGCGCGCGGAGGCCGTTGAGCGCCGGATAGCGCACGGTCAGTTCCCGCCGGGGGTGAGGGCCAGGGGCTGTCCGACGGCCACCGACGCGACGCACAGCGGGGCCTGGGGGTCGGCCACCTCGATGACGACGCTGTCGACGGGGCCGCTCACCTGCACGAACAGGTTGTGGACCCCCGCCTCCGCGAGGCCGGCACCCACGGTGTCCCCGGCCCGCACGGTCACCAGGTTCCCCACCCCGGCGAAGTAGGCGATCTGCACCAGCCACCGGTCGTCGGGCGTCCCCCGCGGCAGCTGTACCTCGGCCGGTTCCTCCCCGGCGGGCCAGCCGCAGTCCGGGGTGGGCCCGGAGCCGGACGTGCTCACGGGGTCGACGACGGCCAGCTGGCCGTGGCCCTGGTCGTCCAGGGCCACCACCTCGTCGACGACCTGCCCCTCGGCCAGGAAGGGTGGGAGCCGGGGGAGGCCGGCCAGGACGACCGACGCGCGGTTGGCCGGCGCCAGCCGCTCGGGGACGACGTGCTCGGGCACCGGGGCATCGGCGAGGACGAGGTCGACGCGCCCGGTCAGCGCCCCCTTGGCGTTGTCGACGAAGTCGCGGCCGGCGTTGGTCGACCAGTGCCGGGCGAAGCCGGCGGTCGAGAGCACGGCCCCGGCGAGGAGGGCCGAGGCGACCCCCAGTGCGACTCCGGTGCGCGTGAGCCGAGCCGTTGCCTCGGCCGTCCGGCCGCGGGTGGTCCAGGCCCGTCGGATCAGGACGGTGGGTGCCTCCCGGACCGGCAGGAAGGCGAGCCCGACCGCCAGCGCCGCCACGAGGGCCGTGGTGGCCGGCGGAACCAGGTCGGCCGCCACCGCACCCGCCGTGGCGCCGGAGGACGCGGCGCCGATCACGGCGGTGACGACGACCACCGCGGCGAGCAGCCAGGCGCGCAGCGCCCCCCGGCGGACCAGCACGGACGCGAGGACCACCACGGCCAGGGCCACGGGGGCGCCCCAGACGAGGCCGACCGGCGGGTCGGGCGTGGCCAGCGGCGCCAGCACGGTCTCCCAGCGCCAGGGGCCGCCGACGAGACCGGGGAGCACCGTGTGCGCGAGGACGCCGGGCAGCGTGCGGAGGCCTTCGCCCAGGGCGGCCCCGTCGACGAGCGGGTCATCGGAGAGGAGCAGGCGCGCGCCGAGGCCGACGGCCACGGCGGCGGCGTGGGCCGCCCAGGCGATCCGCCACCGGGCGAGGGTGCGCAGCCTGGCCCGCAGCGGGCCGGTGGTCGCCCAGAGCACGGTGCCGGCCAGGAGCAGCAGCGGCACCAGCGCGGCCTCCACGGCGAACAACACCCCGGCCGCGACGGCCAGCGCGCTGGTGAGGGCCCGTGCGGGCGAGCTCGAGCGCAGGAAGTGCACGTGCCCGCGGACGGCGACGAGGAGGGCCAGCTGGAGCGGGAGCTGCACCACGGCCGCGCTCCACCACGTCCCGCCCACGAGCGTGAGCGAGCTGGTCAGGTAGACCGTCAGCGGGAGCAGCACCGTCGGCCGGCGGCCGAACAGCTCGACCAGCAGCCGGTACAGGAGGAGGTCCACGAGCAGCTGCCCGAGGAGCTCGAGCCCCACCAGCGCCGGCCAGGACAGCGGGGCGATGGCCGCGACGCCCCGGGCCAGGCCCACGGCGCCGGGAGGTCCGGGGACGTCGACCGGCAGGCCGGCGGCCACCGCGGCCGCGAGGAAGTCCGGCCCGGTGAGCCAGCCGCTCGCCGCGGCCCAGCCCCGGAGGGCGAGGTGCCCGGCGATGAGCACGGCCGCGACCACCGGGACGACGGTCGCCCGGTCGATGCGCAGCTGCACGACGGCGGTCCCCGGACGCGACGGTGCCTCCGCAGGCGCGCCGGCGTCGACGCGCGGGGGTGCGCTCATGGGGCTCCGTCCACTGTGACCCGGGTTCCGGGGCAGCGTAGACAGCGCGGCTACCGAGCGGTAGTACCCGCCGGTACCACCTCGGACACCGCTAGGGACGGCGCTCGAGCAGCCCGACCACCGTCGCCGTGGCGGCGTCGACGTCCTCGGACAGCTGCGCGGCCTCCCCGCGTTCCACCCGTGCCAGCATCAGCTCGTTGACGCCGCCCACTGCGGCGAGCACCAGTTCCCGACCGACCGGGCGCACCTCGTCGGGGTGGTCCTGCGCCAGCCCGCCGGCCACCTCGCAGATGAGGTCGACGTACTGGTCGAACACCTGCCGGCGCAGCGCCCGGGCCCGCGGGCCGGCCGCCTGCACCTCGACCAGCGCCGCCCAGGCGACGGCCGGCCCGGCGGCGAGCGTCTCCAGGTAGGCGCCGATGCCCGCGCGCAGCCGGCCGCGCCAGGGGAGCCCGGCCGCGTGCGCCTGCTCCTGCGCCCGGCGCACCGTGTCGAGCACCTTCTCGTTGGCCCGGCTGTAGAGCTCGAGGAGGCACTCCTCCTTGTCGCGGAAGTGGGCGTAGACGATCGTCTTCGACACCCGGCCCTCGCGCGCGATGTCGGAGATCGTGGTGGCCTGGTACCCCTTCTCCGCCATGCAGGTGGCCAGGGCCCAGAGGATCCGTCCGCGGCGGTGACCGTCGTCCACGGAGGGATCGTCGGTGGGGTCGACCAAGGGGTCCATCGGCTCGCAAGAGTAATGCGCCGGGAGGGTCCGGTGAGGGAACTCACCGGCCCGGCGTGGAATGGCCGACCGCGTTGCGGTGTCCTGTCCAGGTGACCTCCGTCCCGGCCGCCCGCCCGTCGGCCCGCGCCTACGCGATGTGGCTGGTCGGGCTGCTGGCGTACGCCGTCGCCGTCTTCCACCGGTCCTCGCTCGGCGTGGCGGCGGTGGAGGCGCAGGAACGGTTCTCGGCCGGGGCGTCGGCGGTGTCGCTGTTCCTCGTGCTGCAGCTGGCCGTCTACGCGGCGCTGCAGGTGCCGGTGGGCGTGGCGCTGGACCGGTTCGGATCCCGCCGGATGATCCTGGCCGGGGCCGTGACGATGGCCGGAGGCCAGCTCCTGCTCGCGCTGGCCACCGACGTGCCGACGGCCGTCGCCGCCCGGGTGCTGGTGGGCGCGGGGGACGCGATGACCTTCATCAGCGTGCTGCGCATCGTCGCCCTGTGGTTCCCCGGGACGTCGGCGCCGCTGATCACCCAGCTCACCGGCATCCTCGGGCAGATCGGATCGGTCGCCGCGGCGTACCCGCTCGTGACGCTGCTGCACGCCACCTCGTGGACGGCGACGTTCCTCGGTGCCGCAGCGACCGGCGCGCTCGTCGTCGTGCTCGTGGCAGCAGCGCTGCGGGACGCCCCGCCCGGCACGGTCCGCCCGGTGGCGCCACCGGTGGCGGAGCTCCGCCGCGGGCTGGTCGACACCTGGCGGGAGCCTGGAACCCGGATCGGCCTCTACACGCACCTGGTCACCCAGTTCTCCGGCACCGTGTTCGCACTGCTCTGGGGCTATCCGTTCCTGGTGGTCGGGCAAGGGCTCGCGCCCGGCACGGCGGCCGGCCTGCTCACCCTCCTGGTGCTGGTCGGGATGGGCGTCGGGCCGGTGCTGGGCAAGCTGTGCGCCCGCTGGCCGCTGCGCCGCTCGGTGCTCGTCTTCGGCATCCTGACCGCCACCGCCACGATCTGGACCGTCGTCCTGCTGTGGCCCGGGCGTGCCCCGCTGTGGCTGCTGGTCGTGCTCGTGGCGGTGCTCGGCACCAACGGTCCCGGCTCGATGATCGGGTTCGACTACGCCCGCACGGAGAACCCGGTCGAGCGGCAGGGCAGCGCCAGCGGTGTGGTCAACGTCGGCGGGTTCGTCGCCTCGCTCCTGACGATCCTGGCCGTCGGGGCGGTGCTGGACCTGCTCACCCCCGGCGCGTCCACCGACTACGACCTGGACGCCTTCCGGGCGGCGTTCGCCGTGCAGTACCTGTTCTGGGCGATCGGCCTGGCCGGGGTGGTCCGGCACCGTCGGGAGCTCCGCTCGCGGCTGGCCCGGGACGGCGTGGTCCTGGTACCGCTGCACGCCGCCGTCCGCGTCCGGCTGCGCTCGGCCGGGCGCTCCGCGCAGCGGCCGGGGGCGGGGCGGGACCGGAGCCGGCGGCCCGGGGACCGGTAGCGTCCGGCGTCCGGGTCATGAGATCGGTGGGTGCGATGAGCTTCGACCAGGTGCGCAGGGACTGGACGACCCTGGGGGCGGAGGACCCGCTCTGGGCCGTCCACGTGGCCGCGGACAAGCGTGGTGGGCGATGGGACGCCGACGCCTTCCTCGAGCTCGGCCGCCGGGACGTCGGGGTAGCGCGCGAGCAGCTGGCCGGGCTCGGGCTACCCACCACGTGGGACCGCGTCCTGGACTTCGGCTGCGGTGCCGGCCGGCTGAGCCAGGCGCTCGCGGAGCACGCGCGCGAGGTGGTGGGCCTCGACGTCTCCGCGCCGATGCTGGAGACCGCTCGCCGCCTGGACCGCAGCGGCGGACGCGTCCGCTTCGTGCTCGGGGAGGACCCCGACCTGCGGGCCTTCCCGGACGAATCGTTCGACCTCGTCTACACCGAGCGGGTCCTCCAGCACCTGCCGCGCCCGGTCCTCGAGACGTACCTGGCGGAGTTCGCCCGCGTGCTGCGCCCCGGAGGCGTGGCCGTGGTGCACTGCACCACCCGGCCGATGTGGACCCTGCGTGGTGTCGTGTGGCGGGTGGCGCCGGCGCCGCTGGTGCGGTGGGCGCAGCGGCGCCTGCTCGGCTACCCCGCACCGATGCGGATGACCGGGGTGCCCGAGCGGCGGGTGGCCGACCTGGTCGCGGTGCACGGGGCGGAGGTTCTGGACGCCGCCCCGGTCGACGAGCCCGCGACGCACTGGCGGGCACGGCGCTACGTCGTCCGGCGCCGCACAGCCGGAGGTGCGCCCGCCGGCTGAGATCGGCGCCGCCCGGCGCCGCGAGCGGTTGCCACGCCGTGCGCGGTGCGGGCACGATGCGGCCAACGGAGGGGCCGGTCAGGGGGGTGTTCGTGGACGTCGTGGTCGGGCTGGACTCGGGCACCACCGCGACGAAGGCGGTCACCGCGGGCACCGACGGCCGCATCCGCGACGTCGCCAGCGTGGCCTACCCGCTCCTCGTGCCGGCCCCCGGCCGGGCCGAGCTCGACGCCGTGCGCCTGGCCGCGGCGGCCGTCGAGGCGCTGGGCGAGGTCGCCGCCCTGGCCCGGGACCGGGGGGACTCGGTCGTCGCCGTCTCGCTCAGCGCGGCGATGCACGGTCTGGTGCCCATGGACGACGAGGGGAGCCCGCTCGGCCCGGTGGTGACCTGGGCCGACGACCGCGCGGCGCAGTGGGCCCAGGCGCTGGTCGCCGACGGCCGCGCCCCGGACCTGCACGCCCGCACCGGCACCCCCGTGCACGCGATGTCCCCGCTGGTCAAGCTGTCGTGGGAACGGGCCGAGGACGCCGACCGGGTGGCCGGGGTGCCCCGCTGGGGCGGGGTGAAGGAGCTGGTGGTGGCCGCCCTGTGCGGCGGGGGGCACGTGGTCGACCGGTCCTGTGCGTCGGCCACCGGGCTCTACGACCTCCGCGCCGGGCGGTGGGACGAGGAGGCGCTGAGCATCGCCGGCGTCCGCCCCCGCCAGCTCGGCGAGGTGCTGCCGACGACGGCGGTGCTGCCCGGCCTGCGCCCGGAGGTGGCCGCCGCCACGGGGCTGCCGCCCGGTCTGCCCGTGGTGATCGGCGCCTCCGACGGGGTGCTGGCCAATCTGGGTGTCGGCGCGGTGAGCCCGGATGTCGCCGCGGTCTCGCTGGGCACGAGCGGGGCCATGCGCGTCGTCGTCCCCCGCCCGACGGTCGACCCGGGGCGCCGGTTGTTCTGCTACGCCCTCACCGACGACGCCTGGGTGGTCGGCGGCGCCATCAACAACGGCGGGTCGGTGGTGCGCTGGGCCGCCCAGGCGCTGGCCGCCGGCCCCGAGGACGCCGAGGGCCCCGCGGGCGAGGCCGCCGACGACCTCGACGCGCAGCTGCTCGAGGAGGCTGCCGCGGTTGCGGTCGGCAGTTCGGGCCTGCTGTGCCTGCCCTACTTCCTCGGCGAGCGGGCGCCCTGGTGGCGGTCGGGGATGCGGGGGGCCTACCTGGGGCTGCGGCGCGAGCACCGCCGGGCGCACCTGGTGCGCGCCGCCGTCGAGGGCGTCTGCCAGCAGCTGGCGCTGGTGCGGGACGCCTTCGCCGCGACGGACGTGCCGGTGCGGGAGGTCCGGGCGACCGGCGGCGCGGTGGCCTCCCCGCTCTGGATCCGGACGCTCGCGGCGGCCCTCGACCTGCCGGTGCGGGTGGCCGACTCCCCGGAGGGCACCGGCCTGGGCGCCTGCCTGCTGGGGTGGCACGCGCTCGGGGAGCTGCCCGACCTCGGTGCCGCCACCGCGCTGGTCGCCGTGCACGAGCCGGTGCTGCCGGACCCCGACGCCGTCGCCGTGTACCGGCGGCTGCGCCCCCTCGTCGACCGGTCCACCACGGCCCTGGCCGACGTCCTGACCACGCTCGACGCCCTGGACGAAGCCCCGAACCCCCCGACCTGAGCCTCGTGGAGGAGCCATGCCCGACGCAGAACCGGCGCTGAGCGCCGGAGTGCTGCTGCTGATCGCCGCGATCGCGGTCGGCGTCCTGCTCTTCCTGATCATGAAGGTGAAGCTGCACGCCTTCCTGGCCCTGATCCTGGTCAGCCTGGCGGTGGCGCTGGCGGCACAGGTGCCGCTGGAGGACGTGGTCACCACCATGACCGCCGGTTTCGGCTCCACGCTGGCCAGCGTCGCGCTGCTCGTGGGGATCGGGGCGATGCTGGGCCGGCTCTTCGAGCACAGCGGCGGGGCCCAGGTGCTCGCCGACAGCCTGATCAAGCGCTTCGGCGAGCAGCGGGCACCGCTGGCCCTCGGCATCGCCGCGCTGCTGTTCGGCTTCCCGATCTTCTTCGACGCCGGGCTCGTCGTCTTCCTGCCCATCGTGTTCACCGTGGCCCGCCGGCTGGGGGGTTCGCTGCTCACCTACGGGCTGCCGGTGGCCGGTGCGTTCGCCGTCATGCACGCCTTCGTGCCGCCGCACCCGGGCCCGGTCGCCGCGGCCGGGCTGATCGGTGCCGACATCGGCCTGGTGCTCGTCTTCGGCCTGCTCATCGGCGTCCCGACGTGGTTCCTGGGCAGCTACCTGTTCGGGCTCTGGGCCGGGCGCCGGTTCGAGCTCCCCGTCCCGACCATCCTGGCCGGGGAGCCGAAGACGGCGGACGACGCCCCGGACCCGTCGGTCGAGGGCAGCTCGCCCGGGATCGCCACCGGCGGGCGGGCCGCCACCGGGACGGCGACCCGGCCCGCACCGCCGCGGTTCGCCACCGTGATCTCGGTGCTGCTCCTCCCGATGCTGCTGATCTTCCTCAACACCGGCCTGACCACGCTCGCCGCCGAGGGGATCGTGGACGAGGAGTCGGCGGTGGTCCGCTGGGGTCAGCTGATCGGGGCGACGCCGATCGCGCTGCTGATCACCGTGCTGCTGGCCATGTGGGTGCTGGGTCGGCGCCGCGGCGACAGCGGCGCAGAGGTCGAGTCGGTGCTCAACAGCGCGCTCGGGCCGGTCTGCGCGATCATCCTGATCACCGGCGCCGGCGGCATGTTCGGCGGCGTGCTGCGCGCCAGCGGCATCGGCACCGCGCTGGCCGACGTCCTCGGCGACATCGGCCTGCCGGTCATCGTGGCGGCGTTCGTCGTCTCCGCTCTGATCCGGGTGGCGCAGGGCTCGGCCACGGTCGCGCTGACGACCGCGGCCGGCCTGATCGCCCCCGTGGTGGCGGCCACCGACGGGCTCAGCTCCGTGGACCTCGCGCTGATCGTCATCGCTATCGCCGGTGGTGCGACGGTGCTCTCGCACGTCAACGACTCGGGCTTCTGGCTGGTCAGCCGGTTCTTCCAGATGGACGAGAAGACCACCCTGAAGACCTGGACGGTGATGGAGACGCTGCTGGGCACGATCGGTTTCGTGCTGGCGCTGGTGCTCAGCATCTTCCTCTGACCGTGGCGCCTCCGACGGACGAGCTGTCGGGCCGGGCCGACCGTGGCAGGGTGGAGGAATGACGCTCGCCTCGCGCGCCGCCGCGGCCGGCCTCTCCGCCCTGGCAGCCGTCGCCGCCCGTGACCTGATGCAGCGCGAGCACTCGCTGCTGCGCAACTTCCCGGTGATCGGCCATGCGCGCTACCTGATCGAGTCGATCGGGCCGGAGCTGCGCCAGTACCTCGTGGCCGGCAACAACGAGGAGCGGCCCTTCACCCGTGACCAGCGGCGCTGGGTCTACGCCTCCAGCAAGCAGGAGAACAACTACTTCGGCTTCGGCACCGACAACGACCTCGAGTTCACCGCCGGCTACCCGGTGATCAAGCACGCCACCTTCGGGGTCTCCGTGCCGGCCACCGACGTGCACACCGGGCAGGGCGTCGCCCTCCCCTGCGCCAAGGTGCTGGGTGCCGCGCGGGGCCGGGCGGGGGCGTTCCGGCCCGAATCGGTGGTCAACATCTCCGCGATGAGCTTCGGCTCGCTGTCGGGTCCGGCGATCGAGGCGCTCAACCGCGGTGCCGCGCTGGCCGGTTGCCTGCACAACACCGGCGAGGGCGGCATCTCGCGGCACCACCGGCACGGCGGCGACCTGGTCTTCCAGATCGGGACGGCGTACTTCGGCTGCCGCGACGAGCACGGGCGGTTCGACCTGGACCGGCTCAAGGCCCTCGTGGCCTCCGCGCCGGTGCGGGCGCTGGAGATCAAGCTCAGCCAGGGCGCCAAACCGGGCCTCGGGGGAGTGCTGCCGGCGGCGAAGGTGTCGGCCGAGATCGCGGAGGCGCGCGGCGTCCGGGAGGGCGTCGACTGCATCAGCCCGTCCCGGCACGCGGAGTTCTCCGATCCCGACAGCCTGCTGGACTGGGTGGAGCTGCTGGCCGCCGAGACCGGCCTGCCGGTCGGCATCAAGTCCGCGGTCGGGGACCTCTCCTTCTGGGAGGAGCTGACCGACCTGATGGCGTCCACCGGCCGGGGCGTCGACTTCGTGACCATCGACGGTGGCGAGGGCGGTACGGGCGCCGCGCCGCTGATCTTCACCGACACGGTCTCGCTGCCGTTCCAGGTGGGCTTCGCCCGGGTCTACTCGGTCTTCGCGCGCAAGGGGCTGCACGACTCGGTCGTCTTCATCGGGGCCGGCAAGCTCGGCCTCCCGGACAACGCGACCGTCGCCTTCGCGCTGGGCTGCGACATGGTGAACGTCGGCCGGGAGGCGATGCTGGCCATCGGCTGCATCCAGGCGCAGAAGTGCCACACCGACACGTGCCCCACCGGCGTCGCCACGCAGAACGCCTGGCTGGTGCGCGGCCTGGACCCGGAGCTGAAGTCCGTCCGGGCCGGCAACTACGTGCGCACCCTGCGCCGCGACCTGCTCAAGGTCGCCGAGGCGTGCGGCGTACCCCACCCGGGGCTCATCGAGACCGACTCGGTCGAGATCCTCACCGGGCGCACCGCCTCGAGCCCGCTCGCGTCGGTCTACGGGTACGAGCCGGGCTGGGGGCTGCCCTCGGCCGCCGACCGCGCGGCGATCACGGCGATCATGTGCGGGCATGGCGAGCAGGGCGGCACCGCACCGCCGTCCGAGGACGCCGTCGGCTGAGTGAGGGCCCCGCGCTCCGACGCGTCGCCGGCCCGACGCCGATGGCGCCGAGGTCCAGGAGTGGGCCGGCCCCGGCCGGGGAAGACCAGGGAGCACCCGCACCCGACACCGGTCGGCCGTCCGGAGGAGAGCCCATGAACCGCACGTCCCTGCCCACCCGTCGCTGGCGTTCGGCCGCGGCGGGGATCGCCCTCGCGGCCGCGGCGTTCACCACGACCGCCTGCGGCGCCGAGGAGCCCACCGAGGAGGGCGGCATCGTCGAGCAGGAGGAAGGCGGCGGCGAGGGCGAGCAGGAGGAGGGCGAGGAGGAGGACGACTGACCCGACGGGCCGGCCGCCCCGCCGGCGGGCCTCAGCTGCCGCGGAGCAGGTCCTCGAACGAGGTCGTCGGGTCGGCGAAGGGATCCGCCGGGACGGCCGGGGGGCGGCCGGCGACCAGGTCGGCGAGCTCGCCTGCCGCGCGGCGCACCCGGCCGGAGAGGCCGGGGCCGGCGTCGGTGCCGCCCGCCCAGTCCTCGGGCGCGGCGAAGACCGCGGTCGGGACCACCGTCGCGCGCAGGTAGGCGAAGAGCGGGCGCATCGCGTGCTCGAGCGCCAGCGAGTGCCGGGCGGTGCCCGCCGTCGCCCCCAGCAGCACGGGCCTGCCGGTGAGGGCGTCCTTGTCCAGCACGTCGACGAAGGTCTTGAACAGCCCGCTGTAGGACGCCGAGAAGATCGGGGTCACGGCGATGAGCCCGTCGGCCCCGGTCACCGTGTCGACCGCGCGGCGGAGCCCCTCGTTCGCGAAGCCGGTCAGCAGGTTGTCGGCGAGGTCGCGGGCGTGCTCGCGCAGCTCGACGACCTCGACGGTCGCGGTGATGCCGCGGTCGGCCAGCGCGGCTCGCGCGGCCGCGGTCAGCCGGTCGGCCAGCAGCCGGGTCGACGACGGGTTGCTCAGCCCGGCGCTGACGACGGCGAGGGTGCGCGTGCTCATCGGACCTCGATCTCCTCACGGGCCTGGCCCGTGACGCTGTCGCCATCGGCGTGCACGGTGGCGTCCTTCGCCCCGCCGGCCGCGGCGACGCGGGAGGCGTGGGTGGGGGCGTCCGGCACGTGCGCCGGCTTGAGAGCGGCGAACTCGCGGCGCAGCACCGGCACGACCTCCTCGCCGAGGATGTCCAGCTGCTCCAGCACCGTCTTCAGCGGCAGGCCGGCGTGGTCGATGAGGAACAGCTGCCGCTGGTAGTCCCCGACGTAGTCGCGGAAGCCCAGCGTGCGCTCGATCACCTGCTGCGGGCTGCCCACGGTCAGCGGCGTCTGGGTGCTGAACTCCTCGAGCGACGGGCCGTGGCCGTAGACCGGGGCGTTGTCGAAGTAGGGGCGGAACTCGTCCACCGCGTCCTGGCTTTTCTTGCGCATGAACACCTGCCCGCCCAGGCCCACGATCGCCTGGTCGGCGCTGCCGTGGCCGTAGTGCTCGAAGCGGCGGCGGTAGAACTCCACCATCCGCTGGGTGTGCTCCGCCGGCCAGAAGATGTGGTTGTGGAAGAAGCCGTCGCCGTAGTACGCGGCCTGCTCGGCGATCTGCGGGGAGCGGATCGAGCCGTGCCACACGAACGGCGGGACGCCGTCCAGGGGCCGGGGCGTGGAGGTGAAGCCCTGGAGCGGGGTGCGGAACCGCCCCTGCCAGTCGACGACGTCCTCGGTCCAGAGCCGGCGCAGCAGCGCGTAGTTCTCCACCGCCAGCTCGATCCCGTTGCGGATGTCCTGCCCGAACCACGGGTAGACCGGTCCGGTGTTGCCGCGGCCCATCATGAGGTCGACCCGGCCGTCGGCCAGGTGCTGCAGCATCGCGTAGTCCTCGGCGATCTTCACCGGGTCGTTCGTGGTGATCAGCGTCGTCGACGTCGACAGCTGCAGCCTCTGCGTCCGCGCCGCGATCCACGCCAGCGTGGTCGTGGGGGAGGAGGAGAAGAACGGCGGGTTGTGGTGCTCGCCGAGGGCGAAGACGTCGAGCCCGACCTCCTCGGCCTTCTGGGCGATGGTCAGCACCGCCTTCAGCCGCTCCGCCTCGGTGGGGGTGCGGCCGGTCGTGGGGTCGGTGGTGATGTCGCTGACGGTGAAGACGCCGAACTGCATCTCGATCTCCAAACTGGTTGAGAGTGCAATCATCTCAGCCGGGTCAACGCGGCGTGCCGCGGCTCTATGCCCGGTCGCCCCTCCGGGTGGCCAGCGCCGGTGAAAGCGATCCGTAACCGATCCGGCACGCCCTGCCGTGGCGCCACCGGGTTGCCCGCGACACGGGTCACGGAGCAATCACGGCCGCCCGCGCGCCGTGTGGCCCTCTGGCAGATTCCGCTTCACCTACTTCCCAGGGGGGCCATCCGGATGCTCCGGCGTGTCGAGTTCGTCGCCAACCGTGCCCAGGACGAGGGGGTGCCGCCGGACGGGAGCGCTCCGCGGCCCTCGCAGCCGGCGAGCGATCTGGAGGCCTTGCTGGACCACCGGCCCACCTTCCGGGGCTCCGTGCGTGGCTACGACCGGCTCCAGGTCGACAACTACGTCGCCTGGGCCGAGGGCGAGCTCGCCGCCGCGCACCGCGAGCGCGAGCACCTGCTGGACCGGGTCGTCGCCTGCGGCACCGAGCTGGAGATCTCCCGGCGGCTGCTCGCCGAGCAGCCGGTCGGTCGGGACCGTCCGGTGGTCAGCGCACGGGTGGGGGAGGTGCTGCGGCTGGCCGAGGACCAGGCGGCGCAGGTGCTGGACGCCGCCGAGGTCGAGGCGGCGCAGCTGCGGGCCGATGCCCGCCTGGAGGCCGACGCCCGGCTGCGCAAGGCGCACGAGATCAAGGAGCTGGCCATCGACGTCGCCGACCAGCTCCGCGTGAACGCGCAGCGGGACCGGGCCGAGGGTGCAGCCGTCCTGGAGAAGGCCCGCGCCGACGCCGAGGAGCTGCTGCGCGCCGCGGCGGCCGAGCGGGACCGGCTGGCCGCCGAGGCCGCGGCGGAGCGGGACCGGCTGGCCGCCGAGGCCGCGGCGGAGCGGGACCGGCTGGCCGCCGAGGCCGCGGCGGAGCGGGAGCGCGTCGCGGAGCAGGCCCGGCGCGACCGGGCCGCTGCCGAGGAGGCGGCCGGCGCCCGCCTGGCCGCGGTGCGCGTGGAGTTCGAGGACCTGTGCCGGCAGCGCGACCAGGCCCGGGAGTCGCTGCGGTGCCTGACGGACCGGATCGGCGCGGCCCTGCAGGCGGTCGGCGTCCCGCCGGCCGAGGAGCTGGCGCTGCTGGGCGCGCGGCGCGAGCCCGTCGCGGGCTGACGGCGCGGCGCGGCGGCGCCGGTGACGTGACCGGCCCCGCGTGATGAGAGGCTGACCCCCACGGTGATCGCACCGGCGCGCGCCAACAGGGAGGTCAGCGGTGGACGAGGTCCGTGAGGTCGTTCAGGTCGAGGGTGGCGTCGTCGTCGGGCACGACGGTTCCAAGTGTGCGCAGGAAGCGCTGCGGTGGGCCGGTCGGCTGGCCCACCGCGCCGACGTCGACCTGCACGTGGTGCGCGCCTGGTCGATGACGACCGCACCGCGGCCCGCGACCTGGGAGCCGGGCTACGTGCCGCCGCTGCCCGACTGGGAGCAGGCGGTGCACGACGAGCTCACCGCGCACGTGGCCGCGGCCGGTCTGGACCCCGCGGTGCGGGTCACCGGCCACGTCGTCCACCGCGCGCCGGTGCCCGGCCTGCTCGCCGCCGCCGAGGGGGCGGCCCTGCTGGTGGTCGGTGCGCGTGGCCGCGGTGGCTTCTCCGGGCTCCTGCTCGGCTCGGTCAGCGACCAGCTGGTCCACCACGCCGCCTGCCCGGTCACGGTGGTGCGCACCGGGGCCCAGGGGCGGGACTTCACCGCCGACGAGGTCGGCGCCGCCGTCGGGGAGTGACCCCGGCGGCCCGGGGCGGGCGTCGGGCAGACTGCCGCTGACCTGCGGACCCACCGCGGGCAGGCGGCGGGAGGAGACGCGCGTGCGCGACTTCGCGGGCACGACGGTGGTACCGGTCGGCGAGGGGCCGGAGGACGTGCTCGTCGACGCGGCCGGGCGGGTCTGCACCGGTCTGGCCGACGGCCGGGTCGTGCGCACGGCAGGCCCGGGCGCCCCGGTCGAGACGGTCGCCCGCGTGCCGGGCCGTCCGCTGGGCCTGGAGTTCCTCGGGGCGGACGAGCTGCTGGTGTGCGCGTCCGACGCCGGGCTGCTGGCGGTCTCGCTGGCCGACGGGGCGGTGCGGACGCTGGTCGACCGGGTGGCCGGCCGCCGGCTGGAGGCGGTGAACAACGCAGCCGTCGCCGCGGATGGCACGATCTACTTCACCGACTCCTCCCAGCGGTTCCGCATCCCGCAGTGGCGGGCGGACCTGGTCCGGCGGACCGCCAGCGGCCGGCTGTTCCGCCGCACCCCCGACGGCACCGTGACCGAGCTGCTCGGCGGGCTGGAGTTCGCGAACGGGGTCGCGCTCGCCGCGGACGAGTCCTGGGTGGCGGTCGCCGAGACCGGCGCGGCGCGGCTCCGGCGAGTGTGGCTGACCGGCGCCCGGGCCGGCGCGAGCGAGGTGTTCGTCGACGACCTCCCCGGCCACCCCGACAACATCGCGCTGGGATCCGACGGGCTGGTGTGGATCACCCTCCCCAGCCCGCGCGTCGCGGCGCTGGCCGCCATCCACCGGCTGCCCGCACCGCTGCGGGCGCTGCTGAGCGCGCTGCCGCCGGCTCTGCAACCCAGCCCCGGCCGGACGCTGGGGGTGCTCGCCGTCGACGAGCACGGGGCGACGGTGCACCGGTTCAGCGGGGAGATCCCCGGGTTCGAGATGCTCACCGGGGTGCGCGAGTCCGGCGGCACCCTGTGGTTCGGCAGCCTCACCGGCAGCACGGTGGCCACGGTCGCCGTCTGACGGCCGGGATCAGTCCGGCGCCGTCGTGCCGTAGACGGCGGGGAGCCAGATGCCGAGCAGGACCTCGACGACATCCTGCTCGGCGACAGCGGGGCCGTCCCCGCTGAAGGTGGCGTAGAGCACCCGCTCGTTCATCGAGGTCAGGGCGACGGCGAGGTCGCGCGCAGCCGGCCCCGGCGGCGCGGCGCCCCGCGCGCGCTCGGCGTCGATCGCCGCCGCCGAACGCTGCACCCAGCGCTCGAGCACCGCCGACCACAGCGCGCGCACCTCGTCGTTGGTGGAGCGGGCCTGCGCCCAGGCGACGGTGAGCGAACGGTGGGTCCGGAAGGTGTCGTAGTAGGCGCCGATCGCGCGTGCCCAGCCGTCCCGCGCCCCGGCCGCCGGGGTGTCGAACGCCCGGCGCATCGCCGTGTCGGCCTCGGCCACGACGCGATCGAGCAGCGAGAGCAGTACCGCGTCCTTCGACGAGAAGTAGAAGTAGAACGTCGGGCGGGAGATGCCGGCGCCGCGCGCGAGGTCGTCGACCGAGATGGCCGCCAACGGCCGTTCGGCGAGGAGGCGCTCGGCGGTGGCGAGGATCGCGAGCTCCCGGTCGTCGCCGGAGGGCCGGACTGGACGCCGTCCCCGCCCAGCGGCGGGCACATGACTCGCGGCAGCCGGCACGGAGCGGAGGATAGCCGCACGCGGCCCCGGCTCGACACCCCGTTGACTCGCTCGACACTGCGTCGATAGCGTCGGCGGGCCACCCGCGGCGCGGGGTGCGGCCGAACGGCCCGGCGGAGCGAACCGGAGAGTGCTGGCATGACCACCGAGCACGTGGACGTCCTGATCGTCGGCGCCGGGCTCTCCGGCGTCGGGGCCGCCTGCCACCTGGAACGGGAGCGGCCGGGGACCAGCTACGCGGTGCTGGAGTCGCGGGCGGCGCTGGGCGGGACCTGGGACCTGTTCCGCTACCCGGGCATCCGGTCGGACTCGGACATGTTCACCCTGGGCTACTCCTTCCGCCCGTGGCGGGAGCCCGAGTCGATCGCCGACGGGCCGACCATCCGCCGGTACATCGAGGAGACCGCCCGCGAGTACGGCGTCACGGAGAGGATCCGCTACCACCATCGCGTCGTGTCGGCGGAGTGGTCGAGCGCCGAGGCCCGCTGGGCGGTCACCGCCGAGCGCGCCGACACCGGCGAGACGGTCACCCTCACGTGCACGTGGCTGTCGGTCTGCTCCGGCTACTACCGCTACGACCAGGGGTTCCGGCCGGAGTTCCCGGGCGAGCAGCGCTTCCGGGGGCAGCTGCTCCACCCGCAGCACTGGCCCGAGGGCATCGACCTGACCGGCAAGCGGGTCGTCGTCGTCGGTAGCGGCGCCACCGCGGTCACGCTGGTGCCCAACCTGGCGGAGCAGGCCGAGCACGTGACCATGCTGCAGCGCACGCCCAGCTACGTCATGTCGCTGCCCGGCCGTGACCCGATCGCGCAGAAGCTGCGGGCGCGGCTGCCGGAGCGGGTGGCCTACTCGGTCGTGCGGTGGAAGAACGTGCTCACCAGCACCGCGCTCTACCAGCTCAGCCGGCGCCGGCCGGCCCTGGTCCGCTCGCTGATCCGTCGCATGACGCAGAAGCAGCTGCCGGGGGTCGACGTCGACACGCACTTCAACCCGCCCTACGACCCCTGGGACCAGCGGCTGTGCCTGGTGCCCGACGGAGACCTGTTCCGCGCCCTCCGCCGGGGCACGGCGTCCATCGTCACCGACCGGATCGCGACCTTCACCGAGGAGGGGATCGAGCTGACGTCGGGCGAGCACCTGGCGGCCGACGTCGTCGTCACCGCGACCGGCCTGAACCTGCTGCCGGTCGGCGGGATGCGGATCGTGGTCGACGGGGAGCCGGTCGAGCTGCCCGAGCGGGTGTCCTACAAGGGCATGATGCTCTCCGGCGTGCCCAACTTCGCCATGGTCATCGGGTACACGAACGCCTCGTGGACCCTCAAGGCCGACCTGGTCAACCGCTACGTCTGCCGCCTGCTGGACCACCTCGACGAGCACGGCTACGCGTCGGCCACGCCGGTCGCCCCGCCGGAGGGCGGGGGAGCGCCCTTCCTCGACCTCGCGGCGGGCTACGTCCAGCGCAGCCTCGCCGGCCTGCCGCAGCAGGGGCGCCGCACACCCTGGCGGCTGCACCAGAACTACCTGCGGGACGTCGCCATGATGCGCCGGGGCTCGCTGGAGGACGAGGGCATGACCTTCCAGCCGCGCGTGCCTGCAGCCGCCCACGCGGATCGGGTCGTGGCCTGATGGGGCCCTACGCCTTCGCGGGCGGGACGGCGGTCGTCACGGGCGCCGCCAGCGGGATCGGCGAGGCGCTGGCCGCGCAGCTGGCCGACCGGGGCAGCCACCTGGTGCTGCTGGACCGCGACGCCGACCGGCTGGCGGCGGTGGCCGGGCGGATCGCCGCCGACCACCCGGCCCTGCGGGTGGCGACGCACGTGGTCGACCTGGCCGACGACGAGGCGACAGCGCGGGTGGCCCGGACGCTGGTGGCCGAGCACCCCGAGACCACGCTGCTGGTCAACAACGCGGGGGTCGCCCTGGGCGGTCGCTTCGACCAGATCGGGCTGGCGGACTTCGAGTGGGTCCTGGCGGTGAACCTGCGCGCCGTCGTCCGCCTCACCCACATGCTGCTGCCCGTGCTGAAGACCCACCCCGGCGCCCACGTCGTCAACGTCTCCAGCGTCTTCGGCATCTTCGCCCCGGCCGGGCAGGTCGCGTACGCGACGAGCAAGTTCGCCGTCCGCGGGTTCAGCGAGGCGCTCCGCCACGAGCTCGCCGACGACGGCATCGGCGTCACGGTCGTCCACCCGGGTGGGATCCGGACGCGGATCGCCGAGAGCGCCCGCACCGGCGCGGGCGTCTCGGTGGAGGAGTACGAGAAGGGGCGGGCGCAGTTCACCAAGCTGCTGCGGATGCCGCCGGAGGACGCCGCCGCCCGCATCGTGGCGGCCGTCGAGCGCCGCCGCCCCCGGCTGCTGATCGGCTGGAGCGCCACGGTGCCCGACGTGCTGGTCCGCCTGCTGCCCGGCACCTACTGGCGGCTGATCGCTCGCCGGGCGACCGCGCGGCCGAGGGGCTGAGCGCCGGAAAAGGTATTGCCGGTGCCAGTAGAACGGGGACGTGACCGACCCCTCCTGCCGGATCGTCGAGCTCGGCCCCGACGACGACCTCTTCCCCTCCTGGTGCGAGGTGTGGGCCGCCTCCGGCCGGGCCGCCCGGCCGCAGGACCCGCCCCGGCCGGCGCAGGAGGACGTCGCGCTGGGGCGGGAGCTCGTCGCGCCCGGTGGCTCCCGGGACGGCACCCACCGGGCCGCCCTGGTGGACGGCGCGGTCGCCGGCGCGCTCCGGCTGATCCTCCCGCGCAAGGACAACCCGACGCTGGCGGTGGTGGACCTCGCGGTGCACCCGGCCTCCCGGCGCCGTGGCCTCGGGAGCGCGCTGCTGGCCGAGGCCCGGGTACTCGCTGCCGCGCACGGCCGCAACTCGCTGGTGAGCGAGGTGGACGAGCCCGGCGCCGGGGCGCCGGGCCGCGCCTTCGCCGAGCGGCACGGCTGGTCCTGCGACCTGGTGGAGACCCGCCGGGAACTGGTGCTGCCGGTCGACGAGGACCGGCTGGGGGCGCTCGAGGCCGCGGCCGGCGCCGGGTACGAGATCGTCACCTGGCGGGACCGCACCCCGGACGCGCTGCTGGCCGACCGGGCGCTGCTGGAGCGGCGCATGACCACCGACGCACCCCACGGCGATCTGCCGGTGGGGGAGGAGGAGTGGGACGGGGACCGGATCCGCGAGTACGAGCGGACCCACGTCGCCCGGGGCCGGACGGTGCTCAGCGCGGGCGCGGTGATCGGCGGCCGGCTGGTCGGCTTCACCGACCTGCAGATCCCGCTCGCCCAGCCGGCGCTCGCCCACCAGGGCGGCACGCTGGTGCTCCGTGAGCACCGGGGGCACCGGCTCGGCGCCCGGATGAAGGCGGCCGTGCTGCGGGAGCTGGCAGCGGGGGTCCCCGGCGTCCGGCGGATCAGCACCTACAACTCCGAGGGCAACACGCCCATGGTCGCGGTCAACGAGGCGCTGGGTTTCCGCCCCGCCGGCGCGCTGTCGTCCTGGTCGACCCGCCTCTGAGCCGGGCGGTCCCACCGCCGCCGGCCGCGTGCGGTTGACTGCCGGGGTGGACCGTTCCATCCCTGCGGAGTTCGTCCGCGCCCACACCCGGCCGGTCCGGCCGGACCTGGTGCCCGAGGTGGAGCTGCTGGTCGCCGCCGACGTCGTCGCCCTGTGGGAGGCGATGGAGACCGAGCACGGGCGCACCTCCACGGACCCGCCGTTCTGGGCCGCGGCCTGGCCGGGCGGCCAGGCGCTGGCCCGCCACGTGCTCGACCACCCCGGCCTGGTGGCCGGGCGCACCGTGCTGGACCTGGGGGCGGGCAGCGGCCTGGTCGCGGTCGCGGCGGTCCTGGCCGGCGCGACCGCGGTGCTCGCCAGCGACGTCGACCCGTTCGCGCTGACCGCGATCGCCGTCAACGCCGAACGGAACGGCACCCCGGGCATCACGCCCGCCGGCGACGTGCTCGGGGGCGAGCCGCCCGACGTCGCGGTCGTCCTCGCCGGCGACGTCTGCTACGACCGGGAGATGACCGACCGGGTGCTGCCCTTCCTCGAGGCGGCCCGGGCCGGCGGTGCCGAGGTGCTGATCGGTGATCCCGGGCGGGTGTACCTCCCCGAGGACCGGCTGGAAGCGCTGGCGGTCTACGACGTGCCCGACACCGAGCCGTCGCCCACCGGGCCGGTGCCGGTGCGCCGGACCACGGTCTGGCGGCTCCCCTGACGGTCACCTCCCGTTCCTTTTCCCGCCAGGGGATTGTCACGAACGGATAACGCTGGTTACCGTGGGTCCCGCCCGGCCGGTCGTTCTCTCCCCATCCGGGGGAGGTCCGCCGGGCGCCGCCGAGTCGCCCGCCGAGGGCGAGCCGGGGACCCACCGAAGTACTGGGGTGAATCGCGCGCCGGGGCACGTCCTGGCGCGGGTAGGGCCGCTTCCCGCCCGAATCCGTCAGCTAACCCGGTAGGCGGCACGACGGAAGAAACGGAGAGCCGCCGCATGGCGAGCCTGCGGGCCCACCTTGCACGGAACCGCAGCCGGTACGGAGCCTCGCGCGCGCCTTCCCCGCGCTGAGCGCCCGGGCGTACGCCCGACACCGCTGCCCCTCGACCATCCCCGCAGCAGTTCCCGCCGCCGTCGCCGGCCCTGCCGCCCCCTGCCCCTGGAGCAGTTCCTCCCCATGAACCTTCGCGCCACCTCGATCACCCGTGCTCTCCGCCCCACGACCGGGCGCCGTTCGACGAAGACGGTCCGCCGTTCCGCGCTGCTGCTCCTGGCGGTCGCCGCGGCAGGCGGCCTGCTGGCCAACGGCGTCGTCGCCGACGAGCCGGTCGCCCAGGCCGAGCCGGAGCTGGCCTCCGTCAGCGTCGCCGAGCAGCTCGGCATCACCGACGAGACCCCCGCGCCCGACGTGACGGTGGCCGCGGCCGACACCCTCGGCCAGCTGGCCGCGAGCCGCAGCGAGCGCGCGGCCGAGCAGGCCGCCGCAGCGGAGGCGCGGGCCGCGGCCGAGCAGGCCGAGCTGGACCGCCGTGCCGCCGAGGAGGCCGCCCGCCGCGCCGCCGAGGAGGAGGCCGCGCGCAAGGCCGCTGCCGAGGAGGCCGCCCGCAAGGCCGCTGCCGAGGAGGCCGCCCGCGTGCAGGCGGCCCGGGAGCAGGCCGCCCGCACCCCGGCGCCGGCCGCACCAGCCCCGGCCCCGGCCCCGGCCCCGGCTCCGGCTCCTGCCCGGAGCGCTCCCGCGCCGGCCGCCGCGGCCCCGGCCGGCTCCTTCCAGGAGTACGCGATGGGCAAGCTCGGCGGCTCGGGCAGCGAGTTCAGCTGCCTGGAGAGCCTGTGGGGCAAGGAGAGCGGGTGGAACCCGAACGCCCAGAACCCGCGGAGCACCGCCTACGGCATCGCGCAGTTCCTCGACTCCACCTGGGCCGGGACCGGCATCGCCAAGACCTCCGACGGCTACCGGCAGATCGACGCCGGCCTGATCTACATCAACAACCGCTACGGCTCCCCGTGCGGCGCGTGGTCGCACTCCCAGGCCACCGGCTGGTACTGAGCGGGCCTCTGCCCCCGCCCCTCGCCCGCGCGGGGCGGGACCCTGCGGCGAGGCCGTTCCAGCACGTCACCACGCTCGGGTGGTCTTCGGACGGGGGCGTCCCCGCTGAGGCATTGGAGGCTTTACCTGCGTCGTCGGCCCCGAGGACGCAGGTAGAGCTTCCAATGCCCGGGGTCGGCTCAGCGCAGCCGAGCCTCGGCTCCAGGCCTAAGGTCGGTGCAGCGTGCACGGAGGGGGAGCGATGACCGAGGCCGACGACGCCGACCGGACCACCCCGCAGAGCGGGATCGTCGGGCGGTCGATCGACGAGTTCGTGAACCAGTTGCGGTTCTTCTCCGACCGCGCCCGCAACCTCGCCGGGAATGCGACGTCCCGCCTCCCGCTGCCGGCCCTGCCCAGCCCGCCCGGGGCGATGTCGGCGGCCCAGCTGCGCGCCGTCAAGGAGATGGTGACCGCGCAGCGCACCTCGATCGCCGCCATGCGCGCTCAGCTCGACGCGTTCGACCAGCAGCTCGCCGTCTTCGAGCGGATCCTCGACCCCCTGGTCGAGTGGAGCACGACCTGGGCGCGGCTGGAGGAGGCCGTCGGCGACATCGTGCGCCGGGAGCCGCCCGTCGAGCAGTGACGGTCAGCCCGCCAGCGACCTGACGAGCAGCACCGCGCCGGAGAGCAGGCACAGCACCAGGGCGGCGCGGCGCATGGCCGGCAGGGCCAGCCGCCGGCGCAGGGGTCCGGCGAGGAGGAAGCCGGTCAGCACGAACGGCACCAGCCCCGCACCGGTGAGCAGCCCGCCCCCGTCGAGCTCGCCGCCGGCGACCAGCACGCCGAGGGACAGCAGCGTCGTCCCGACGAAGAACACCGACAGGTTCGCCCGCTGGGCGGCCGGGGTGGGCGCGCGGTAGGTGACCACCAGGGGCGGTCCGGGCGTCGCCGCGACAGTCGAGAGCGTCCCGGAGGCGAAGCCGGCGACGGTGAGCGCGCGCCGCCCGCCCGGCAACCGCACCCCGGCGAGCGACGCGCCACAGGCGAGCAGCACGACGACAGCAACCGTTATCCCCAACAACCGGCCGTCGATGACCTGCACCAGCCCCAAGCCGACGACAACGCCGGGGGCCGAGGCGAGCATCGCACCGCGGAGGTTGTCGAACTCCAGTGCGGACCGTTCGCGCCACACCACCGGCAGCAGCGCGGTCAGCGTGCCCACCAGCAGCGGGCCGGGCACGAGAGCGGGCTGCACCAGCAGCACCAGCGGTCCGGCGAGGAGGCCGAAGCCCATGCCGGTCGCCGTCTGGACGACGGACGCCACCAGCACCGCCAGGCCGCACGCCAGGAGTGCGAGCGGGTCGGTGGCCAGCTCCACGCTCAGTAGCCGTCGTCCTCGTCCTCCGGCGGACGACGACGGAGCAGGCCGGTGACCGAACCCACCCGGCTCTGCGCCTGGCGCAGCCCGTGGACCAGGGGCATGAGGTCGTCGTGGATCCGGCGCAGCGTCTCGGGCACGGTGTCGACGGCGGGGTCGTCGAGCACGCGACCGACCCGCTCGATGCCGGGGCGCAGCGCCCGCACCGGCTCCTCCAACTCCTCGAGCAGGCTCTCCAGGCGTTCGGTGATCCGCTGCGCGGAGGCGATCGTCTCCCGGGCGGACGTGGTGGCGGCGGTCAGCTCGCGGACCGTGCCGTTGAGGTCGGCCAGCGTCCGGGGGAGCTGGGAGAGCGCCTCGGTCTGGGCCTGCAGCAGCGCGAGCAGCTCGCCGAACCCGGGGATGCGGGGCATGCCGAGACCGCGGAAGGGATCCACCTGGCAACCGTCGGCGACCGGTGCCGCGGGCGCAACCCGGCGACCGGGCGTAGCGCCGGCGACCGGCCGCGCCGGGCGGTGGGGACCCTTGCGCGCGGTCGATCAGGCGGCGTCGGTGAACGCGACGCGCGCCCACCGGTCGAGCGCCAGCAGCTGCCAGGCCCGCTGGACGAGCGGAGGCGCGTCGCGCAGCTCCACCCGGACTCCGGCGTCGGCCAGGGACCGGGCCCAGCGGGCGATCGCCCGGCAGCCGGCCACGTCGGCGAACCGGAGCCCGGAAAGATCCAGGGTGCAGGCGTCGCCCTCGATCGGGACGGCCCCCAGGATCCCCGCCAGCCGCTCCGCGCAGGCGACGTCGAGGTCCCCGACCAGCGCAATCCCGTACCGGTCGACGTAGGCGCGGAAGGCCGGCGGCGCGGACGGTGCGCTGAGCTGCGCCGCCGGGCGCACGTGGTCGCACCCCCGCGGCGACGCGCCCTCGCTCAGCGGAACGTGCGCGTGCATGTGCACAGCGTAGGCGCTTCGGGGGCGGCGGGCCAGGCCGAACGGCTCACAGCGCCTTGAGGATCGCCTCCACCTGCTCCCGGGCGTCGCCGAAGAGCATCCGGCTGTTGTCCCGGAAGAACAGCGGGTTCTGCACGCCGGCGTAGCCCGTGTTCATGGACCGCTTGAACACGACCACGTGCTCGGCCTCCCACACCCGCAGCACGGGCATGCCGGCGATCGGGCTGGTGGGGTCGTCGGTGGCGGCCGGGTTGACGGTGTCGTTGGCGCCGATGACCAGCACCACCGAGGTGTCGGCGAGGTCGTCGTTGATCTCGTCCATCTCCAGGACGACGTCGTAGGGCACCTTGGCCTCGGCCAGGAGCACGTTCATGTGCCCGGGCAGGCGCCCGGCCACCGGGTGGATGCCGAAGCGCACGTCGACGTCCTGCGCACGCAGCTTGCGGGTCAGCTCGGCGACGGCGCTCTGCGCCTGGGCGACCGCCATGCCGTAGCCCGGGGTGATGACCACCGACTTCGCGTTCCGCAGGAGCTCTGCGGTCTCCTCGGCCGAGATCTCGGTGTGCTCGCCGTAGTCCACGTCGGAGGCGGCCGCCGCGCCCTCGTTGCCGAACCCGCCCGCGATGACCGAGAGGAACGAGCGGTTCATCGCCTTGCACATGATGTAGGAGAGGTAGGCGCCGGAGGAGCCGACCAGGGCGCCGGTGATGATCAGCAGGTCGTTGCCCAGCAGGAAGCCCGATGCGGCAGCGGCCCAGCCGGAGTAGCTGTTGAGCATCGAGACGACGACGGGCATGTCACCGCCGCCGATCGAGGCCACCAGATGCCAGCCCAGCGCCAGGGCGAGGACCGTCACGACCGACAGCACGAGCAGGTTCGGCTCGACCACGAAGACGACGGTCAGGACGGCGAACAGCGCCAGTGCGCCGAGGTTCAGCCAGTTGCGCCCCGGGAGCATCAGCGGGTTGCTCTTCATGCGCGCGGAGAGCTTGAGGAAGGCGACGATCGAGCCGGTGAAGGTCACCGCGCCGATGAAGACCCCGACCACGACCTCGCCGGAGTGGATGCCGGCCTCGGCCCCGGTGAGCAGGGGGCCACCGTCCTGCGGCTCGACGCCCTCGACCGACAGGTAGCCGTTCCAGCCGACGAGGACTGCGGCCAGGCCGACGAAGCTGTGCAGCAGCGCGATGAGCTCCGGCATGCCGGTCATCTCGACCTTGCGGGCCCGCCACAGACCGATCGCGGCACCGATCGCCACGGCGACGACGAGCAGGGTGAGCCCGACGGCCGAGATGTCCTGCGTGGCCACGCCGATGGTGGCCGCCAGGGCGATCGCCATGCCGGCGATGCCGTAGGCGTTGCCCGCCTTGGCGGTCTCGTGCCGCGACAGCCCGGCCAGGCTCAGGATGAACAGCAGGGCGGCGACGATGTAGGCCGCGGCCGCGGCGCTGGTGGCGGTCATCGCGCGGCCGGGAGGGTGGTGCGGGCCGGAGCGCCCGTGCCGCGGGAGAACATCCCCAGCATCCGGCGGGTGACGGCGAAGCCGCCGAAGACGTTGATGCTGGCCACCAGGGTGGCGATGAAGGCGAGCGCCAGGACGACGCCGTCGCCGCTGCTCAGCTGCAGCAGTGCGCCGACCACGATGATCCCCGAGATCGCGTTGGTCACCGACATCAGCGGGGTGTGCAGGGCGTGGTGCACGGCCCCGATGACGTAGAAGCCGACGACGACGGAGAGCGCGAACACCGTGAAGTGCCCCACCAGCTCGTCGGGGGAGTAGGCGGCCACCAGGAACAGCAACGCCGCGGCCAGTCCCACGAGGGCGAACCGCCGCGCCGGCGCGGGCGTCTTCTGCGGCACGCTCGGCGCCCCTGCGGTGGCGCCGGCCGGGGGAGCGGGCGGAGGTGGTGGTGCCGCGGAGACCTGCACCGGTGGCGGGGGCCAGGTCTTCTCGCCCGCGCGCACGACGGTGATCGCCCGCTGCACGACGTCGTCGAAGTCCAGGACGAGGTGCCCGTCCTTGGCCGGGGTCAGCAGCTTCAGCAGGTTGACCAGGTTGGTGCCGTACAGCTGGGAGGCCTGCGCGGGGAGCCGGGCGGGCAGGTCGGTGTACCCGATGATCGTGACCCCGTTCTCGGTCACGACCACCTCGTCGGGCACGGAGCCGGCCACGTTGCCGCCCTGTGCCGCGGCCATGTCCACGATCACCGAGCCCGAGCGCATGGCGGCGACCATCTCCTCGGTGATCAGCCGCGGGGCGGGCCGGCCGGGGATCAGGGCGGTGGTGATGACGATGTCGACGTCCTTCGCCTGCTCGGCGTACATCTGCGCCGCCCGCCGGTTGAAGTCCTCCCCCATCTCCCGGGCGTAGCCGTCGGCGCTGACCTCCTGCTCCCCCGCGGGGACGGCGACGTACTCACCACCCAGGGAGCGCACCTGCTCGGCCACCTCCGGGCGGACGTCGGTGGCCCGCACGATCGCGCCCAGGCTGGACGCGGTGCCGATCGCGGCCAGCCCGGCCACACCCGCGCCGGCGACCAGCACCTTGGCCGGGGGGACCTTGCCCGCCGCGGTCACCTGGCCGGTGAAGAACCGGCCGAACACGTTGGCCGCCTCGACGACCGCCCGGTACCCGGCGATGTTGGCCATCGAGGACAGCACGTCCATCGACTGGGCCCGGGAGATCCGGGGCACGGCGTCCATGGCCAGCGCCGTGATCGGGCGGGCGGCGAGCGCGTCCACCAGGTCGGGGTTCAGCGCGGGGGCCAGCAGGCTGATCAGCGTCGCGCCGTCGGCCAGCCGCCCGATCTCGCTCAGCGAGGGGGCGTTCACGCGCAGCACGACCTCCGCACCCCAGGCCTCGGTTCCCGAGCCGACCCGCGCACCGGCCTCCGCGTACGCCTCGTCCGGGAAGCTGGCGGCCGCCCCGGCGCCGGTCTCGACCACGACCTCGTAGCCCAGCCGCACCAGCTGCGTGACCGTCGCCGGGGTCGCCGCCACCCGGGTCTCGCGGGGCCGCGTCTCGCGCGGGACTCCGATCTGCATCGTGGCGCTCCATTCCTCGGTGGGCAGGCCTCGTCGCCTGCTCGCCAGTGCTGGGGTCGTGCGCGGTGCTCGGTTGGTTGGACGGATCTTGCCTGCTGACGCAGGGTCGCGGTGCCCGGCTCCGTGAGTGTGAGGCACGGCACGTCCGCAGCCCGGCCGCGCGGTGACCGACCGTGTGTCCCTCCCCCCGACGGGGGGCTACGCCCCGTTGCCGGGTGCAGACCACCCCCCCGACCCGCCGAAGGTCTCCTGTCGGAGCGGACATGGACGTCCGCGCCGCGGGAGGGGAGGACCGTGTCCGTCAGCATGAACCGGCCCGGCGACGACCGCGTCCCACCGGAGATCGTGACCTCGGTCTTCTACAGCGCCACCGTCAGCGACACCCTCGCCATCGTGGTCGCCGAGATGGTGGCCGGGCGCCCCAGGGTCAGCTGGGGCAACGTCGGTGCCGTGGAACTGCTGGGCTACGGCCTGGACGATCTCCGCGCGCTCCCCGTCGAGCAGCTGTTCCCCAGCCTGGGGGGCGGGGAGCTCAAGCTGCTGCTGCGGCGGGAGCGGACGGCCCGGATGACGCTGCCCGTCCGCACGGCGAGCGGCGCCGCCATCGAGGCCCAGGTGACCACGACGCCCTCGCCCCGGGGCGGGATGTGGACCGTGCGCATCGTCGACACGGCCAACGAGCAGGAGCGCGCGCTCCGGGCGACCGCGGACGCCCACGAGCGCCGCTTCTCCACGCTCACCGAACGGTCGCCGGTGCCGACGCTGCTCTCCGAGCAGGGTATGCGGCTGGCCCACGTCAACGACGCATTCTGCAGCCTCGTCGGCCGTCGCGCCGAGGAGTTGCTGGGCACCGGCTGGATGGCCACGGTGCACGAGGACGACCTCGACACGGTGATCGAGCAGGTCTCGGCGGCGCTGGACGGCGAGGAGGTCGAGGCGCAGGCCCGCCTGCTCCGCGACGACGGCACCGTGCGCACGACCGTCATCCGATTCGCCCACCTGTTCACCCCGGGCGTGGGCGCGGGATTCGTCGGCACGATCGAGGACATCACCGACCGGCTCGCGTTCGAGGCCACGCTGGCCCACCAGGCCAACCACGACCCGCTGACCGGGCTGCCGAACCGGACGCTGCTGGCGCAGTACGTCGCCGAGCGGTTCGTGCCGGGCGCCGGAACCCTGGCCTGCCTGTTCCTCGACCTGGACAACTTCAAGGTCGTCAACGACTCGCTCGGGCACACCGCCGGCGACGAGCTGCTCACCGAGGTCGCCAGCCGGCTGCGGTCGGTGGTCCGCCCCGGGGACCTGGTGGCGCGGTTCGGTGGCGACGAGTTCGTGGTCGTCTGCGAGGAGGTCGACCAGACGGCCGCGGTCGCGCTCGCCGAGCGGATCACGGCCGAGCTGGCCCGGCCGGTGCGGCTCGGGGGCGTCGACGTCCGCCCCTATGCGAGCGTCGGGGTCACCGTCCAGACCGAGGAACACGCCGGCGCCGAGGAGCTGATCCGGGACTGCGACATCGCCATGTACCAGGCCAAGGCCGGGGGCAAGGGGCGGATCACCGTGCTGGACCAGCGGGCGCGCGAGGAGGCCCGCGACAAGCTGCGCCTGGTCGCCGAGCTGCGGGACGCCATCGAGCGGCGCGACATCACGCTGCTCTACCAGCCGATCTTCAGCACCGAGGACGGCCACCCGGTCGCCGTCGAATCCCTGGCGCGGTGGACGCACCCCGAGCGCGGCCCGATCAGCCCGGCGGTGTTCGTGCCGCTGGCGGAGGAGAGCGGGTTGATCGCCGGCCTGGGGCTGCTGGTGCTCGACGAGACCTGCCGGCAGCTGGCGGAGTGGGACCGCCGCATGGGGGGCGCCGCGCCGCCCCGGGCGAACGTCAACGTCTCGGCCCTGCAGCTGGATGCCAACCTCCCTCCGCAGGTGGCCGACGCTCTCCGGCGGCACGGGCTGGACGCGTCCCGGATCTCCGTGGAGATCACCGAGTCGGCGCTGATGCAGGACCCCGACTCGGCCCGGGAGACCCTGCACCAGCTGCGCGACCAGGGCGTCGAGCTGGCGATCGACGACTTCGGCACCGGCTACTCGTCGCTGGCCTACCTCCGGCACCTGCCGGTGGACTGCCTGAAGGTGGACCGCTCCTTCGTGGCGGAGCTGGCGCACGGCCACACCGAGATCGCCTCCGCGGTCATCGCACTGGCCCGCAGCCTCAACCTGAGCACCGTGGCCGAGGGCGTCGAGACCCCGGAGCAGGCGACCGAGCTCGGCCGGCTGGGTGCCACCTACCTGCAGGGCTTCAGCCTCTGCCCACCCATGACCGGAGCGGACACCGCCGCCTGGTTCGCGACCCACGGAGCGTGCGCCCGATGACCGTGACCCCGCTGCCGGCCCGGGCGGAGGTGCCCCCCGTCTTCGACCTGGAGAAGGTGCTCGCGGGCATCGACACGATGGCGGCCCAGCGCCCCGTGGCGGCGCAGATCGTGTCGGTCGCCAACTCCGACGACACCAGCGCGAAGGCGCTCTCCCACATCCTGGCGTCCGACGTCGCCCTGGCCGGCCGGGTGATGAAGCTGGCCAACTCCGCCTACTTCGGCATGCGCGGACGGGTCACCTCGCTGCAGTTCGCCGTGACGGTGGTCGGCTTCACCACCGTCCGGACGATGGCGACCGTCGCGCTCACGGAGCTGGACGACGAGTCGCGGCTCCCGGAGAACTTCTGGGACGTCACGACCTGCCTGGCGTTGGCGGCCTCGACCTTGGCCCAGCGGTTCGGTGAGCGCTCGCAGGAGGCGCTCTGCGTGGGCCTGCTCGCCCAGATGGGTGCGGCGCTCCTGCACCACAACGACCCCGAGGGCTACGGGGCGCTGGTGGCCGAGCACCCGGCCTTCGCCGCGCGGCGCACCGCCGAGCTGCACCGCTACGGCATCAACAGCGTGCGGTTGACCGCCGTCGCCCTCGAGCAGTGGGGCTTCCCGCACAGCATGACCAACCGGCTCAACCAGGTCGACGACCTCACATCGGTCGAGGGTGGCCTGCTGCGCGCCGCCTTCGAGGTCGCCGCGCGCCTGACCACCGAGGACTACGAGGCGGTGCCGATCGTGCGGCTCACCTGCGGGCAGGTGCGCGAGGACGACCTGGTGCCGGTGCTCGACTCCGTCCGGGCCGATGCCGACGAGCTCCGCCGGGCGATGCTCGGCGACTGAAAGAGGACCCCCTCCTCCCCACCCTTCGCAGGCTCAGGGCGGGACCCGGGAGGGGGCCACGCGACGGAGCCCCGCCCCCCCGGGATGGGGGACGGGGCTCCGTCGGCCCCCTGCAGGGCCCCGCTGCGAGCGTGCGAGCGGTGGGGGGCAGGGGGTGTTTCTTCAGACCGCGTAGGGCGCGCCCAGCGGGTCGACGGTCTCCCGCTCGCCCACGGTGCGGGCCAGCCGGGCGGCGGCGAAGTCGCCGTCGCCGAGCAGGTGGTCGATGGCGGTGAGCCGGCTGGTGTAGTGCCCGACGGAGTACTCCGCCGTCACGCCGATGCCACCGTGCAGCTGGATGGCCTCCTTGCCGACGTGCCGGCCGGCGCGGCTGGTCTGCAGCCGGGCCCGGTCGGCGGCGGAGACGACGTCGCCGCCGGCATCCGTGACCATCGACGCCCACAGCGCGGTGCTCCGGGCCAGCTCCAGGGACACGTACATGTCCGCCGCGCGGAAGGTGAGCGCCTGGAACTTGTTGAGCGTGACCCCGAACTGCTTGCGGGTCTTGAGGTACTCCGCGGTGATCCGCAGCGCGGTGTCCATCGCCCCGATCGCCTCGTGGCTGTAGGCGATGCGCGCCTCGGCCAGCGCCCGCTCGATCGCGGCCGTCTGGTCTCCGCCGGTACCGAGCAGGGCCGCCGGGGTGCCGTCGAAGCGGACGTTGGCGGCGCGGGTGCCGTCGTGGGTGCGGTAGCCGGTGCGGGTCAGACCCGCGGCGTCGCCCTGCACCACGAACAGCCCCGTGCCGCCGTCCACCGCGGCGGAGACGACGAGGACGTCGGCGCGGGCGCCGGTGGGCACCGGCTCCTTGACGCCGGTCAGGGTCCACCCGTCGCCGGACTGCGCGGCGGTGACCGCCGACGCCGACGCGCTCCACCGCGTGCCGATCTCCGCGTGGGCGAAGGCCGGCACGCAGGTGCCCTCGGCGATGGCCGCGAGGAGCTCGCCCTTCTGCTCGTCGGTGCCGACGGCGGCGATCAGCCCACCGGCCAGCACGACCGCCTCGATGAACGGCTCCGGGGCGATGACCCGGCCCATCTCCTCGGCGACGATCGCCACCTCGATCGGCCCGGCGCCCATGCCGCCGTGCTCCTCGGCGAAGGGCAGACCGAGCAGCCCCATCTCGGCCAGCCGCGACCAGGTCTTCTCGTCGAAGCCCGGGTCGTTCGCGACCACCTTGCGACGCTGCTCGCTGTCGGCGTACGTGCGCGCCAGCAGGCCGCGCACGGCCTCCCGCAGGTCGTTCTGCTCGCTGTCGAAGTCGAAGTTCACGTCAGATCACAGCCCCAGAATCGTGCCGGCGATGATGGTGCGCTGAACCTCGTTGGAGCCTCCGTAGATGGAGACCTTCCGGTAGTTCAGGTAGTGCGGCGTCGCGACGCGCGCCCAGTCCGGCACGTCGGAGCCCTCCTCGGCGAACGAGGCGACCGAGAGCGGGCCGGCGATGTCGACCAGCAGCTCGGTGGCGGCCTGCTGCAGCTCCGACCCCTTGAGCTTGAGCACCGACGAGGCCGGGTGCGGCTTGCCGTCGGCGGAGTTGGCGACGACGCGCAGCGCGGTGAGCTCCAGGGCCACCACCTCGTTCTCGATCTCGGCGATCCGCCGGGCCATGAACGGGTCCTCCAGCAGCGGGCGGCCGTCGACGGTGATCTCGCGGGCGTAGTCCTTCGCCTGGGCGAGCATCTTCTTGGTCGCGCCCACGCGGGCGATGCCGACGCGCTCGTTGCCGAGGAGGAACTTGGCGTAGTCCCAGCCGCGGTTCTCCTCGCCGATGAGGTTCTCGGCGGGGACGCGCACGTCCTCGAAGAACACCTCGTTGACCTCGAAGCCGCCGTCGATGAGCTCGATGGGGCGGAGCGTGACGCCGGGGGTGTCCATCGGGAAGACCAGCATCGAGATGCCGCGCTGCTTCTTCTCCGCGGTCGGGTCGGTGCGGACCAGGCAGAAGATCCAGTCGGCGTGCTGGCCCAGGGTCGTCCAGGTCTTCTGCCCGTTGACCACCCAGTCGTCGCCGTCGCGGACGGCGGTGGTGCGCAGCGAGGCGAGGTCGGAGCCGGCGTCGGGCTCGGAGAAGCCCTGGCACCACCAGATGTCGAGGTTCGCCGTCTTGGCGAGGAAGCGCTCCTTCTGCTCCTGGTTGCCGAAGGCGGCGATGACCGGGCCGATCATGCTGGTGTTGAAGGCCAGCGGCTCGGGGACGCCGGCCAGCTGCATCTCCTCGCGCCAGATGTGGCGCTGCAGGGGCGTCCAGTCCCGGCCGCCCCACTCGACCGGCCAGTGGGGCACGGCCAGGCCCGCGGCGTTGAGCGCGCGCTGGGCCTCGACGTACTCCTCCTTGGTCACGTGCCGGTGGGACGTGACCTTGTCGCGGATCTCCTGCGGCACCTGGGTGGTGAAGAAGGTCCGCATCTCCTCCCGGAAGGCCTCGAGCTCCGGGGACAGCTGCAACCGCATCGGTCCTCATTTCCTGACGGCGGCACTCGTCGTCGCGCCCGCCGTCTCGACGTGTGCCTCGGACGATCCCACATGCGGTACCGGCCAGTAGATGCGGCACCCCCGGCGGGGCGAAAAGCGGGCGGCACCGGTTCCCGGAGAGGACTCCCCCCGGGAACCGGTGCCGCTGCCCGCGCTCTAGGACAGGGTCGACCAGAACGCGCAGTTGGCCTCGGCGGCGACGTCGACCGGGCCGATCCCCCCGTCGGAGGCGATGTCGAGGCCCTGGACGTCGGCCGGGGCCCGGTACCGGGTCCACGTCGGGACGCCGGGGCCGTTGGGGTTGCCGTGGGCCGCGAAGTTCGTCCAGTAGCGCACCATCGCCGTGGAAAGCTGCTCCTGTTCGGCGTCCAGCCCGTCGCCGAACAGCCCCGGGAACAGGTACGGCAGCTCGGTCGCGTGCTGCGCGTCCTCCGGGTACGCCGGGTACGGGAAGTCCAGCAGCGGGTCGGCCGTCTCGTCGCGGAACTGGTAGGCGAACACCGGGGCCGGCACCGGGGGACGGGCCAGCGTGTCGTAGGCGTCGACGTGCTCGCACGTCGACAGCGCGCTGCCGGCGTCGCTGTTGACGGCGGCCAGGGCGCGCAGCGGTGAGGGGTAGGCGCTCGCCGGGTACTGCGCCAGGACGGCTCCGGCGCCCTCGCCGAAGACGCTGCCGAGGACGACCCGGTAATCGGCCTCGGTGAAGCCGTCGGCGTCGTTCGCCAGCGCTGCCACGGCCGGGTTCAGCGGCGTGAACAAGGTGTTCTCGTCGCTGAGGTTGCCGTGCATGACCGGCACGCGCGCGTGGTCGCCGGCCGCGATCGCCTCGGCCGGCTGCACCGGCAGCGCCGATCCGCCGACGACGAAGGAGCCGCCCGGCCAGGCGGTGAGCAGCTCCTGCACCGGCGTGGCCCGCAGGCACGCGGCGACGTCCGCCGCACTGGCGCAGCCGACGGCCTCCGCGACCGAGGCGCCCGTGGCCTCGGCCGTCTCCAGGGTGTCGTACGGGGTCGTGCAGCTGTAGCTCTGCGCGATGGCCCGGTCGAACAGACCCCGCGCGGTCGGCGAGGTGAGCTGGGCGCAGACCGCCGAGCCGCCGGCGGACTCGCCGAAGATGGTGACCCGCCCCGGGTTGCCGCCGAAGGCGCGGATGTTGCGCTCCACCCAGCGCAGCGCCGCCTGCTGGTCGAGCAGCCCGGCGCTCCCGGAGGCGACGTCCCCGTTCTCCCGCGAGAGGTCCTCCTGGGCCATGAAGCCCAGCGGGCCGAGCCGGTAGTTGATCGTCACCACGACGACGTCGCCCTCGACGGCGAGCTTCGCGGCGTCGTAGGCCGCGCCCGTGCCGGTCCGCCAGGACCCGCCGTGGATCCAGACCATGACCGGCAGGTTCCGCCGCTGGGTGTCCAGCCCCGAGGGGGTCGTGACGTTCAGGTAGAGGCAGTCCTCGTCGACCGACGACCAGGGGTTGGTGGCGCTCGGTTCCTGTGGGCAGGGGCTGCCGGGTGCCGTGGCGTCCCGGACGCCCTGCCAGGGCTGTGCCGGTGCCGGCGGGCGGAATCGGAGCTCGCCCACCGGCGGGGCGGCGAACGGGATGCCCTGGAACAGCCGGTAGTTCCCGGTCGAGGTGCCCTCGACGGCGCCCTCCGTGGTCGGCACGACCAGGGGCGCGGGATCGGGTGCGGCGCCGGCCGGCCCAGCGGCGGCGAGGGCGCCGGCGGTGAGAGCCGCGCCCGCGGCGACGGCGAGCAGCGAACGGCGGAAGGATCGGGGGACGTGGGTGCGCACTGGACCTCCTGCGGTCGGCGAGCCCACCCGGTGTGAGCTACGCCACCATGCGCGCACGGTAGCGCGAGGTCCCGCGAGCGGGGCGCCGAGGTGATCGGCCGGGTGCCGTTACCCGGATCGCTCCCGGGGAATGGGCAGTGCGTGGCCGTTCCCCTGACCGAGCGCACCCGCGGCACGCTGGGCCCACCGGTCTCCACGCCGTCCTACGACCGGGGCCGGCTGCGCGTCGGGATCGTGCACCTCGGGGTGGGCGGCTTCCACCGCTCCCACCAGGCGATGTACCTGGACCGCCTCATGGAGCAGGGGCGGGCGCTCGACTGGGGGATCTGCGGCGTCGGCGTCCTCCCGGCCGACCGGCGCATGGCCGAGGCGATGGCCGCCCAGGACTGCCTCTACACGCTGGTGGTGCGGCATCCCGACGGCACCGAGGAGGCGCGGGTGGTCGGCTCGCTCGTCGAGTACCTGTTCGCCCCCGACGACCCCGACGCGGTGGTGGCGCGGATGGCCGACCCTGCCGTCCGCGTCGTCACCCTGACCGTCACCGAGGGCGGCTACAACGCCTCGGCGGTGACCGGGGAGTTCGACGGGACCGACCCCGGCGTGGTCCACGACCTGCGGCCGGGTGCCGCGCTGCGGACCTCGTTCGGCCTGGTCGTCGAGGCGCTGGTGCGCCGGCGCGCCCGCGGGCTCCCGCCGTTCACGGTCGTCTCCTGCGACAACATCCCGGGCAACGGTCGGCTGGCGCGGGCGAGCTTCGCGGCCTTCGCCCGGCTGCGGGACCCGGAGCTGGGGGAGTGGGTGGCCCGGGAGGTGCCCTTCCCGGACTCGATGGTCGACCGGATCACGCCGGTCACCACGGATGCCGACCGGGCCCGGCTGGCCGACCGGTTCGGCATCGAGGACCGGTGGCCGGTGGTGTGCGAGCCGTGGACGCAGTGGGTGCAGGAGGACTCCTTCGCCTGCGGCCGCCCGCCGCTGGAGGAGGTCGGCGTCCAGCTCGTGGACGACGTCGCGCCCTACGAACTCATGAAGCTGCGGCTGCTCAACGCCGGGCACCAGATGCTCGCGCAGACCGGTCGGCTGGCGGGCCTGCGGTACGTCCACGAGGCCTGCGCCGATCCGCTGTTCCGCCGGCTGCTGGAGGGCTACCTGCGCGAGGAGGCCGCGCCGACCCTGCGCCCTGTTCCCGGCATCGACCTGGAGCGGTACCGGCAGACGCTGCTGGAGCGGTTCGCCAGCCCGGCGATCGCCGACACGCTCGACCGCATCCGCGCCGAGGCCTCCGACCGGATCCCGCAGTTCCTGCTGCCGGTGCTGCGGGCGAACCTCGCCTCGGGCGGCGAGATCCGCCGCTGCGTCCTCGTGCTGGCCGCCTGGGCCCGCTCCCTGGAGGGCCCGGACGAGGAGGGGTGCCCGCTGGAGGTCGTGGACTCCCGCCGTGACGGGTTGGTCGCCGCGGCGAAGGCGGCGGACCCGCTCGCCTTCGTCGCCGACCGCACCCTGTTCGGGGACCTCGTGGACGACGCCCGCTTCGCCGCTGCCTACCGCGCCACGCGCCTCGCGCTGCGTGGCCGCGGAGTCCGGGCGGCCCTCGCCGACCTCGCCTGAGGGTCCGCGCCCGGGCCGGCGGCCGGCTCCCGGGGGCGGGGTCAGTGCTCGATCGGCAGCCCGGTGTAGTTCTCGGCGAGCTCGCGGGCCGCGGCCTCCGAGGAGCAGACCCGGCGCAGCTGGGACAGCTGCAGCTGGGCGTCGAAGTCGTCACCGGAGGTGTGCAGCATCGAGGTCATGAACCAGGAGAAGTGGGTGGACCGCCAGACGCGGGTCAGCGCCCGGTCGGAGTAGCTGTCGACCAGGTCCGTCTGCTTCTCGGCGAGCAGTCGCACCAGCGCCTGCGCGAGCAGCGTCACGTCGGCGACGGCGAGGTTGAGCCCCTTGGCGCCGGTCGGCGGGACGATGTGGGCGGCGTCCCCGGCCAGGAAGAGCCGGCCCCGGCGCATGGGTGCGCTGACGAACGAGCGCATCGGCAGGATCGACTTCTCGGTCACCGTGCCGGTGTTGATCTCCCAGCCGTCCAGGGCGAACCGGCGGGAGAGGTTGTCCCAGATCCGGTCGTCGGACCAGTCCTCGATCTTCTCGGCGGGGTCGACCTGGAGGTAGAGCCGGGAGACCCTGGGGGAGCGCATCGAGTAGAGCGCGAACCCCTCCGGGTGCCAGGCGTAGATCAGCTCGTCGGTGGCCGGTGCGGCGTCGGCCAGGATGCCGAGCCAGGCGTAGGGGTAGGTGCGCTCCCACGTGCGCGCGCCGGGGCCGGCCTGCACGACCGGCCGGGAGACGCCGTGGAACCCGTCGGTGCCCGCCACGACGTCGCACTCGAGCACCTGCGCCACGCCGTCGGAGTCGGTGAACCGGATCCGCGGGGAGTCGGTGTCGACGTCCTCGACCACGACGTCGGAGACCTCGAACAGCAGCGGCGGGCCGCCGGCCAGCTGCGCGGCGATGAGGTCCTTGGTGACCTCCGTCTGGCCGTAGACCCACACCGTGCGGTCGCACAGCGAGGGAAAGTCCAGCTGGTGGCGGGTGCCCGGGTACTGGAGGTGGATGCCCCGGTGCTCCAGGCCCTCCCGGTGCAGCCGGTCGCCCAGCCCGGCGGCGGTCAGGGTGTCGACCGTGTGCTGCTCGAGGATCCCGGCCCGGATGCGTGCCTCCACGTACTCCCGGGAGCGGTTCTCCAGGACGACCGAGTCGATGCCCTGCAGCGCGAGCAGCCGGGACAGCAGGAGGCCGGCGGGGCCGGCGCCGATGATGCCTACCTGGGTGCGCACGCCGACGAGTGTGGCTCCCTCCCGGGCTCCCCGGGACCCGAGCCTTCCGGTCAGTGGAATTCGAGCGAGCGGGCGAGCTCGCGACCGATCCCGCGGGCCGCCATCTCCAGGGCGGGGACCAGACGGGCGACGTCGCGCCGGTGCGGGGGCACCACGATGCCCAGCGCCGCGACGGCCAGTGGTCCGGCCTCCCGCTCCACCTGCACCGGCACCGCGACGGAGGCCGTGCCCGGCGACATCTCCTCGCAGGTGCGGGCGTACCGGCGGCGCCGGATCTCGGCCAGCTCGCGGGTGAGCCTCGCCGGATCGGTGACGGTGTGCCGGGTGAGCGGTCGCAGCGAGCGCAGCGACTGGTCGACCACGTCGTCGGGAGCAGCGGCCAGCAGCACCTTGCCCACGCCCGTGGCGTGCAGCGGCAGCCGGCTGCCGACCTGGCTGACCACCGGCACCGACTCCCGGCCCGAGACCCGGTCGACGTAGAGCGCGTGCAGCCCCTCCCGGACGGCCAGGTGCACGGTGTCGCGGGTGGTGGTGTGCAGGTCCAGGAGGAACGGGGCGGCGACCTGGCGGAGCTCGAGCTGGACGGGGGCCAGCAGGCCGAGGTCCCAGAGCTTGCGGCCGATCTCGTAGCGGCCGTCGGGGCGGCGGATCAGCGCGCCCCAGTCGGTCAGCTCGCCGAGCAGCCGGTGGGCGGTGGTCAGCGGCGTGCCCGAGCGGTCGGCGATCTCCGAGAGGGACAGTCGCGGCGTGCGGCTGTCGAAGGCGTCGAGGATCCCCAGCGCCCGCGAGGTGACCGACCGTCCCGGGGTGGCGCTGCGACCGGCCATGCTGCTCGTCTCCCGTCCAGTGGAAAGCTGGACTTGGGAGCGTAGCCGGGCGGCCGTACCGTCCGGCCATGACCGGGACCACGTCCGCCGACGGCCTGCACCTGCCGCGGTACCTGCGCGAGGACGCCGGGGTGCGCACCCCCGTGGGCTTCCCCGGCTACCGGAGCACCGCCCTGCGGGCCCCCCTGCGGACGCCGGTGGACCTGCCGCACCGGCTCACCGAGGTCACCGGTCCGGTGCTCGGCGAGGACCGCGTGCTCCCGCACGACGCCGACCTCACCCTGCGCAACGGGGGCGAGGCGATGGGCCAGCGGATCCTCGTCCACGGCCGCGTGCTGGACAGCGACGGCCGCCCGGTGCCCGACGCGCTCGTGGAGGTGTGGCAGGCCAACGCGTCCGGCCGCTACCGGCACGTCGTCGACAACTGGCCCGCGCCGCTGGACCCGCACTTCGACGGTCTCGGCCGGGTCGTGACCGACAGCCTCGGCCGGTACGAGTTCCTGACGATCAAGCCCGGCGCCTACCCGTGGGGGAACCACCACAACGCCTGGCGCCCCGCGCACATCCACTTCAGCCTCTTCGGCCGCGCCTTCACCCAGCGGCTGGTCACCCAGATGTACTTCCCGGACGACCCGCTGTTCGGCCAGGACCCCATCTTCAACTCCATCCCGCCGGCGGCGCGGCACCGGGCGATCAGCCGGTTCTCCCTCGAGCGCACCCAGGACAACTGGGCGCTGGCCTTCGAGTGGGACATCGTGCTGCGCGGGACCGACCAGACGCCGTTCGAGACCGACGACGACGGAGATGTCGCGTGACCGTGAACCCGCTGGACGTCCCGCCGGACCCGCCCACCCCCTTCCAGCCGCGCTCCGGGCAGCGCGGCAGCGGCTTCCTCACCGGCCCGTTCCGGCTGGGCACCACGCCGAGCGCGACCGTCGGCCCCTACCTCGCCATCGGGCTCACCTGGCCCGACGGCGAGTTCGCCGCCGCCGAGGGCAACCCGGGCGGCTTCTGGCTGCGCGGTCGCGTGTTCGACGGCGCCGGTGAGGTCGTGCCCGACGCCATGATCGAGACCTGGCAGGCCGATCCCGACGGCCGGTTCCCCTCGCCCGAGGACCCCCGCGGCGCGGCGTCCTACCCGGGCTTCCGCGGCTACGCCCGCGCGCAGACGATCACCGGGGAGTTCTCGGTGTTCACCCTCAAGCCGGGCCGGGTGCCCGACGGCGAGGGCGGGCTGCAGGCGCCGCACATCGACGTCTCGGTGTTCGCCCGTGGGCTGCTCGACCGGGTGGTCACCCGCATCTACTTCGCCGACGAGGTCGAGGCGAACGCCGAGGACGTCGTGCTGCGCTCGCTGCCCGACGAGGCCGCGCGGCAGACGCTGCTCGCCGCCCCGGGCGGTGACGGCTACCGCTTCGACGTCCACCTGCAGGGCGAGCGCGAGACGGTGTTCTTCGCGGTATGAGCCCGCCCGAGGGCCCTCGACGCGGTAGGAACGGGACGTGACCGGTCTCTTCAGCGCGACCTTCGCCCGCGGCGGCGCGGCGACCGCCGTCTCCGACTCCGCCTGGTTCGACGCGCTCCTCGACGTGGAGGCCGCCCTGGCGCGCGCCGCCGCGGCGACGGGGCTGGTGCCCGCCACGGCCGCCGACGCGGTCACGCGCGCCTGCGCCGAACCCGCGGCCCTCGACCTGGCCTCCGTGGTCGCGCACGCCGCCGATGCCGGCAACCCGGTGCCGCCGCTGGTGCGGGTGCTGCGGGCCGCGGTGGGGGAGCGCCACGCGGTGGCCGTCCACGTCGGCGCCACCAGCCAGGACGTCGTCGACACCGCGCTGGTGCTCATGAGCCGCCGGGCGATCGCCGCGATCGACCGTGATCTCGCGCTCGCGGCCGAGGCGGCGGCCGGGCTGGCCCGGGCCCACCGCGACGACGTCCTCATGGGACGCACCCTTCTGCAGCAGGCGCTGCCCACCACCTTCGGCCTGAAGGCCGCCGGCTGGCTCAGCGGGCTGGACGGCGCCCGGCTGCGGCTGGCTGAGGTGGTGGCGTCGCTGCCGGTCCAGTACGGCGGGGCGGTCGGCACCCTGGCCGCCACCGACGGGTCGGGGACGGCGCTGCGGGCAGCGCTCGCCGCCGAGCTCGGGCTGGTCGCCACCGCCGCCCCCTGGCACACCGTGCGGCTACCGGTCGCCGACCTGGCCGGCGCGCTCGGCGCCACCGCCGGCGTGCTGGCCACCGTGGCCGTCGACGTCGTGCTGCTCGCGCAGAGCGAGGTGGCCGAGGTCGCCGAGACCGGCGCCGGCCGGGGCGGCTCGTCCGCCATGCCGCACAAGCGCAACCCTGTCGCAGCCATCTCCGCCCGCGCCTGCGCCCGGCGGGCCCCCGGCCTCGTGGCCACCCTGCTGGGTGCGATGGAGCAGGAGCACGAGCGCGCCGCCGGAGCCTGGCACAGCGAGTGGCCGGCCCTGACCGACCTGCTGTCGACGGTCGGCTCGGCCGCGGCCTGGCTGGTCGAGAGCCTCGCCGGCCTGCGCCCCGACCCCGCCCGCATGGCGGCGACGGTGGCCGCGGCCCGCGACCCGGAGCTCGCCGGGGCGCTCGCCGACGCCCTGACCCCGCTGCTCGGCCGCGACGCGGCGCACGACGAGGCGGCGGCCGCCGTGCGGGAGGCCGAGGCCACCGGGCGGCCGCTGGCCGACGTGGTGGCCGGCCGGGACGACGTCGACCTCGCCGCACTGCTCGGCGCACGGCCGGACGTCGGCGAGGCGGGCGCACAGGTCGACGAGGTCCTGGCCGAGCACACCCACCTCACCGAGGGAGCCCGATGAGCGCCGTCCCCGTCGCCCACACCGTCACCGGACCCGCCGACGCGCCCGTGGTCGTCCTGTCCAACTCCCTGGGCGCGGCCCGCGCGATGTGGGACCCGCAGGTACCCGCGCTGGCCGAGCGGTTCCGGGTGGTCACCTACGACGGCCGCGGCCACGGCGAGTCACCCGCGCCGGCCGGGCCGTACTCCCTCGACGACCTGGTCGACGACGTCCTGGCGCTGCTCGACCGGCTCGGGGCGCAGCGGGCGCACGTCGCCGGGGTCTCGCTCGGCGGCATGGTCGGCATGCGGATGGCGGCCCGCGAGCCCTCCCGCGTGCAGGGACTCGCCGTGCTGTTCAGCTCGGCGAGGACCGAGCCCCAGGGCTTCCTCGACCGGGCCGCGCAGGCCCGCGCCGAAGGCACCGCCGGCTTCGCCCCGACGGTGGTCTCCCGCTGGCTGACCCCTGGCTTCGCCGCGCAGCACCCCGACCTCGTGGCCCGGCTCGAGGCGATGGTGGCCGGCGCCGACGACGAGGGCTACGCCGCGTGCTGCGAGGTGGTCGGCGGCATCGACCTGCGCGAGGACCTGCGGCGCATCACCGCCCCGACGCTCGTCGTCTCCGGCGCCGAGGACCCGGCGCTGCCGCCCCCGCACCAGGAGGCGATCGCCGCGGGCATCGCCGGGGCGGAGCTGCTCACGCTCAGCCCGGCCGCCCACCTGGGCAACCTGGAGCGCGCGGCGGAGGTCACCGGCGCGCTGCTCCGCCACTTCGACGCCGCCGGAGGCGCCCGATGAGCGAGCTGCCCGACACCGACGCCGCCCGCCGCGAGGCCGGCATGCGCACCCGCCGCGAGGTGCTGGGCGACGCGCACGTGGACCGCGCCGTCGCCGCCACCACCCCGTTCACCGCGGACTTCCAGGACTTCATCACCCGCACCGCGTGGGGCGACCTCTGGCAGCGCCCCGGGCTGGCCCGCCGGGACCGCAGCCTGATGACGCTGTCGATCACCATCGCGCTGCGGCACTGGGAGGAGTTCGCCCTGCACGTGCGCGCGGCCGTGAACAACGGGCTCTCCGACGAGGAGATCGCCGAGGTCATCCAGCACGCCGCCGTCTACGCCGGGGTGCCCGCGGCCAACCACGCCTTCAAGGTCGCCGGCCCCATCCTCGCCGAGCTCCGCGGCACGTCCGCCTGATCGACCGTCGGCCGGTGGTGGTCTCCGCGCCCCGGAGACGACCACCGGCCGACACCCGCAGCCCGGCTGTGGACGGCGTCAGCGCGCTGCCGCGCGGTCGGCCACGCTTCTGCACGTGCCCGTCCCGCCCCATCGCCCGGTCGAGCTGCGCGGACGTGTCTTCCGTGGCTCCAGCGCGGTCGCAGCCGGCACGCTCAGCCGCGGCCAGCTGCGTGGTCCCGCGTGGCAGCGCTTGTTCCGTGACGTCTACGCCTGCGCCGCGCTTCCGGTCACGCACGCCCTCCGAGCCGGCGCGGCGGCTCAGCTGCTGGTGCCCGGCGCGGTGGTGAGCGGGAAGAGCGCGGCGGTCCTGTGGGGGTTGCCCCTCGCCGGACCCCTCGACGACGTCGAGCTCACCGTCCCAGCGGGGTCGACCGTGTGCCGCGAACCGGGTGTGCGGGTGCGGCGTCGTCACCTCGCGGCAGAACACGTCGCGCACCGGGCGGGCATCCCGCTGACGAGCGCCGAGCTCACCGTCGTCGACCTGGCCGGGAGGGGCCCGCTGGACGAGGCCGTCGTGCTGGTCGACCGGTTCGTCGACCTCGGGGTGACCCGGTTGGCGTGGGTGCGCGAGACCGCGGCCGCCGCGCGCGGGAGGGGCTGCCGCGAGGCGCGAGCCGCCGCTGAACTCGCCGACGGGCTGGCCGCGTCGCCGCAGGAGACCCGGCTGCGGCTGCTCCTGCACCGGTCGGGCCTGCCCCGCCCCGTCGCCCCGTTCAGCATCCGGGACGCCGAGGGGTTCGTCGCGCGCGTCGACTTCGCCTGGCCGGACCGGAAGGTGGCCGTGGAGTACGAGGGCGCCTGGCACGGGGAGACGCGGCAGCAGGTCGCCGCGGACCGCCGCCGGCTCAACCGGCTCACCGCGGCCGGGTGGACGGTGGTGTTCGTGACCGCCGCCGACCTGCACGACCCCGACCGTCTCCTGACCCGCCTCGCGGCCCTGCTCCGCTGAGCGGGTGTCGGCCCGCTGTCGCTTCCCGGCCGGGGAGACGACAGCCGGCCGACACTCGGCGCGGGTCAGACGGAGGCGGGCAGCGGCATCTCGCGGACGTCGTCGGCGACGGTGAGCGGGGCGCCGGTCGCGGCGACCACGTCGTCGGCGGAGACCCCGGGCGCCGTCTCGCGCAGGACCAGGCCGTCCGGGGTGACGTCGATGACGGCGAGGTCGGTGACGACGCGGTCGACGCAGGCCTTGCCGGTCAGCGGCAGGGTGCACTCCTGCACGATCTTCGGTGAGCCGTCGCGGGCCACGTGCTCCATCATGATGATCACCCGGCGGGCGCCGTGGACGAGGTCCATCGCCCCGCCCATCCCGTTGACCATCTTGCCGGGGATCAGCCAGTTGGCCAGGTCGCCGCGGGGGTTGACCTGCATGGCGCCCAGCACCGCGACGTCCAGGTGCTGGCCGCGGATCATGCCGAACGACATCGCCGAGTCGAAGAAGCTGGCGCCGGGCAGGAGCGTGACGGTCTCCTTGCCGGCGTTGATCAGGTCCGGGTCCTCCTCGCCCTCGAAGGGGTAGGGGCCGACGCCGAGGACGCCGTTCTCCGAGTGCAGGACCACGTGCACGCCCTCGGGCACGTAGTTCGGCACCAGGGTGGGCATCCCGATGCCCAGGTTGACGTACTGGCCGTCCTCCAGCTCCAGTGCCACACGGGCGGCCAGCTGCTCACGGGTCAGGGCCATCAGCGTGCTCCCTCGGTGGTGGCTTCCTCGCCGGCGGCGGCCGGGGTCTGCGCGCGGTCGGTGCGGGGCCGGGTCGTTCGCCGCTCGATCGGCTTGCGGTCGCCGCCGACGACCACCACGCGGTCGACGTAGACGCCGGGCAGGTGCACGTCCTCGGGCGTGATCTCGCCCGGCTCGACGAGCTCCTCGACCTCGGCGATCGTGATCCGCCCGGCCATCCCGGCGAGCGGGTTGAAGTTGCGCGCCGACTCGTGGAACACCAGGTTGCCGTGCCGGTCGCCCACGGCGGCGTGCACCAGCCCGAAGTCGGCGGTCAGGGCGGTCTCCAGCACGTACTGCCGCCCGTCGAACTCCCGCACCTCCTTCGGCCGGCTCACCTCCACGACGGTGCCCTCGGCGTCGTAGCGGAGGGGGATGCCGCCCTCGGCGACCAGCGTGCCGACGCCGGTGGGGGTGTAGAAGGCGGGGATGCCGGCGCCGCCGGCGCGCAGCCGCTCGGCCAGCGTGCCCTGCGGGGTCAGCTCGACCTCCAGCTCGCCGGACAGGTACAGCCGGGCCAGCTCCTTGTTGCCGCCGACGAAGGAGCTGATCGTCTTGCGGATCCGCCCCGCGTAGAGCAGCACGCCGAGGGCCTGGTCGTCGACCCCGCAGTTGTTGGAGATGGTCGTCAGCTGATCCGTGCCCTGCTCGAGGATCGCGTCGATCAGCGCGTACGGCACCCCGCACAGCCCGAACCCGCCCACCGCGAGCGTCGCACCCGCGGGGATGTCGGCCACCGCCTCCGCGGCGGAGGGAAGCACCTTGTCCACGTCAGCCCTCCCGTTCCACGAGGACGGTGATCCGTCCGTGGTCCGTGCGCGCCCGATCCACCACGCTGCTCCCATCGTCGCCCGGTCGAGGTCCCCAGTATCGCGGCCCGCGGGTGCGCCGCGCGGCCACCGTCCCCACTGGACGGAAACGGGGAACGGTGTGACGGCTCAGCGCAGGACGGTGGTGAGCCGGACGCGCACCCCGCCGTCGCCGGGGTGGTGCGCGCCACCGGAGATGTCCACGTGGTCGCAGAGCTGCCGGGCCAGCCACAGCCCCATGCCTCCCCGGGAGAGGTCCGACCCGTGCGCCGGCCCGTACCCGGCGAACGGGTCGTCCCAGCCCGGCCCACCGTCGGCGATGGTGCACACGATCCGGTCCGCGGTGGTCCAGAGGCGGAGGCTCACCGGCGGCAGCCCGTGCCGGACGGCGTTGGAGGTCATCTCGTCCACGGCGAGCAGGAAGTCCTCGACCAGGTCGGCGGGCGCCGCGACCCCGGCGAGCTGGGCGGCGACGGCGTGCCGCAGGCCGATGAAGTCGGCGACGTCGGCGGCCGCGAACCGCGGCGGCGTCGCCTCGAGCGGCTCGTCGGGCACCGGCAGCGTGCGCAGGTAGCTGGCCGGTTCGGTGTACGCGGGGTTGAGGGTGCGGCTCGCGGGCGTCACCAGGTGCGTGTGGGTGCGGGTCGCGGTGGCGAGCACCGGCTCGGGGAGGCGCTGGGTGTCGAACGCGCAGACGCCCCAGAGGTCCCAGCCGCGCAGCGCCTCGTTGATGACGGCGTCGTAGCGCTCCCACTCGAGCCACTGGCGCGGCGTGGTCCCGAAGTCCAGCTCGCCGAGCACCCGGACCCGCGCCGCCCCGGCGGCCCGCTGGCCCTCGGCCAGCCGGCGGAAAGCGGTGATGGCGGCCGGCGTCCGCGGCCCGTAGGCGTCGCCGCGGTCGAGGACCAGTACCCGCTCGTCGTCCAGCGCCTCGCGCAGCGCGGCGGCGGCCGGGGGCGAGGCGGCGACCACCGCGGCGTCGCCGGCGGCCAGGCCCGCGCGGAGGAACGGGCCCGCCGTGGCGACGAGCTCCTCCAGGGAGTCGTAGAGCAGCGCGTCGTGGGCGAAGCCCTCCGCCGCGGGGTGGCCGTGGCCACCCGCTGCCGTCCAGTCCACCTGTGCCCCTGCTCGTCGCGTCCGTCGCCCCGGGTCCGTACTCCACGGTAGGCCAGTACGCGGTCGCGGCGCGCCCGCACCCCGGGGGGGGGGGGGGGGGGGGGGGGGGGGGGGGGGCGGGGGGGGGGGGGGGGGGGGGGGGGGGGGGGGGGGGGGGGGGGGGGGGGGGG
>NZ_JBJHAT010000030.1:0-58400 GCF_054051175.1 Blastococcus sp. SYSU DS0753 | reverse complement strand
GTCGGTGAACGTGGGGTGAGGGAGGTAGGGGATCGAGTAGGCCCGCCAGCCGTGGCGCCGCACGCCCCGGCGCAGCCGACCCCGGGGGCCGGCGGGCGGCCGCGGCCGACCGCGGGCGGGGGGCGGGCCGGGACGGGCCACGGGTCGGCCGTCGGTCAGACGTCCTCCCACCGGTCGCCTCCCCGCTCGCTCGCTCCGTCCCCCGGTGCGTTCAGCGTCTCACGCTGCGTGGCGCGTCGGCGACAGCCGGCGGGGCCGCCACGCCCGGCCCCGTGGTTCGGCCCTCCACCATCCCGAGCACCGCCCGCGCCGTCGGCTCCGCGGCCTCCAGCATGGCCACGTGCCCGACGTCGTCGAGGAGCAGGAGCCGACCGTCCGGCACGGTCGCGGCCAGGCGCGGCGCGAGGGCGGGATCGACCAGCCGGTCGCGCCCGCCCCAGATCACCAGGACCGGCATCCGCAGCCCCCGGGCCGTCCGCCAGGCGTTGGCCGGGCCGAGCCTCAGGTAGGAGGTGATCAGCCCGCGCATGCTCCGGGCCAGGGCCCGGTCCGCCCAGGGCTGCTGGGCCCGTTCGTGCATCTCCTGGACCGCCTGCTCCACGCGCTCGGGCGGCACGGCATGCGGGTTCCCGAAGCACATCCGCACCATCGACCGGACGCTCTCCTCCGGGGAGACGGCGGCCAGCCGGCGCTCCGCGAGGGTCGGCACGCCGGGGACGAGCAGGAGCAGCAGCGCCCGGCCGAACGCCGGCGGCACCCGGTAGACGGGCATGGCCGGGGAGACCAGCGTCAGCGTCGCCACGAGGTCGGGGCGCAGCGCGGCGACGAGCAGGCTCACCAGGCCGCCGAGGGAGTTGCCCACCAGGTGCACCGGATCCCCGGCGCCCGCGCCCGGCTGGGCCGCGACGTGCTCGAGGACGTCGACGACGGCGCGCACGTGGCTGCGGATGGAGTACCGCCCGCGCGCCGGGGGCCGTGACCGGCCGAACCCGGGCAGGTCCACCGCCCAGCCGTCGAACCGCACCGCGAGCAGGGCCGCGAGGTCGGTCCAGTTCGTGGAGGCGCCGCCCAGACCGTGGACGTACAGCGCCCGCTCCCGGGGCGCGCCCGCCGGCGGCCCGTCCCCGACGGGACCCCGCCACGGCGTGCGCCGCACGAACACCGCCCCGCCGCGTACCGGCACCTCCTCGCCCGGCCACGGCGGCACCGCGACCTCCAGCGCCGGTAGCGGGGTGGTGGAGAGCGGGGCCTCGGACATCACCGGCGACGGTAACGCTGAGTGCCGTCTGTCGATCACTCCGGCAGCCCGCCGGTACCATCCCCCTCGCCATGCAGCCCTCACGCCCCGCCGCGGCCAACCGGCGCACGTCCCGACTGCCGCGCGGCGCGCGCCGTCTCCAGCTGCTGCGCGCGGCCCAGGAGGTCTTCGTCGCCCACGGCTTCCACGCGGCGGCCATGGACGACATCGCCGTCCGGGCCGGAGTCAGCAAGCCGGTGCTCTACCAGCACTTCCCGGGCAAGCGGGAGCTCTACCTGGCGCTGCTGGAGGAGCACGTCTCCGAGCTGGCCGACCGCGTGGGCGAGGCGATGGGCCGCACCGCCGACAACCGGGCCCGGGTCGACGCCGCCGTCGGCGCCTACTTCGACTTCATCGACGCCGACGGCGAGGCCTTCCGCCTGGTCTTCGAGTCCGACCTGCGCAACGACGACGACGTCCGCGCCGTCGTCGACCGCGGTACGGCGGTGTGCGTCGAGGCCATCGCGGGCGTCATCGCCGCCGACACCGGAGCCGACCCGGAGCGTGCGCTGCTGCTGGCCTCGGGGCTGTCGGGGCTGGCCGAGAGCAGCGCCCGCTGGTGGCTACCGCGGAAGGGCACCGTCTCCCGCGACGAGGCGGTCTCGCTGATGTCCGCGCTGGCCTGGCGGGGCATCTCCGGCTTCCCCCGCGTCGACGGCGAGCCGGCCCAGGGCTGAGCGGCGGCGTTCGCTGACGGCGCACGGGTTCGGACGGTGCCCGCGACGACGGCTGGACTAGCGTTGGCCTCAGTCGCGCGAACCGAGGAGGCATCGCCCACGTGGAAGTCAAGATCGGCGTCCAGCACTCGCCCCGGGAGCTGGTCATCGACAGCCCCAAGACCCCTGATGAGATCGCGGCCGAGGTGGCCAAGGCCATGTCGGGCTCGACGAAGGACGGCCTGCTCACCCTGGTCGACGAGCGGGGGCGCCAGGTCCTGGTCCCCGTCGACCGGATCGCCTACGTGGAGATCGCGCAGGCCGACCAGCGCCGCGTGGGCTTCATCGCCGGCACCGGCAGCTGACCGCAGCCGGCCACGAGCAGCACCTGAGCGAAGGGGGCGTCTCCGCTGCGGCGGAGCCGCCCCCTTCTGCATGGTCGTGCCGAGTGGGGCCCGGAGGGTCCCGCGCAGGCCCGACGGACGCGCTCGGCGCACCAGGGGGACGGCACGTGGCCGCGGTGTCGGCCGGAGGCCGACGATGTCATCGCCTCAGGGGTTCAGGCCGAGGGTCTTCATCCGGGCCGTGTGCGCGCTGGTGATGCGCTCGATGAGCCGGCCGATCCCCGACAGGTCGCCGGTGCCGGAGACGATCAGCTCGGCGAGCGGGTCGTGCTCGGCGATCACCGCCTGCGACCGGGTCATGGCCTCCCCCACCAGGCGGCGGCCCCACAGCGCCAGCCGGCCGGCGACCGCGCGGTCGGCGGCGATCGCCGCGCGCACCTCGCGGACGGCGAAGTCCGCGTAGCCGGTGTCGGCGAGCACGTCGAGCACCAGCCCCCGGTCGGGCTCGGGCAGGAAGCCGGCGATCTCGCGGTAGAAGTCGGCGGCCAGCCCGTCGCCGACGTAGGCCTTCACCAGCCCCTCGAGCCACGTGCTGGGCCGGGTGCTCTCGTGGAAGGTGTCCAGCGCCGAGACGAACGGCGCCATCGCCGTCGCGGGGTCGACGCCCAGCTCCTCCAGCCGCGCGGTGAGCCGGAAGTGGTGCGCGATCTCGGCGGCGGCCATCCGGGCGAGCGCAGCCCGGCCGGTGAGCGACGGCGCCATCCGGGCATCCTCGGCCAGCCGGTCGAACGCGGTCAGCTCGGCGTAGGCGAGCACCCCCAGCAGGTCGGCGACCGCCGTGTTCTGGACCGGTGGCACGGCAACTCCTGGGCTCGGCAGCGGTGGCGCCGCGTGCCCCGGAGGGGTGACGCACCCGACACCGGGCAGCGCGGCGCCGAGAGGCTAACCGGTGCTCGCGCTAGCATGGGAATCGGCGAGCCTCCGGGCGCGCTCGAACATCTGTGCGCTGACGATCGCTGGACGACGCCCCCCGGGCTGTCTCCCGGGCCGTGGCGAGGTCCGGTTCCGCTGGCCGCGTCGGCGCAGGAACCGATCCCGCGACAACCGACCCGGGACGGGCGCGAGGCGGCGACACCGCTGCCGCAGCCGGTCCCCAGCAGACCAGAGGCGAGAGTTTGACCTCCACCGAGAAGACCTCCACCGAGACCACCGCCCCCGAGCTGGAGCACGCCGAGACCGGCGCGCCCGCTCCCGAGGAGCTCGCGCAGACCGTCGAGGAGCTCGGCGGCGCCCCCGTCGCCGCCGACAGCCCGCTGTTCAGCGACTTCGACGTGCACCCCGACATCGTCGCCGCACTGGCCGACGTGGGCATCCACCGCACCTTCGCCATCCAGGAGCTCACCCTCCCGCTGGCGCTCGCCGGCAACGACCTCATCGGCCAGGCGCGCACCGGCACCGGCAAGACCCTGGGCTTCGGCGTCCCGCTCCTGCAGCGCGTCGTCCCGCCGGCCGAGGGCGGTGACGGGGTGCCGCAGGCACTGGTCGTCGTCCCCACTCGCGAGCTGTGCGTGCAGGTCGCCCGCGACCTGGGCGCCGCCGGCGCCAAGCGCGGCATCCGCGTGGAGGCGATCTACGGCGGCCGCGCCTTCGAGCCGCAGATCGAGTCGCTCCGCAAGGGTGTCGAGGTCGTCGTCGGCACGCCGGGGCGACTGCTCGACCTGGCCCAGCGGGGCGACCTGATCCTGGGCAAGGTCAAGGCGCTCGTCCTCGACGAGGCCGACGAGATGCTCGACCTCGGCTTCCTGCCCGACATCGAGCGGATCCTCGCGATGGTTCCGGAGAAGCGGCAGACGATGCTCTTCTCGGCCACGATGCCCGGCCCGATCGTGACCCTGTCGCGGACCTTCATGACGCAGCCGACGCACATCCGCGCTCACGGCAACGACGAGGGCTCGACGGTTCCGCAGACCACCCAGTTCATCTACCGGGCGCACAACCTGGACAAGCCCGAGCTGCTCTCCCGCGTGCTGCAGGCCCGCGACCGCGGCCTGGTCATGGTCTTCTGCCGCACCAAGCGCACCGCGCAGAAGGTCGCCGACGAGCTCGTCGACCGCGGCTTCGCCGCCGCGGCCGTGCACGGCGATCTGGGTCAGGGCGCCCGGGAGCAGGCGCTGCGGGCCTTCCGCAGCGGCAAGGTGGACGTGCTGGTGGCCACGGACGTCGCCGCCCGCGGCATCGACGTCACCGGCGTCAGCCACGTCGTGAACTACCAGTGCCCGGAGGACGAGAAGACCTACGTGCACCGCATCGGCCGCACCGGCCGCGCGGGGTCGACCGGTGTCGCGGTCACCCTGGTCGACTGGGACGACATCCCCCGGTGGCAGCTGATCAACAAGGCGCTGGACCTGGACTTCGCCGACCCACCGGAGACCTACTCGACCTCCCCGTGGGTCTACACCGACCTCGACGTCCCCGAGGGCGCCAAGGGCCGGCTGCCGCGCTCGCAGCGGACCCGTGAGGGGCTGGACGCGGAGGTGCTCGAGGACCTCGGCGAGACCGGCAAGCGGAACCGCCCCGCGGGTCGCGGCGACTCGCGCGGCCCGGCGCAGCGCCAGGAGCCCGGCGACGAGCAGTCCGCGGGCGGCGGCAAGAGCCGTCCGCGGCGGCGGACCCGCCGCAGCGGGGAGACGGCGGCCGCTGCCGACGGCCCGGCGGCAGAGGGCGCCGCACCGGCCGGAACGACCCCGGCGGCCTCCGCCGAGGGTGGGAGCGCCAGGCCGCGCCGCCGGCGCCGGCGTGGCGGTGCCGGACGCGGCGGCTCGGGCGCGGGTGGCGCCGGCGCGGAGAGTTCGGGCGCCGGCTCCGAGGGCTGATGACGGAGCACCTCCCGGGGGCCCACGCCTCGCACGCTCGGCGCGGACCCCTGGCGGGTGGCCGGTCCACCACCGTCGGCGCGCCGCCGCTGCGGGTGTGGGTCTGGACGGCGGCCACGGTCGCACTGGTCGTCGTCGCCGCGCTGCTGTGGCGGGGCTCGGACGCGGCCGCCACGTCGAGCAGCACCGCGCCCGCGGCCGATCCCCCTGCGGGGGCGCCGGCCGACACCGTCGCCGAGGCGTGGTCCACCGAGGGCGACCCCGTGCCCGGGGACGTCGTCGAGGAGGGGCGCGTGCTGGTCGGCTCGCCGCACGGGGTGCGCGGGCTGGACCCGGCGACCGGCGAGGAGGCCTGGCACTACACGCGGGCCAACGCCCGGCTCTGCGGGCTCACGGCGACCGACGGCGTCGCGGTGGCGGTCTTCCGGACCGAGGACCGGTGCGACGAGGCGGTCGCCCTGGACGCCGGCACCGGCGTCCGCGCATGGATCCGGAACGTCGACTTCCGCGCGGACGCGACCCTCTCCTCCACCGACCGCATCGTGCTGGCCCGCAGCCCCACCGGGATCGTCACGCTCGACCCCACCGCCGGCGGCATCCGCTGGCGGTACGCCCCTCCGGAGGGCTGCCGGTTGCTGCGGTCCGCGGCCGGCGACGCAGGCGTGGCGGTGCTGCAGCAGTGCGCCGGCTCCGACACCGCGCAGCTCGAGCTGCTGGACGGGTTCGACGGCGACCCGCACTGGACCCGCGACCTGCCGGGATCCGACGGTGGGACCACCGAGCTGGTGGGCGCGGACCAGCTCGTCACGGTGCGCCTGGGCGACGAGGTGCAGCTGCTCTCCGCCGCCGACGGCTCGCTGCTCACCACCCTGGCCGCCGGCCCCGGGTCCGCGGTGCGGGCGTCGGCCACCGAGACCGCGGTGCTGGTCTCCGCCGGGGGCACGCTCACCGCGCTCGACCCGGAGTCCGCCCGACCGTTGTGGACGGCTCCCGCCACCGGTGTACCCGGGGAGGCGACCGCGGACGGCACCACGACGCTGCCCGTCCCGACGTCCGACGGGATCGTCCACCTCGACCCCGGCACCGGCGACGAGCTGGGCCGGTCGGGAGCGAGCGACCTGCCCGAGGGTGCGGTGGCCACCGTCGTCGGCCCTGCGGTCGTCCTCGCGCTGCCCGGCGAGGTCCGCGTCTACCGCTGAGGCCGCCCCGCCCCGGCGCGCCCGCTGCGTTCGGGGTTCACTGGGGGCCATGGTCCTGCCCGGCGGCCCCGATGCCCGACCCGTGTCCCTCGCCATCGCGCCCGACGACCTCCGCCAGCTCGCGCGGCACGACGCGGTCGCGCGCACCTTTCCCGGCGGCGCCGGGCCGCTCGCCGCCCTGGACACCGGGGGAAGCGCCGCCCGCGGCACCGCGCTGATGGTGGCCGGCTACACGGGCAGCAAGGAGGACTTCGCCCCGCTGCTGAGCCCGCTCGCCGCCACCGGGTACCGGGTGGTCGCGCTGGACCAGCGGGGGCAGTACGAGTCACCGGGCCCCGACGACCCGGCCCAGTACTCGGTGGCGGCCCTCGGCGCCGACGTCGTCGCGGTGGCGCAGGTGCTGCGGGAGGAGTCCGGTGCGCCCCTCCACCTGGTGGGGCACAGCTTCGGAGGGCTGGTCACCCGGGCCGCGGTCCTCGCCGAACCGGGCCTGTTCACCACCTTCACGCTGCTCGGGTCGGGGCCCTCCCAGCTCACCGGACGCCGCGCCGAGCTGCTGGACCACCTGGGCCCCCTGCTGGACGCCGGGGGCGTGCCGCTGGTCCACGAGACGCTGGAGCAGCTGGCGATGACCGATCCCAAGGCGCAGGCCGTACCGGCGCCGACCCGGGAGTTCTACTCGCGCCGCTTCCTGCGCAACTCCGCCGCCGGGCTGCGGGGCATGGCCGACGCCATGCTGGCCGAACCCGACCGGGTGGCCGAGCTGAAGGAGGCCGGTGTGCCGGTCCTGGTGGCGCACGGGGAGGCCGACGACGCCTGGCTGCCGCACGTGCAGGCCGACATGGCCCGCCGGCTGGGCGCCCGGCACGAGGTGATCGACAACGCGATCCACTCCCCCGCCGTCGAGAACCCGCCGCGCACCCTCGAGGTGCTCTGCGACTTCTGGTCGAGCGCCGAGGAGCGGTCGTGAGCCGGCTGGCACCGCTGCCCTCGCCCGACGACTGGACCGAGGAGGAGGACCGGCTGGGCTTCTTCGGCCCGGGGAGCGTGACCTGGCGGATCCACGGCGACCCCGCGTACCACGTCGGCGCGATGGGGGCGCTGATGCTCCAGGCCCTGCACCCGGTGGCCATGGACGGCGTTGCGCGCAACTCCGCCGGCTTCAAGGACGACTGGTGGATGCGCATGACCCGCACCGGCCAGTACATGGAGACGGTCGTCTTCGGGCGGCGGACCGAGGCGCGCCGGATGGCCGCCCGGGTGCGGGGCTACCACCGGAAGCTCTCCGGCGTCGAGGAGACGACCGGCCGCGCCTACCGGGTCGACGACCCGGACCTGCTCCTGTGGGTGCACGCCTGCGCCGTCGCGTCGATCCTGACGACGGCCCGCCGGGCGGGGGTGGCGCTGACGGACGACGAGGCCGACCGCTACGTGGACGAGCAGGTGACCTTCGCGCACCTCGTGGGGGTGCCGCTGGCGACGGTGCCGAGGTCGGTGGCCGAGCTCGACGCGTACTTCGAGGGCATGCGGCCCTCGCTGGCGGCCACCCCGGCGGCCGTGAAGGGTGTCCGGGACCTCTTCCTGCCGCCGATGCCCGGGTGGCTGCAGGTGCTGACGCCGGCGAGGCCGGTGTGGGGCACCCTGGCGGCGCTCTGCTTCGCGCTGCTGCCCGCCTGGGCCCGGAGGATGTACTCCCTGCCGGGGCTGGCGCTGACCGACGCCGCGGCGACCGCCGGGCTCCGGGCGTTCCGGGCCGCGTTCCTGGCGCTGCCCGATCGGGCGTACCGGTCACCGATCGTGCGCGCCGGGCTCGTCCGCGCGCCCGTGGCGCTGGCCGCCTGAGAGAGGACCACGCTGCCCCCCACCCCTTGCGAGCTCGGGGCGGGACCCTGCAGCGTGGCCGTTCCATCAGGTGGCCGCGTCGTCCTCGGGGAGGAAGCTCCACGGCTCCCGGGCCGGGCCGGCGGCCTGCCCCGCCGGGCAGCTGGGCCGGAAGTCGCACCACCCGCACTGCTTGCCCGGGACCGCCGGGAAGGCGGCGTCGGGGTCCTGCCCGGCGGCCACCGCCTCGCTCGCCGCCTGGATGTCGATGGCGACGTCCTCGGCCCGCCGGGCGTGGTTGGCCAGCGACCGCTCGGTGTGCTCGAAGGCGGCCACCGTGCCGGAGGGCACGTGGTGCAGCTCGACCCGGGTGCACGGCCGGCGGAGCGTGCGGCGGACGGCGAGGACGTAGAGCGCCAGCGCCTGGGAGCCGCGCGCCTCGTCATCGGTGCTCGGTGCACGGCCGGTCTTGTAGTCGACGACGACGAGCTCCTCGCCGCGTTCGTCGATGCGGTCCACCCGGCCCGAGAGCGTCATCCGCTCGGTCATCGTGCTGACGGTCCGCTCCCGGGCGCGGGGCTCCTCGGTCGGGTCGACGCCGGCGAGGTAGTCGGTGAGCCAGCCGGCCGCCCGGGCCCGCCAGCGGTCGGACTGCTCGTCGTCGCGGAACCCCGCGGGGCTCCAGGCCGCGACGAGCAGCTGCCGCGCGGCCCCGGGCGTGCGGCGCTCGACAGGCAGGTCCCACCACGAGGAGAGCACCTGGTGCAGCGCCGTGCCGACGGTGTGGTGGGCGAACCGCGGGCCGCGCGGCGGGCTCGGCCGGTCCACGTTGGCGAACCGGTAGCGCCGTGGACAGTCGGAGAAGTCGGCAAGCGACTTCGGGCTCGCGCGCAGCAGCCGCCGGGGCATGCCGGGCAGGACGCCCTGCCCGCCGTCCGTGGGGTTGCGCATACCGGTCACGGTAGCCGCGGGGGGCGACGCTTCCGGATCAGTCGCGCCACGGCGCGGTGCCGGTGCCCGCCGCCAGCAGCCGCTCGAACTGCGCCGGGTCCGTCGTGCACGCGCCGAGCGGCGTCGCCTTGTTGGTGCCGTGGTGGTCGCTGGAGCCGGTGGCGATCAGGTCGAGCTCGGCGGCCAGCCCGCGCAGGTGGGCGCGCTGCTCGGCGGTGTGGTCGGGGTGGTCGACCTCCAGGCCGAGCAGCCCGGCTGCGGCCATGGCGGCGATCGCGTCGTCCCCGACCACCCGGCCGCGCGCGGTGGCCAGCCCGTGGGCGAACACCGGCACGCCGCCGGCCGCCCGCACGAGGGCGATCCCCTCGCGGACGTCGGTGTCGGCCTTGCTGACGTAGTACGGGCTGCGGTGGTGCAGCAGCCCGGCGAACGCCTCCGCGACGGTGCCGACGACGCCGGCACGGATCAGCGCCTGCGCCACGTGCGGCCGGCCGATCACCCCGCCGCCGGCGTGCGCGACGATCTCCGCCCAGACCACCGGGTACCCGTCGGCGGCCAGCGCCGCCACGATCCGCTCGGCGCGACCGAGGCGCTCGTCCCGCAGCCGGGCCCGCTCCGCCGCGAACACCGGGTGCAGCGGGTCGAACAGGTAGCCGAGCAGGTGCACGCTGATCGGCGGCTGGTCGGAGGGGAACCAGCGGCAGGACATCTCCATGCCGGGGACGACGGTCAGCCCGGCCGGACGGCCCTCCACCGCCGCAGCCCAGCCGGCCGTCGTGTCGTGGTCGGTGAGCGCCACGACGTCGAGGCCCGCGGCCCGCGCGGCGGCCAGCAGCGCGGCGGGGTCGTCGGTCCCGTCGGACACCGAGGAGTGGGTGTGCAGGTCGATCCGCATCACCGGTCAGCCTGCCGCACGCGGGCGTGCACCACCCGGGGAGCGGCCGGTCACGGCTCTCGCGGCGGGAGCGGCGGGATGGGTTCGGTGTCCCGCCGTCCGCCGGTGGCGACCGGCCCGGCCGGTGCCGGCGACTCGGGGTTGCCCTCGTCGTCCCCGGCGCCGGCGCTGCCCCAGTCGCTGCCGAACAGCAGGCCGCTGACCTCGCGGTAGAGGTCGCCGGCGCGCGGCAGGAAGGTGATCTCCGACAGCCCCTGCTGCTGCCCGGCGGACTCGAACCGGAAGGTGCCGTAGCCCAGCAGCTGGCCGAAGAAGGTCTCCTTCCACGTCAGGTCGGTGATCCGGCGCAGCGGCAGCAGCGTGACGGTCCGGACGATCACGCCCGAGGTCAGCAGCACCCGCCGCCGGCTGACGATGAAGTGCCGCATCCACCACTCACCGACCCGCATCGCGTAGGTGGCCAACGCGACCAGGACCACGAGCATCCCGACGGTGCTGGTGACCCGGTTCTCCGGGTCCAGCACGAGCAGCCAGCCGCCGACGAACAGGACCGGCAGGAACTTGAGGGTGGGGACGACGAGCACCGCCCAGTGCCGGCGGGTGACCACCACCGCGTCCTCGTCGTCGAGCAGGTACTTCCGGACGTCCTTGGCGGCCCTGGTCGGGAGCCCGACAGGATCGGCCACCGGCTCAGACCAGGGAGCCGACGAACTGCGCGAGCGACGACGCCGCCTCGCCGAGCGCCTCGCCGGCGCTGCGGACGATCTCCGCCGAGGACTCCGGCGCCTGGATCACGTAGAAGAGCACGAAGGCGACGACCACCCAGGTGAGGACCTTCTTGAGGTTCACCGCCACCTCCGTGGTGTGGGACGAGGCAGCCCGGGCGTCCGGGCCGGCAGGAGGGTCCGCCGGGTGCGGCGGACGCGTTCGTCCCATGAGTAACACAGGCCCCACGGCGCACCGCACCGACGCGCCGGTCACGAGCGGCCCGGTCGGTTCCGCGACCGGGGATCAGCGGCCGGGCAGCAGGTGCTCCCCCACCGGCCCCAGCGGCAGGTCGGGGTAGATCCGTTCCCGCAGGTCGAGCAGCCGCAGCTCCTCGACCAGCAGCCAGGCGGCGCTCATCGGCCACATCACCAGCCACAGCCAGACCCCGTAGGCCTCCCCCACGAACGCCGCACGGTCCTGGCTCGTCGGCACCGCCCACAGCGGGGCGTGCTGGCCGGCGGCCTCGACGTCGACCGAGCTCGGCCCGGAGATCACGTCCCCCGGGTCGAGCCCCGGGAGACCGGCGTAGCCGCAGCCGACGCCGGTACCGGGTTCCTCGGCCACCAGCACGAGCTCGGCGGCGCCCCCGAGCGGGGCCGGTCCGGCACAGTCGACGACGATCGCCCGGGCGCCCGGCTCACCACCCCAGGCCAGCCCGGTCACCGCCCAGCCCGGGGGCACCGGGTCCGGCACCCACGCCGGCACCCGCGCGTCGGCGGTGACGGCGGCGATCGCGTCGTGGGCGACCAGGGCGGTGTGGTGCAGCGGCGTGACCGCGCCGTGCCGGTGGCACCAGGCGTGCGCCTCGGATCCGGGGCGGACGGCCACTGGCTCACCGCAGCGCGGGCAGACCGGTGACGCACTCATCGGGGAACACGGTCGCGGGAGCGGCCCCGATCGTCAAGCGCAGCGGTGCGGGGCCGCGGCCGGCGTGCGTAGCCTCCCGGGTGTGACCGCCGCCGAGCCTCCCGCGGTGCCGTGCGTCGGCGCCGTCGTGCACGACGCGGAGCGCCGCCTGCTGCTGGTGCGCCGGGGCAACGAGCCGGGGCGGGGCCTGTGGTCGCTCCCCGGTGGCCGGGTCGAGCCGGGCGAGACCGTCGGCCAGGCCGTCGAGCGGGAGGTCCGCGAGGAGACCGGGCTGCGGGTCCGCGCGGGGGCGGAGGTGGGCCGGATCCGCATCGACGGCGGTGCGGTCGTCTACGACGTCGTCGACCTCGCGTGCGCCCTGCTGGAGCCCGGGGCGCAGCCGGTCGCCGGGGACGACGCGCTCGACGTCGTCTTCGCGGACGCGGCGACGATCGCCGCCCTGCGGTGCACGCCGCGACTCGTGGAGACCCTGCAGGAGTGGGGCGTGCTGCCGGGCTGACCCGACCGCACGCCCCGCCGTCGTCAGCCGCGGGGGGTGGGCTCCGGGCGGCCGGGCTGCTCGCCGCCGCGGGCCTCCCCGTACGAGCGCTTGGGCACCATGACCTTGCGCCGGAAGATGCAGACGACGGTGCCGTCCTGCTTGTAGCCGATGGTCTCCACGTACACCACGCCGCGGTCGTCCTTCGACTTCGACGGCGTCTTGTCCAGCACCGTCGTCTCGCCGTAGATCGTGTCGCCGTGGAAGGTCGGGGCGACGTGCCGCAGCGACTCGATCTCCAGGTTGGCGATCGCCTTGCCCGAGACGTCGGGCACGCTCATGCCGAGCAGCAGCGAGTAGATGTAGTTCCCGACGACGACGTTCTTGCCGAAGTCGGTGGTCTTCTCCGCGTAGTTCACGTCCATGTGCAGCGGGTGGTGGTTCATCGTCAGCAGGCAGAACAGGTGGTCGTCGTACTCGGTGACGGTCTTCCCGGGCCAGTGCTTGTAGACGGCCCCGACCTCGAACTCCTCGTAGTACCGACCGAACTGCATCTCGCTGGCTCCCGACGTCGACGCTGACAGACGGCTGGTGATCCTACGGACGCGGCACGGGCCGGCACCCGCCGGCGCCCGGGCCCCGGGCGTCAGAGCAGTTCCAGGACCGGTCCGAGCTCCTGCCTGGCGTACCAGCCGAGCTCGTGCCCCTCGGCCTGGTCGACGACGAACTGCGCGTCCTCGCTGCCGAGGTCGGCCTCCAGGACCACGCCCACCGCCCGGCGGACGTCCTCCTCGGCCTCGGCGTCGTCGATGTGCGCGCTCACGACCTCGGGCAGCCGCACCTCGTGGGCCAGCCGGGCCGCGCCGCGCTCCACGTGCGGGTCGTCCATCGGGGTCACCGCGTCGTCGGGCACGTCGGCGGCGAGCACGACCCGGCGGCGGGCGGCCAGGGGGTCGAGGTCGAGCAGCCGCAGGCTCGCCCGCGCCGCGGCCAGGAGCGCGGCGTACTCCAGCTCCTCGGTGTCGGCCTCCGCGTCGCTGAGCGCGTAGAACTCGCGCAGCTGCGGGGTGACCGCGAAGACGGTCTGCGGAGCGGGCAGGTGCCCCTCCTCGACCAGGGTGCGGAGCACGTTCGTCGTCGCCGGCAGGTACACGCGCACCCGGCTGACCCCCTTCGTCGGTGGAAGGACGACCGTAGCCGCCGCCGGACGGCGGGTCAGGACGAGGTCTCGACCAGCCCGGCGACCTCCTGCTCGATGAGGTCGGCGAGCACGTCGACGTCACCCATGCTGTCCCGGTCGGCGTTGAGGCCGAAGAACACCGTGCCGTCGTAGGAGGTCATGCCGATCGACAGCCCCTGCCCGCGGGCCAGCGGCACCACCGGGAACACCTCCAGCACCCGGCCACCGGCGGCGTACAGCGGCACCTGGGGGCCCGGCACGTTGGTCACCACGAGGTTGAACAGCCGCCGGGAGAGCCCCCGGGCCGCCCGGGCGCCCAGCGCGTGCAGCGTCGACGGGGCGAACCCGCTGAGCGCGATCAGGCTGTCCGCCCCGACCGACTGCCCGTGCTGGGTGAGCCCGCGCATGGCGTAGGTGAGCCGGGCGAGCCGGACCCTCGGGTTGGGCTCCCCCACCGGCAGGTCCACCAGGTGGGAGGTGACCTGGTTGCCCGCGGAGCCGTCCTCGTCCTGCACCGACACCGGCACCAGGGCCCGCACCGAGGTGCCGCCGACGAGCGGCTCACCGCGCGAGAGCAGCCACTCCCGGAGGGCGCCGGCGACGACGGTCAACAGCACGTCGTTCACCGTGCCGCCGTGCGCCTTCCGCACCCGCTTCAGGTCGTCGAGGTCGGCGCACGCCACCGCGACCCGACGTTGTCGCCCGATCGGGGCGTTGAGCGGACTGTGCGGCGCCGGGAGGATCGCCGAGCGGGCCGTGCGGAGCAGGCCGCCGGTCACCCCGCCGATCCGCACGGCGGTGGCGCGCGCGTCGGTCGCCGCGGAGCGCGCCAGCCCGACCAGCGACGACGGGCGCTGCCGGTAGTCCTCGAGGGCCGACCACACGAGCTCGACGCCTGAGGGCGGCCGGCGGGGTCGCCACTCCGCCGCTTCCGGTGCCGGCGCGTCCGGCGAGACGTCGAGCAGGACCTGCCCGATGTCGACGGCGCTGAGCCCGTCCACGAGCGCGGGGTGCGTCTTGGTCACCACCGCCATCCGGTTTCCACCGAGGCCCTCGACGAGGTACGCCTCCCACAGCGGGCGCCGCCGGTCCAGCGGGCGGGACATCAGCCGGGACACCAGGTCGAGCAGCTGCTGCTCCGTGCCCGGCCGCGGCAGCCCCGACCGGCGCAGGTGGTAGGTGATGTCGAAGTCGGGGTCGTCGACCCACACGGGGTTGGCCAGGTGCCCCGGCACCTCGGCGACCCGCTGCCGGTACCGCGGCACCAGCGACAGCCGCGCCTCGACCAGCGCGGCGAGCGCGTCGAGGCCACCGGGAGGCGTCTCGAGGATCAGCACCCCGCCGACGTGCATGGGGACGCCCGGCTCCTCCAGGTAGAGGAACGAGGCCTCCAGGGTGCCCAACCGCTCGACCATCGTGCTCCTCCCGACGGGGCCCTCACGCTACGACGGCGACGCGGTTCCGGACAGCCCGGCGCTCAGCCCGCCCGCCGACCGCGCACCGCCCCGCGTCGGCCGGCCACGGGGACGGGGACCCCCGCGAGCTGGGCGGCCAGGGCGCGCAGCTCCGTGCGCAGCGCCGAGCCCGCCGCCGCCTCGGCCAGGGTGCGGCCGGCCGCGAGCGCCGCATCGGTCGCGCGCCGGTCGGCCGGGAGGAAGAACCGGGGCCGCCGGCCGGTGAAGCGCTCCAGGGCTTCCCCGATCTCCCGGCGCGGCTCACCCGGGACCGGTCCGCGGCGCAGCTGGTTCACGACCAGCAGCGGCTCGACGTCGGGCAGCACGTCGCGCAGCTGCTCCAGCGCCCGCACGCACCGCTGGAGGGCGACGGGGTCGGCCCCGGTCACGCACAGCACCGTGTCCGCGTGCTCCAGGACGGCCAGCGTGGCGCCGTTCCGGCGCGGCGCCGCGGTGTCGAAGGAGAGCTCCTCGTCGTCCTCCACGGCGAAGGCGCAGTCGACGACGGTCAGCCGCGCGAGGAGGCGCGCCTGCTCGAGGACCGCGGTGACCGCGGCCGGCCGGAGCTCCGGCCAGCGGTCGGCGCGGGCCAGGCCGGTGAGCACGCGCAGGTGGGGGCGGACCGCCCACGCCAGCGCGGCCAGCGCCGCGCCGTCCAGTGATCCGAGGCCGGCCTGCCGGGCCGCGCCGGCGAGCCCGGGCGACTCGTCGAGAAGCCCGAGGACCTGCGCCACCACCCCGCCGTGGACGTCGGCGTCCACGAGCAGGGTGGGCACGTCCAGCCGAGCGGACTCGTCGGCCACGCCGACCGCGACCGTCGTCCGGCCGGGGGCCCCTGTCGGTCCCCAGACCGCCACCACCCGGCCCCGTTCTCCCGGCGGCCGCGCCGGCTCGACGGGGGCACCGGGCCCGGGGAGCGCCGCGCGCAGGTCGGCGACGTCGTGGCCGGACGCCGGTACGCCCGTGACCGCCTCCCGCAGCGCCCGGGCGATCAGCTCCGGATCTGCATCGGCCGGCAGCACCTGGGCGACCCCGAGCCGGCGCAGCCGCTGCGCCGCGGCGTCGTCGCCGGGCTCCACCAGCCCGACGACCGCGACGCCGGCCGCGTGCAACCGGGCCACCGTGTCGCCGTCGAGGCGACGCAGCTCCGCCGACAGCAGGGCCGCCTGACCGGTGCCGGTGGCGGCGGCGGCCAGCAGGTCGGAGATGTCGACGCAGCGCCGGACGACGGTCACCCCGTGGTCGTCGCGGTCGAGGGCGCCGACGAGCTCGGACTCCCAGCCGGCCCCGGTCACGGCGGTGAAGACCTGCAGTGCCATCAGCCGGTCGGTCCCGCCGGTGCGGGCGCTCCCTCGGTGGCCGCGGCCGGCCCCGGAGCAGGGCCGGGCGCGGACGACGGTGCGGGCGTGGCGCGCGCCGCGCTCGACGGCGCCGGGGGGCCGGTCCGCTGCACCGCGGTCGCCCCGGCCGGGTGGGCGACGACCACGAGCGGGCGCCCGGCGATGGCCGCCAGCACGTCTGCGGCGTCGTCGGCCGCGACGCTCACCACGACCTGCACCGTGGTGGTCGGCGTGGAGAGCACGCCCGAGGAGCTGCCCGACAGCGCCTGCACCGGCGCAGCGCCGACGACAAGGTCCACGCTGCCGACGGCCGGCCCGGTGGCCCCGGCCGCCGGGTCGGCGACGGCGTACACGTCGACCAGCTGCCCCCGGCGCAGACCCGGCGGCACGTAGCCAGCCTGGACCGGGAGCGCCAGCTGCACCAGGTCCGACGGCTCCTCGAGGGCCGAGCGGGGCAGGAGCTCCCCGGCCCGGACCCCGCGGGCGAGGGTGCTGCCGTCCGGACGGGTGCTGCCCGCCAGGTACCGGTCCGCGGCGTCGTCGAGCCGGACGTCGACCACCACGAGGTCGTCCGCGGTCAGCACCGTCCCGGCCGCGAGGTCGTCGGCGGCGCTCCAGACCGGCACGGTGGCGTCCGCGGCGCTGACCACCCGCGCGCCGAGCAGGACCGAGGCGAGGACGAGCAGCACCCCCAGCACCAGCCGGAGGTCCAGCCACCCCGGTGCCCGGACGCGCCGCGGGGTGGGCCCCGCCGGCAGCTCGGGGGCGTCGGGGACGGCGCCCGGGGTGCGCACGGCGGTCACACGACCTTCTCTCTGCCGGCAGGCCACCGGCCCGGTCGGGCGCGTCGACCCGCGGGTACGGGCCGATGGCGGCAATGGGGTGCCGATGATGCGGCACGCGTGCGTACTCGTGCATCCGCCGTCCACACGTTCGGGTGTGGACGGCCGCCACGGACCACCGGCACGGCTGACAGACTGGACGACGACCGGATGGAGACGCCGATGCCCACACCTCGCTTCCTGACCCTCGACGACGTCGCCGAGATCCTCAACGTCTCGTGGTCGCAGGCCTATGCGCTGGTGCGCCGCAAGGAGCTGATCGCCATCCAGATCGGCGGCCGCGGCCAGTGGCGCGTCGAGGTGGACGAGCTGGAGCGGTTCATCCAGCAGAAGTACGCCGAGGCCCGCGCGGGCACGGTGCCCGCCGAGCCGGCTCCGGGTGCCGGCGCGGAGGAGGCTGCCGACCAGCGGGCCTGACGCCTCAGTCCCAGCCCGGCACCAGGGTGCGCACCACGGCCACCGCGTCCACGACCACGGCCGACACCCGCCGCACCGCGTGCGGGCGACGCGGCTGGTCCGCCGGGTGCTCGGCCACCTCCAGGTAGTCGGCGCCCACCCGGTCGATCGTCCCGGTCAGCTGCGTGCCGTCGTCCAGCACGAGCTGGACGGCGCTCCGGTCCCGCGCTAGCCCGCGCAGCGCCCGCCGCAGGTCCAGCCGCACCCGCACCGAGCCCGCCTCCTCCGCCGGCGCGGTCCACCGGCCCAGCCCGTCGACGGCCCGCACCGCGGCGACCGCCACGAGCTGGTCGCGTGCCCGCTCGTCGGTGAGCAGCAGCCAGTCGCTCCCCCGGTCGGCGAGCACCCCCCGGACCCGTCCCGCGCCGCGGCAGGTCACCACGAGCTCCGCGCCGAGCGCGCCCCCGATGCGGTCGGCCAGCCGGACGGCGCCGATCTCCGCGCGGGCACGCGACGCCCACTCGGCCCGCTCCTCCGCCTCCTCCGCCGCCTCGAACTGCGCCTGCAGGTCGGCGAACAGCTGTTGCCACCGCATCTCCCACCTCCGCCGACAGCCTAGATCGTGCGGATACTCGCATTTGCTTGCGTTTGATTGTTTTAGTGACGCAACGTCAACACGGAGGAGGCGCGGATGTCGGCGCGACGACTGCTCGGCACGGGCCTCGGCATGGCCGCGATCGCCGTCCTGCTGGGGCTGCTGACCCCCGCCGTCCCTGCCTCCCTCGCCGCGCTCGGCGCCGCGCAGCGCACGGCCGACACGACGGGCGCCGACGTCCTCGTCCTCCACCTGGTGGGGCTGCTCGCCTGGGCGGTGTGGGGCTGGGGCGCGCTCGGCCTCGCGCTCACCGCGTGCTCGGCCCTGCCCGGCGCGGCCGGAGCCCTCGCCGACGGCGCACTCCGCGGGCTGCTCCCCCGATCCGCACGCCGGGCCGCCTCCCTCGCCCTGGGCGTCGGCCTGGGCATCGCCCCACCGCTGCTGGTGACCGCCGCACCCGGGCTGCCGGCCGCGGCCGCGGCGGAGGAGGTCCCGGCCCGGCCCGGTCCGGGAGCGGGGAGCGCCGTCCCCGACTGGCCGGCCCCGGCACCGCCTGCCGCGCCGACGCCGGACGACGGTGCGCGGGCCGATGCGCCGCCCGACTGGCCGCCGGCCCCCTCCGCCGACGAGCACGTCGTCGTGCGCGGCGACTGCCTCTGGCGCATCGCCGAGGACCACCTGGCGCGCACCGCGGGGCGCGCGCCCGCCACCGCCGAGGTGGCCACCGCCGTGACGGCCTGGTGGCGCGCCAACGCGGAGGTGATCGGCCCCGACCCCGACCTGCTGCTGCCCGGCCAGGTGCTGCGCCCGCCCGCCATGCCGTGACCCGCCCGTCCGCCACCGACCGCCACTCCCGGGAGCCCCGATGACCGCGCCGTCCCGCCCCGCCCCTCCCACCGCACGCCCGGCCCTGCGCCTGACCGTCATCCCCACACCGCAGCCGCCGGCCGACCCCTTGCCGGCTCTGCGGCTGGTGCACCCGGGACGGCCGCTCCCCCGGCCCGTCCCACGCCCGGGCCCCCGGCCGAGCGTCGCGGCCCCCGCCGCCGCGCGCGACGAGTTCGGACCCGTCCTGACGGGGCGGGACGAACTCCCGCCGGTCGGCGCGGCGGCCCGGCGGCTGGTGACCACGGCGCTGGAGGCGCTGGCCGGACGGCGACCACTCGCCCAGGTTCGGCCCCTGGCCTCGCCCGGCGTCTACGCGGCGCTGTCGGCCGGCCGCCGCCCGCGGTGGTGCGCCGAGGGCAACGCGCCGGTGGTGATCGGCCGGGTGCGCGTCTGCGAGCCCGTGGACGGGGTCGCGGAGGTCAGCGCCGTCACGCACCGGGGCGGCCGCGCGCACGCCGTGGCGGCTCGACTGGAGGGCATGGACGGCCACTGGCGCTGCACGGTGCTGCAGATCGGCTGAGCCCCGCGGGCCCCTGCACGACGACGCCCCGCCGACCGTGTGCCGGTCGGCGGGGCGTCCGGACGGGGTCCTTCTGCTAGTTGCCGGCCGCCCCGTGGCACTGCTTGTACTTCCGGCCCGACCCGCACGGGCAGGGCGCGTTGCGCGGGGTCTCCTTGGTGCCGGAGACCGTCGCCGTCTTGGCGGCCTTGGCCTTTCCACCCTCGGCCGGGGATGCGTCCAGGCTGGGCGCGGAGTAGGTGAGGTTCTCCGGCGCACGGCGCGGCTCGTCGAGACCCTTGACCGCCAGCACCGGCCCGGTGCCGGCCGTGGCCGCCTCCTCGGCTGCCTCGGCAGCCGGCGCGGGAGCTGCCGGAGCAGGGACCTCCGACGGGGGCGCCGGAGCAGGGGCATCCGCGACAGCGGCCGCCGGATCAGGGGCCTCCACCAGCGGGGCGTTCGGTGCCGCGGGCGCCGACGAGCGGCGCGCCGTCGCGGCCGCAGCGCCACCGGCGGCCGCCTTCGCCGCCGCGGCCTGCCGGGCCAGCAGCTTCGCCGTGCCGGCCTGGGCAGCCGCCAGCGCCTTGGCCTCCGCCTCGGCCTGCTTGGCCTTCGCCTCGGCCTCCTGCTCGTCCTTGGTCTTCACCTCGAGGTTGAACAGGAAGCCGACCGACTCCTCCTTGATGCCGTCGAGCATCGCCACGAACATGTCGTAGCCCTCGCGCTGGTACTCCACGACCGGGTCGCGGTTGGCCATCGCGCGCAGGTGGATGCCGGCCCGCAGGTAGTCCATCTCGTAGAGGTGCTCACGCCACTTGCGGTCGAGCACGCTCAGCAGCACCCGCCGCTCCAGCTCGCGCATGACCTCCGCGCCGAGGGCGGTCTCCCGCTCCTCGTAGGCGCGGTGGACGTCGTCGAGCAGCGCGGCCTTGAGGTCCTCGGCGGAGAGGTCGGACTGCTCCCCGCCGGCCTTCTGCGCGACGAGCTCGTCGACGGTGACCCCGACCGGGTACAGCGCCTTGAGACCGCTCCACAGCTGGTCGAGGTCCCAGTCCTCGGCGTACCCGGTCTCGGTGGCGCCGTCGACGTAGGCGGAGACCACGTCGTCGACCATCGACCGCACCTGCTCGTGCAGATCGGCCCCCTCGAGCACCTTGCGCCGCTCGTCGTAGATGACGGTGCGCTGGCGGTTGAGGACCTCGTCGTACTTGAGGACGTTCTTGCGGACCTCGAAGTTCTGCTGCTCGACCTGGGTCTGCGCCGAGAGGATCGCCCGGCTGACCATCTTCGACTCGATGGGCTGGTCGTCGGGCACCCGGAGGGTGTTCATCATCGACTCGAGCATCGGGCCGTTGAACCGGCGCATCAGGTCGTCACCCAGGGAGAGGTAGAACCGCGACTCCCCCGGGTCGCCCTGCCGGCCGGAACGCCCGCGCAGCTGGTTGTCGATCCGGCGGCTCTCGTGCCGCTCGGTGCCCAGGACGTACAGCCCGCCGGCCTCCGCGACCGCCTCGTGCTCGGCCTTCACCTGGGCCTTCGCCGCCTCGAGGGCCTCGTCCCAGGCGGCCTCGTACTCCTCCGGGGTCTCCGTCGGCGACAGCCCGCGGGCGCGCAGCGCCTCGTCGGCGATGAACTCGGCGTTGCCGCCGAGCTGGATGTCGGTACCGCGCCCGGCCATGTTGGTGGCCACGGTCACCGCGCCCGGCCGCCCGGCCAGCGCGATGATCGACGCCTCCCGGGCGTGGTTCTTCGCGTTCAGCACCTCGTGCGGGATCCCGCGCCGGAGCAGGTACTTCGACAGCACCTCGGACTTCTCGACGCTGGCGGTGCCCACGAGCACCGGCTGGCCGGCCTCGTGCCGCTCGGCGATGTCGTCGACGACGGCGTCGAACTTCGCCTTCTCCGTCTTGTAGATGACGTCGGAGCGGTCCTGCCGCACCATCGGCCGGTTCGTGGGGATCGGGACGACCCCCAGCTTGTAGGTCTGGTGCAGCTCGGCGGCCTCGGTCTGGGCCGTGCCGGTCATGCCCGAGAGCTTCTCGTAGAGCCGGAAGTAGTTCTGCAGGGTGATCGTGGCGAGCGTCTGGTTCTCGTCCTTGATCTTCACCCGCTCCTTGGCCTCGATGGCCTGGTGCATGCCCTCGTTGTAGCGGCGCCCGGCCAGCACGCGGCCGGTGAACTCGTCGACGATGAGGACCTCGCCGTTGCTGACGATGTACTGCTGGTCCTTCTTGAACAGCTCCTTGGCCTTGAGGGCGTTGTTCAGGTAGCCGATCAGCGGGGTGTTGACGGCCTCGTAGAGATTGTCGATGCCGAGCTGGTCCTCGACGAACTCCACGCCCTCCTCGGTGACGGCGACGGTGCGCTTGTCCTCCTCCACCTCGTAGTGGACGTCGCGCTTCATCAGCGGCACGATCCGCGCGAACTCCTGGTACCACTTGCCGGCGGTCTCCGCGGGGCCGCTGATGATCAGCGGGGTGCGGGCTTCGTCGATGAGGATGGAGTCGACCTCGTCGACGATCGCGTAGTGGTGCCCGCGCTGCACCAGGTCGGCCTTGCTCCAAGCCATGTTGTCGCGCAGGTAGTCGAAGCCGAACTCGTTGTTCGTCCCGTAGGTGATGTCGCAGGCGTACAGCTCGCGCCGTTGCGCGGGGGTCTGGCCGGACAGGATGCTGCCGACCGACAGCCCCAGGAAGCGGTGCACGCGGCCCATCCACTCGGCGTCGCGCTTGGCCAGGTAGTCGTTGACCGTGACCACGTGGACGCCCTTGCCGGAGAGCGCGTTGAGGTAGGCGGGGAGGACCCCGGTGAGCGTCTTGCCCTCACCGGTGCGCATCTCGGCGATGTTGCCCAGGTGCAGCGCCGCACCGCCCATGAGCTGCACCCGGAAGTGCCGCTGCCCCAGGGTGCGGGTGGCCGCCTCGCGCACGACCGCGAACGCCTCGGGCAGCAGCGCGTCGAGGGACTCGCCGTCGGCGTGGCGCGCCTTGAACTCGTCGGTCTTCGCCCGGAGCTCCGCATCGGAGAGGTCGGTGTAGTCGTCGGCGAGCGACTCCACGGCGTCGGCGATTCTGCCGAGGCGTCGGACCAGCTTGCCCTCACCGGCACGGAGGATCTTCGAGAACAGCACGCCCCCAGCGTAGGCGGCCCGGCCGCGGCTGCGGTCGCGGCGACCGCCCTGGGCACCACGCGTCCCATCCGTACGCTGCAGCGATGGCACGCGATCCGTCCGACCCCGGCCCCGGGCTGCTGGAGTTCCTCACCGAGCGGCACCTCGCGACGCTGACCACCCTGCGCCCCGACGGCAGCCCGCACGTGGTCCCCGTCGGCGTCACCTACGACGCGGCCACCCGGACCGCCCGGGTGATCACCTCCGGCACCTCCGTCAAGGCGCGGCACGTCCGTGACGGGCGGTCGCGGGTCGCCGTCTGCCAGGTCGACGGGCGGCGCTGGGCCACCCTCGAGGGCACCGCCGTGGTCCGCGAGGACGCCGCGTCGGTGGCCGACGCGGTCGAGCGGTACGCACGGCGGTACAAGCAGCCGCGGGAGAACCCGGCCCGGGTCGTCATCGAGATCTCGGTGGACCGCATCCTCGGCAACCAGTGAGGATCGGGCGGTGAGCCTCGATCTCTCCGCCGTCGACCTGCCCACCGAGACGCTGCGGACCGAGCGGCTCGTGCTGCGCCCGTTCCGGACCAGCGACACCGACGCGGTGCACCGGGCGTCCCAGGACGCGGACACCCAGCGCTGGATCCCGACGATTCCGGTGCCGTACACCCCCGCGGACGCCCGCCGCTTCGTCGAGGACGTGGCCATACGGGAGCGCAGCGAGGGCACCGGGCTATCCGTCGTGATCGAGGCCGACGGGCGCCTGGCCGGAACCGGCGGGCTGCACTTCCGTCCTGGGCGGCTCGGCCCGGAGATCGGCTACACGGTCGCCCCCTGGGCGCGCGGCAACGGCTACGCCGCGGAGGCCGCGCACGCCCTCGCCGACTGGGCGCTGGGCCTCGGCGCCCCGCGGGTGCACCTGTTCGTCGACGTGGCGAACGCCGCGTCGCAGGTGGTGGCCCGGCGTGCCGGCTTCCGCCAGGAAGGTGTGGTGCGCGCCTGCCTGGACCAGCGCGACGGCACGTGGGCCGACGCCGTCCTCTTCGGCCGGCTCGCCGGCGACTGAGCGGGGCACGGCCGGCGGCCGTGCCCCGCTCAGGTCAGGCGCTCGCCGTTTGCTTCACCGCGGACGCCGGCGCGGCGCCGTCCGAGGCCACGGGGGCCAGGCGGATGAGGCCGTAGTCGTACGCGTGCCGGCGGTAGACGACCGTCGGCTGGCCGGTGTCGGCGCACTGGAACAGGAAGAAGTCGTGGCCGACCAGCTCCATCTCGTGGAGGGCCTGGTCGACGGTCATCGGTGTCGCGGGGTGGTGCTTCTCCCGCACGATCTGGCCGGGCAGGTGCTCGTCGAGGTCGGTGACGTGGGTGCCGGAGGCCAGTTCGCGGTCGAGCTGGAGCTGCTGCTCGATGGTCAGCTCGGGATTGCCGGCGTCCAGCGCGGCACCGTTGAGGCGCACGCTGTCGGGGGTCCGCCGGCCGTGGTGCACCCGGCGACGGTCGGCCGCCCGACGCAGCCGGTTGTCCAGCTTGCCCGAGGCCAGGTCGAGCGCAGCGTAGAAGTCCGGGCCCGCTGCCTCGGCGCGGATCACCGGCCCCTTGCCGCGCAGGGTGATCTCCACCCGCTGGCAGCTGGCCGACTGGCGCGGGTTCTTCTCGTGGAAGAGTTCGACGTCGATGCGGGACAGCTTGGCGTCGAACCGCTCGAGCTGGCCGACCTTGTCCTCGACGTGCTGGCGGTAGTGCTCGGGGACCTCGACGTTGCGACCACGGACCACGATCTCCATGGGACCTCCCGGTTGGGGACGGGCGTTGGTCGCTTCGACGCTAGTCCCTCCCCCTGGACCGCGACAGTCGATCGAGGTCGTGGTGGAGGACCGTCCCGGTCCGGTACGCGGGGCTCCCCGCGGCACCCCGCGCCGGGCCTGCCGGCGTCCGAGGGGTGGCCGCGACGACCGCCGCGACCACCCCGCCCGCAGCCCCCCGGGCGGCTCCCAGCGCCCGCGCCGCCTCCGTCAGCGTGGCGCCCGTGGTCACCACGTCGTCGACCAGCACCAGCAGCGCACCGGGCGTCGGCGGCGGGCCGGTGACCTCGAAGGTGCCGGCCAGGTTGGCCCGCCGCTCGGCGGTGGACAACCCCGACGAGTCCCGGACGCGGCCGCGCCGGCGCAGCAGCCGGCACTCCTGCGCCGACACCCCGGCCGCGCGCAGCTCGAGCACCGCCCGCCCGGTCAGCTCGCGCACGTGGTCGCGGCCCCGGGCCCGGAGGGCCGCCCGCGACGCGGGTACCGGCACCAGCAGCAGCGGTGGCTCCCCGGCCACCCCGATCCGGACCCCGGCGACCGCCAGGGCGAGCGCGGTGCCCAGCGGCGCGGCCAGCTCCGCACGGCCGTGCTCCTTGAACGCGTTGACCACCGGGCGCACCGGTCCCGCGTAGACCGCGGCGGCGACCGTCGGCGGGAAGCCCGCGGGGAACCGCCGGGGCGAGGCGAGGTGCGGTACGGCCAGCAGCCGCGCGCAGCGGGTGCAGAGCACGGCGCCGGGGAGCCCGCACCCCGCGCAGGTGCGGGGCAGGACCAGGTCGGCCAGCGCCGACAGCACCCCGGAGCCCACCGGGCCAGCCTGCCGGGTGGCGCGGGCACGAGGTGAACGCCGCTTCCGGGTTGTGGACGGCGGTGCACCTCAGGACGGGTGCACCTCAGGACGGGTAGAAGGGCGCCGTCCCCGGCAGCGGCTCCTCCCCGCGAACCAGGGTCACCCACCTCCCGCCGGACAGCTGCCAGATGTCGGCGCCGGTGCTCACCAGCGGCTGGCGCGACGGGGCGGCCGCCAGCGCGGTGGGCTGTCTGGGCAGCCCCGAGGTCGGCACCGGGCTCAGGCCCCAGCCGTCCACACCCACCGAGTACGGGACGATGCGGTCCTGACCCTCGTCGCCGGCCAGCACCAGCAGCTCGCCGCTGTCCCGCCAGCCGACGTCGACGACGCCGGACAGGGTCGGCGCCACGGCGCGCAGGTCGCGGAGCACGACGGCGCCGTCCGCGTCCGAGCGGACGACGGTGCCGACGTGGAGCCGGCGCCCCTGGCTGCCCTCCACCACCACGGCGGCCCGGACGCCGTCGGGCGAGAGCTGCAGCACGTCGGCCCGCCCGAGGCCGGGGAGGGTGGGAGCGGCGACCGGCTGCGGCGGCCCTCCGGCGGGAACGCGGACCAGCTCCGCGCCGTCCCGCACCACCCAGGCCTCCGTGCGGGTCGCGGCGACCGTGGGTGCGCTGAGCGTGCGGCCGTCGAGCACCGGCGCCAGCTCGCCGCCGTAGGGGCCGGCGAGCAGCGTGGCGCCCGTGCCGTCGGCGCGGACACCTGTGAGGAAGTTCAGCTCACCGCCGGCCGCCGCGACGGCGGCGCTCTCCAGCGCGTAGACGCCCTCTCCGGCCGGTCCGGGAACCGGGTCGCCCCGTGGGACCGTGCGGACGGCCCCTGCATCGATGTAGTGGCCGACCCCGTCGACGGGTACGGCGTCCGGGTCGAAGGACGCCCAGTCCTCGGCGGTCTGCCGCTGCGGCACCCCGTCGGGGGCGATCGGTTCCCCGTCGAGCAGGACGACGACGTTGACGATCCGCGGCCGGACCAGCTGCTGCAGGCTCCACACCAGCTGCGCGCAGATCTCGGCGAGGAGCGGCGCCGGCTCGGCCGGCAGACCCGTGAGCTCCACGGTGGCCGTCTGCCCCTCGACGGTCACCGACCGCTCCAGTTCCACGCCGCTCAGCGGGTTGAGGACGCCGGCGGCCAGCGCCGGCGACGGGCCGGCGATCAGCCGTTCCACCATCACCGTGGGCTGGGACTCGCCGCGGATGAGGTAGCGCGGGTCGGGGACCACGCGCGACCCGGTGGGGTCGAGGAAGTAGGCGGCGACCTCGTCGTACAGCCGCCGGAAGTCCGGCTCGAGCATGATCAGCCCGTCCGGCGGGTTGCTGATCCGCCACTCGCCGTCGACTCGCTCCAGGGTGAAATCCCGGGTGAAGACGCCCCGCTCGGCCACGGTGAACACGCCGCGGGGATCGACCGTGCCGATCAGGTTGGCGGTCACGGTGACCGCGCCCTCGTCGGTCGTCACGACCGCGTAGTCGCTGCCGATGATGCTGATGCCGCTCGTGTCGTCCCAGGACTCCCGCGCCGCCGGGGTCAGGTACTCCCGGGCCACGGGGTGACGGCGCACGGTGCTGGCCGCCGCGTCGATGAACTGGCGGACGATCTCCTCGGTGCTGGCCCCGGGGGCCGGCGCGATCGGTTCGATGCCGACCGCCTCCGGCACCCGGGCCGGCGCCTGGGTGATCAGCACCGTCGGTGAGTCGGTGGGCACCGTCGAACACGCGACCAGCGTCAGCAGCGCCGTCAGCAACGCCACGGCGACCGACGCACGCCGCCTCACCGCGCCGCGCCTGGTCGCTGGAGCCTCACCGGACGCAGCGGCAGGGGCGAGCTGGTCAGATCCCCGCCGGCCACCAGCGGCAGGGTGAGCCGGAACTGGGCGCCGGCGCCGGGCTGCCCCCACACCTGCAGCCAACCGCCGTGCAGACGGGCGTCCTCCAGGCTGATCGACAGCCCGAGGCCGCTGCCGCCGACCGTGCGCACCCGCGAGGGGTCGGCGCGCCAGAACCGGTCGAACACGTGCTGCGCCTCGCCGGAGCTCAGCCCGACCCCGTGGTCGCGCACGGTTACCGCGGCCGCCGACCGGTTGGCGGCCAGCGTGATCTCCACCGGGCGCCCGGCACCGTGCTCGATGGCGTTGCCGACGAGGTTGCGCAGGATGCGCTCGACCCGGCGGACGTCCACCTCGGCCAGGACCGCCTCGGCCGGCCGGGTGACCCGCAGCTCGCAGCCGTGACGCTCGGCGAGCGAGCTCATCCCGTCGACGACCCGGCCGACCAGCGCACCCATGTCGGTCGGGGTCGAGTCGAGCACGGCCGCGCCGGCGTCGTAGCGGCTGATCTCCAGCAGGTCGGTGAGCAGCGCCTCGAACCGGTCGAGCTCGGCGCGCAGCAGCTCGGCCGAGCGGGCGACGTGCGCCGGGAAGTCCTCCCGGGCCTCGTGCAGGATCTCCGCCGCCATCTGCACGGTGGTCAGCGGGGTGCGCAGCTCGTGGGACACGTCCGAGGTGAACCGTTGCTGCAGCTGGGACAACCCCTCCAGCTGCGTGATCTGCCGCTGCAGGCTGTCGGCCATCGCGTTGAAGCTGGTCGCCAGCCGGGCGAGGTCGTCCTCGCCCCGCACCTCCATCCGCTCCTCGAGCTGACCTTCGGCCAGCCGCTGGGCGGTGCCGGCGGCCTGTCGCACCGGGTCGACCACCAGCCGGGTGACCAGGACGCCGATGCCGACCACGAGCAGCGTGAGCGCCACCCCGCTGATGACCACCGTGCTCCGGATCAGCTGGAGGCTCTCCTGCTCCTGCTGCAGCGGGAAGACGTAGTACAGCTCGATCCGGTCGGGCCCCTGCGCGTCGCCGCTGACCGGCGCCCCCACCAGCAGGCCGGGCCGGGGGTCACCGGACTCGCCGGGCACCCGGTGGTACTTCGACGCCTGGTTGCCGGCGTCGACCGCCGACCGCAGCTCGGGGGGCAGCGCGGCGTACAGGGGCCGGCGGTTGGTGGCCGGGACCTCTGCCCCGCCGCTCGGCCGGTAGATCATGACGACGTCGAAGTCGCCGGCCGCGCCACCGCGGTCCAGCAGCCGGTTCACCGTGCGCTCGAGGGTGGCGCGGACGCTGGCGGCGTCCCCGGTGGCGATGCCGGCCAGCTCGCTCTGGGCGTACACGACGCCCGCCTGCACCTGGTCGACCGCCGCGTCGCGCTTCACCCGCAGCAGCTGGTCGCGGATCTGGCTGAACAGCACCATGCTCACGATCAGCACGACCGTGCCGGCGAGGAGCATGGTGATCGCGCCGATCCGCACCTGCAGCGACGACCGCCAGGCCTGCGCCGCCCGCGAGCCGAGAGCACCGGCGGTGCGCCGCACGCGGTGGCGCACCTGCCCGGCGCGGCGGCGCAGCCCGCGCCCTACCCGGAGGAGCTCCTCGCGCGCCCCTGGGCCGCGCCCGGGATCCGGTGAGTACTGCCCGGACCCGGCGCCCGTCTCGGGGGTCCGGGTGGCGGTCACCGCCTCAGTGTCCCTCAGCCGGCTGCCGATCCCGGGACTCCGCGCCCAGCGGGCACCGCTCCGCTCACGGTGCATCCGGATCCGCTCACGGAGGCCCGGCCTTGTAGCCCACCCCGCGCACGGTCAGCACGACCTCGGGCTTCTCCGGATCGCGCTCGACCTTCGCCCGCAGCCGCTGCACGTGCACGTTGACCAGGCGGGTGTCCGCCGCGTGCCGGTAGCCCCACACCTGCTCCAGCAGGAGCTCCCGGGTGAACACCTGACGCGGCTTGCGCGCCAGCGCCACCAGCAGGTCGAACTCCAGCGGGGTGAGCGCGATGGGGACGCCGTCCCGGGTGACCTGGTGCGCGGGGACGTCGATCTGCACGTCGCCGATGCTCAGGTTCTCCGCCTGCCCGGTCTCCCCCCGACGCAGCTGTGCACGCACGCGGGCCACCAGCTCGACGGGCTTGAACGGCTTGGTGACGTAGTCGTCGGCGCCGGCCTCCAGCCCCTGGACGACGTCGATCGTGTCGCCCTTCGCGGTGAGCATGACGATGGGCACCGTCGACTGGGTCCGGATGTCCTGACAGATCTGCAGACCGTTGCGGCCGGGCAGCATCAGGTCCAGCAGCACGAGGTCGGGCCTGGTCTGCTGGAAGACGCCGACAGCGCGGTTGCCGTCGGAGACGAAGGCCGGCTCGTACCCCTCGCGCCGCAGCACGATGCCGAGCATCTCGGCGAGGGCGGCGTCGTCGTCGACGACCAGGACACGGCCACGGCTGGGTCCGTTCTGCGGAGCAGTGGGGGGCACGGCGCCCATTCTGCGTGACGCACCCCCGAAAACGCTTCGCCCCGCCCGGAGAAGATCCCCCGGGCGGGGCGGAACAGGCTGATCAGGGCCGCAGATCGCCGCGCTGGGTCACGAGCGGCCGGCCCCTGTCAGGGACTGGAACGGCCCCCTCGCAGGGTCCCGCCGCGAGCGGTGGGGGGCGAGGGGGTCCTTCCTCAGTAGCGGTAGTGGTCGCTCTTGTAGGGCCCCTCCACCGGGACGCCGATGTAGTCGGCCTGCACCTTGGTGAGCTGGGTGAGCTTCACGCCCAGCGCGTCGAGGTGCAGCCGGGCCACGTGCTCGTCGAGCTTCTTGGGCAGCACCGTGACGCCGGGGGTCTGCCCCTCGTAGGCCGCCCGGTTGTTCCACAGCTCGATCTGCGCCAGCACCTGGTTGGAGAACGACGCGCTCATCACGAAGCTGGGGTGCCCGGTGGCGTTGCCCAGGTTCAGCAGCCGGCCCTCGGAGAGCACGATGATCGTGTGGCCGTCGGCGAACCGCCACTCGTCCACCTGCGGCTTGATGGTGGTCCGCTCGATCCCCGGCGTGCGCGCCAGGCCGGCCATGTCGATCTCGTTGTCGAAGTGCCCGATGTTGCCGATGATCGCCTGGTGCTTGGTCCGGCTCAGCTGGTCGGCCGAGATGATGTCCTTGTTGCCGGTGGCCGTGATGATGATGTCGGCCTTGCCGATGACCTCGTCCAGCGTGGTTACCTCGTAGCCGTGCATCGCCGCCTGGAGGGCGTTGATCGGGTCGATCTCGGTGACGATGACCCGCGCACCCTGGCCGCGCAGCGACTCCGCGCAGCCCTTCCCGACGTCGCCGTAGCCGCAGACGACGGCGACCTTGCCGCCGATCATCACGTCGGTCGCGCGGTTGATGCCGTCGATCAGCGAGTGCCGGCAGCCGTAGAGGTTGTCGAACTTGCTCTTGGTCACCGAGTCGTTGACGTTGATCGCCGGGAAGAGCAGCCGGCCTTCGCGGGCGAGCTCGTACAGGCGCATGACGCCGGTGGTGGTCTCCTCGGTGACGCCGGTGATGCCCTGGCCGATGCGGGTCCAGTACTGGCCGTCCTCGGCGAGCGTGCCGCGCAGCACGTCGAGGATCACGCCGTACTCCTCGGAGTCGGCCTCGGTGGTGTCGGGGACGACGCCGTCGGCCTCGAAGCGGGTGCCCAGGTGGATCAGCAGGGTGGCGTCACCGCCGTCGTCGAGCAGCATGTTGGGGCCGACGACGTCGCCGTTCTCGTCGCGGAACTCGAACAGCCGCTGCGTGCACCACCAGTACTCCTCGAGCGTCTCGCCCTTCCAGGCGAAGACGGGCACGCCGGCCGGCTGCTCGGGGGTGCCGTCGCCGACGACGATCGCGGCCGCGGCGTGGTCCTGGGTCGAGAAGATGTTGCAGCTCACCCAGCGGACGTCGGCGCCCAGCGCCGTCAGCGTCTCGATGAGGACGGCGGTCTGCACGGTCATGTGCAGCGACCCGGCGATGCGGGCACCGGCCAGGGGCTGGGCATCGCCGTACTCGGCGCGGAGCGCCATCAGGCCGGGCATCTCGTGCTCGGCGAGCTGGATCTCCTTGCGGCCGAACGGCGCCAGGGAGAGGTCGGCGACCTTGAAGTCGCCGTCGGTCAGCGTGCGGGTGCCAGTGCTGGCGGTCATGTCGCTCCAGTGTCCGCGCCCGGGCCGTGGCCCGCGGGGCGCTACGGGGTGGTCTGAGAGAGCGAGCATGCCGAGGCTTCGGCGGGGCTCGTGCCGGCGTCCAGCTTAGACGCGCGGCCCGGGACGGGCGCCCGTCCCTGCTCACGCACGTCGGTTGTGCACCGCCTGCATCGGCTGGGCCGGCCGGCCCCCTGAAGGCGGCACTCACCCTTCGCCCGAGAACCACACCGCGCACCCCGCCGGTCGGTGGATCGAGGCCACGGCCGGGCGATGTCGCCCCCATGGTGATCGGGGCCTGATGCGGGGCTCGTCCCGGCGCTTCCACCGCAGACCCGCCCGCCCGTCGAGGTCACCCGCTCTCTCCCCCGGCAGCTCCAGGCCGTCCGTCGGCCGGTTGCCTCGGGGATCGCGCGCCGTAGAAGAGCCAGTTCCCCTTGCCGGGGTGCGGCACTCCCTGGGTGCATCGCGGCCTTCTCCGCCGTGTCGGGCCGCACGAGGGTGAAGCCATGCCCACCACCTTCCCCGCTTTCACGGCCGCCGGACTGGCCGCCGTCCGCGCCGGCGCCGATCGGCCGCTACTGCTGACCAACGCGACGATCCACACCCTCGACCCGCTGATCGGCACCATGCACGACGCCGACGTGCTCCTCGGCGGCACGCTGGTCGTCGGCGTCGGGCCCGGCATCGTCACCGCGGCCGAGGACGACGGCGCCGTGGTCATCGACGCCACCGGCACCACCGTGCTCCCCGCCCGCCTCGACGCGACCACCACCCTCGGCGCCGTCGCGCGCGGCACCGGCCCCGGGACGCTCGCACCCGGCGCGGACGCCGACCTCGCCGTCGTGCCCGACGAGCACGCCCCGGACCTGGCCACGGCACTGCACACCGCGTTCACGCGGCCCGACCTACTGCTCGCAGTCCTGCAGGGGGGACGCCCAGTCCACTGGGCCGGCGACCCCCTCGGTTCCGTGCCGCCCCGCACCCGGCTGCAGCCCGACCGGCTCGCGGTCGACCCGGGCCGCGTAGGCGTGTGGGTCGACACCGGCGACTTCCTGCACCAGGAACTGACCGCCGACGGCCGCTACGACGAGACCCGCGGGGGCCGCCCGCACGCCTTCGCGGGCCGCTACTGGGTCGACGGTGACCGCATCGACTACCTCGACGACCTCGGCTTCTGGGCCTTCGGCCGGTTCGCCGACGACGCCTTGCACCACGCCGGCTACACCATGCACCGGAAGGACGCCCGATGAGCACCGACCCCGTCCTGGACGCACTGAACCGCTCCGCCACCGATGCCGACCGCCTCGTCCTGCTGCGCGGCGCGACCGTCGTGACGATGGATCCTGCGCTGGGAACCATCGACACCGGTGACGTCCTGGTGCGCGGGGCGCGCATCGTCGACGTCGGCCGCGACCTTCCGGACGCCGGGGCGATCGCCGTCGACGTGACCGGCAGCATCGTCGCCCCGGGCATGGTGGACACCCACCGGCACGCCTGGCAGGCACAGATGCGCCGCACCATCCCCGACGTCGACGACCTCGCCGGATACCTGCAGTCCACGCTCATGCACGTGGCGCCGACCTACGCCCCCGACGACGTGTACCTCGGCACACGCCTGGCCGCGCTGACCGCACTGGACGGCGGCATCACCACGATGCTCGACTTCTCGCACAACTCGCGCACCACCGCCCACTCGGACGCGGCGATCACCGCGCTGATCGACTCCGGCATCCGCGGTGTGCACGCCTCCATGGCCCCGCACTTCGGCGACTGGGACGGCCAGTGGCCCGCGGACCTGACCCGGCTGCGTTCGACCTACGTCCCCACCGACGACCAGTTGGTCACGCTGCGCGTGGCGGCACTGGCCACCGGAGACATCGCCGGGCACCTCGCCTACGGTCCCGACCTGGCTCGGGTCGCAGCCGACCTCGACATCGGCGTGAGCCTGGACGTCATGTTCGGTCAGGCCGCCTCCCGCGCCATCCTGGACTGGCAGGGGCAAGGGCTGCTCGGCCCGCACCTGGAGTCGATCCACTCCACGGCGCTGTCCGCGGACGCCTGGGCGGCGATGCGCGACCACGGCGTCACCGTCTCGCTGGCCCCCACCTCCGACGCCCAGATCGGGCTGGAGGACGCCGTCCCGCCGGTCGACGAGGCGCTCGCCCACGGGATCCGGCCCGGGCTGTCGGTGGACGTGGAGGTCGCGCTGGCCTCCGACATGTTCACCCAGATGCGGTCGCTGCTGACGATCCAACGCATGCGCGCGGTCAACGCCGCCTACGGCACCGGGCAGGCGCCCAGCCGCATCACCACCCGCGACGTGCTCGACTTCGCGACCCTGTCCGGGGCGCGCACGCTGCGGCTCGACGACCGCACCGGTTCCATCACCCCAGGAAAGCAGGCCGACCTCGTCATCGTGGACGCCGAGGCGATCAACACCATGCCGCTGCACGACGCCGTCGGAACCCTCGTGCTGGGCGCCGACCGCTCGAACATCACCTCGGTGTGGGTGGCCGGCCAGGTGCGCAAGTGGGACGGCGCCCTCGTCGGGGTGGACGTCGACGCCCTGCGCACCCAGGTGCACGACTCGGTCGCCGCGATCACCGAGCGTCTCGCCACCACCGGAGCCGGCCGGTGACCCCGCCCGACGCCGACACGTTCGTCGTCACGCGTGCGCACGTCAGGACCGGGTCCGGGACCGTGGCGCCCGGCGATCTGCACGTGGTCGGGGAGCGTCTGGCCGCGGGGCCGGCCGACCCCGGGGTGGAGGTGATCGACGCCGACGGCGCCTACGCCGTCCCGCTGCTGGTGGACAGCGCCGTGGCGCAGCTGCCGCCGGCCCGGCGCGGCGGGTACGACCTCGTGCCCGGCAACCCGGCCACCTTCGCCGTCGTGCGCCGCCCGGTCAGCGCGGCGCAGGTGCACAGCATGCTGGTCGTCGACCCGCAGGACCTGCTGGCGGTGTGGGTCGCCGGACACCTCGAGGCCTGGGACGGCGAGCCGACCCGACCCGCGGGACAGGACGTCGCGGACCCGGCCGTCCGAGAGACGTGGGTGGGCACCTGGCACGACCCTGGCCGCGGCCTGCTGCAGCACCTGCGACCAGACGGCCGCTACTCCGAGACCCGGGGCGGGCGCGCCGACGCGTACACCGGCCGCTACTGGCTGCACGAGGACCGGGTCACCTACCTGGACGACTCCGGCTTCTGGGCGTTCGGCCAGCTGCTGGACGGCGTCCTTCACCACGCCGGGTTCGTGATGACCCGACGCTGAGCAGGCGGCGCGCCGGGCCGAGGGGCCCCGGCGCGCCGCGGCCGACGGCTGCCAGGGAGCACCAGGTCTTGGTTGCCGAGGTGAGCGGCCCCTACGGTCGGAACGTGCGCACCGCAGACCTCGGCCCGTTCCTCAAGGCCCGCCGCGGCCACCTCCAGCCCGACGACGTCGGGCTGACCGGGCACACCACCCGCCGCGTGCCCGGGCTGCGTCGCGAGGAGGTGGCGATGCTGGCCGGCGTCAGCGTGGACTACTACGCCCGCCTGGAGCAGGGCCGCGAACGCAACCCGTCACCGTCCGTGCTCAACGCGATCGCCAGCGCCCTGTGCCTCGACCCCGACCAGCGCGAGCACCTCTTCCGCCTGGCCCACCTGGCGCCCACCACCCTGGCGCCCACCACCCCGGCGCCGCCGCAGTCACTGCTGGACCTGCTGGAGGCGTGGCCGCACACCCCCGCGGTGATCATCAACCGGCAGCTCGACGTGCTGGCGCACAACGCCCTGGCCGGCGCCCTGTACTCGGACTTCGACCGGATCGACAACGTCGCCCGCATGACGTTCCTCGACCCGGTCGGCTCCAGCTTCTACGCCCACTGGGACCGAGCCGCGGAGTCCTGCGTGGCCAACCTGCGCCTGGCCCTGGGACACGTGGACTCCGCCGATGCCGTGCGCCGGCTGGTGGTCGAGCTCTCCACGGCCAGCTCCGCGTTCCGCCACCTGTGGGCCAAGCACGACGTACGCGGCAAGACGCACGACTCCAAGGCGTTCCGCCACCGCGACGTCGGCGACCTCGTCCTCGACTACCACACGCTCGACGTCAAGGGCTCACCCGGCCGCCAGCTCATCGTCTACCACGCCGCGCCCGGCTCGCCCAGCGCGGACAGGCTGCAGCTGCTCGCCTCCCTGCACGCCACGCCTTTGGCAGCGCCCGCGACCCCGGACGCCCCGTAGGCAGGCCAACCGTCCTCACCCCGACAGCACACCCAGCACCGGTCCCCACGGGTTCGGGGCCGGGCCGGTGCGCCCGGAACTCCTGCGCCAGTCCGGTCGCGCCTTCGGCTCGCCGTCCTGAACCACCCGCGAGACGTTCACCTGGCCCGACGCCGACAGGGCCGCGTGGACGCCTCAGTGGCACGCCGACTGCAGCCCCGGCTCGACATCGAGGAACCGCGCCCGACCGGCGTGAGCCTCGTGGAGTGGCCTGCAGTGCTCGACGCGCCGCGAGCAGCGCGCCGGGCACGCGACGTCCCGGGAGCCAGGCGGCGGGCCCACCGGATCGTCGCGGCACACGTCAGGACTCGCAGCCCACCCCGTCCCCGTCGCCGTCGAACGCCTCCGAGAAGCCGGGCTCACCCCGGTGGATGGGCGCCGCTCCGGCGCCCCGTACCGCCGCGCAGTCGGCGTAGCGGGGCGCCGACGCGGACCGCGGGTCGGCTTCGGGAACGGTCGCCGCCGGCTGCGGGACGGGCAGCGGTGAATGGTCGGCGGACGGCAGCGGCTCGTCCGGACACCCCGCGAGCACCCCGGCCATGGCGTCGTGCTCGGCCGGAGTCACCCAGAGGCCGTGCACGGCCTTCACGGCGATCTGCCGGGCCACGTAGGCGCACCGGTAGCCGCGGTCCGGCGGCAGCCAGGTGGCGGCGTCGCCGTCGCCCTTCTGCATGTTGAGCGGGCCGTCGACGGCGAGCAGGTTGAGCGGGTCGTTGGCGAACCGGACCCGCCGTGGCTCGTCCCAGCCCTGGGCGCCCTTCTGCCACGCGTCGGAGAGCGCGACCACGTGGTCGATCTGCACGTCGGCGCTGGTGTCCTGGCCGCGGAGGAAGGGGATCGTCTCCCCCGAGTAGGGGTCGGCGAGGGTGCCGGTGGCGACGACGCAGTCCCGGGTACCCGGCTGGAAGGTCTCCCCGGTCAGATCCCGGGCCAGGACGTCGTTGCGCGTGTCGCAGCCGTTGCGGTCGGTGTCGACCCAGCCCGCGCCGAACTGGTCCCGGTCGTAGCCGGTCTTCGGGGCGCGGCCCTTGACGTCCAGCTCGTCCAGCGCTGCGAGCGCGGAGCCGGTGACGAGCGCGGGCGCCGCCGTGGCCTCCGTGCGGTCGGCGCCCTCGCCGACGTCCACCGCCTCGCAGCCGGCCGACGCCATCGCCACGCCGAACGCGAGGACCGCACCGGCGAGCCGACGGGACCGGGAACCGGGTCGTACGTGCACGCAACTCCCCCACCAGCCGGACGGCGACCGGCCCGACGCTAGGCCGCGGCTGCCGGACCCCGTCGGCGCAACGCCGGGGCCGGCCGGCGTCTCACGAGATGGCGGTGGTGGCCCGGTAGAGCACCGCCGGGCCGCGAGCGGCGACCGGCGCACCGGCGGGGACGAACGCCGCGCGGCCCTTCGCCAGGGTCAGCTCTCCGTCGACCGACGCCAGCACCGCGGTGCCGTCCGTGCACAGCAGGAGCTGCGGTCCGCGCGTGGTCAGCGTGCCCGCCTGCTCGTCGAGCTGGCAGCGGGTGAGGTCGAAGTCCTGCACCGGCACCGGGTAGCGCAGGCCGCCTGGCCCGAGCACCGGGTGGATCACCGGCACCCGCCCGTCGGAGAAGTCCAGGACCTCGATCAGCGCCGCGAGGTCGACGTGCTTGGCGGTCAGCCCGCCGCGCAGCACGTTGTCGGAGCTGGCCATCACCTCGACACCGGCACCCGACAGGTAGGCGTGCAGGTTGCCCGCGGGGAGGAACACCGCCTCTCCCGGGGCCAGCTTGAGGTGGTTGCACATCAGCGAGATGACGACGCCCGGGTCGCCGGGGTAGGTCTCGGCGAGGGTCGCCGCCCACCGGTAGGTGTTGATGAACTCCGGGTCGTGCGCCGCCACGAACCTGCCCGCCGCGGTGGCCACGGCGGCCACGAGCTCCGTCCGGCGCTCCCCGGGCAGCGCCAGCAGCTGCGGGATCGCCGCGCGCAGGCCGCCGCGCGCCAGGGCGGCGATGGTGGGCTTGAGCTCAGGCACCTGCAGCTTGGCCAGGCAGTGCAGCGACTCCTCCACCGGGCGGAACCCGCACAGCGCTTCGAACGTGGTGAGCGCGAGCAGCAGCTCGGGCTTGTGGAAGGGGTCCTTGAACGTCCGCGTCGGGTCGTCGTGCGGGATGCCGGCGGCCTCCTCGGCGGCGTAGCCGGCCTCGGCCTGCTCCGTCGTGGGGTGCGCCTGCAGCGACAGCGGGGTCTCGGCGGCGAGCACCTTCATCAGGAAGGGCAGCCGCGCCCCGAAGCGCTCCACCACCGGGGTGCCCAGCAGCTCGGCGGGCTCCTCGGCGATCGCCTTGTCCAGCGGGCGCCCGTCGGCCAGGACGCTGGGCTCGTCGGGGTGGGCCCCGATCCACAGCTCCGCGTGCGGCCGCTCCGCGGGCACGGGCTCACCGAGGAGCTCGGGGATCACGGTGCGGCTCCCCCACGGGTAGAACCGCACACCGTTGCTCAGCTGCCACATGGTCTGGGCAGATTACGGCCCGACCGCGTCCCTGGGAACGAACCTCACCCCCGCGGGGCGGGTCGCCCCCTGGTCACACCGCGGACGGCCCCGCGGCGCCCGGGGCGGGGACCTCCCGGGACGGTGGCCTTCTCCCCCGCCCCGGCGACCGGGGCACGGGTGCGGCGCCGCCGGCGCCGCGTCTCAGTGCGCCCCGGCCCCGGCCTTGCCCCGGTGCACCGTGAGGTTCATGACCAGGACCACCACGGCCCCCACGACCAGCCCGAGCAGCGCGCTGCCCAGCGTGTTGACCAGCCAGCCCACGACCCCGCCGAGAGCGCCGGTGGCGTCGTGCGCTGCCTCCTCCAGGTGGTGCACGAACTCGTAGAGCGGGTGGAAGCCCAACTCGTCGGTGCCCACCAGGATGATGTGCCCACCGACCCACAGCATGGCGACGGTGCCGACGACGGTGAGGGCGGACAGCAGCTTCGGCATGCCCTTCACCAGGCCGCGGCCGAACGCGGCGAGCCCCTTCGAGGTCCGCTGCGACAGGTTCAGCCCGACGTCGTCCATCTTCACGATGACGCCGACGACGCCGTACACCAGCACGGTGATGCCGAGCGCGACGACCACCAGGATGGCCGCCCGGGACAGGAAGCCCTCGCTCGCCACCTCGTTGAGGCTGATCACCATGATCTCGGCCGAGAGGATGAAGTCGGTGCGCACGGCCCCGGACACGATCGTGCTCTCGTCCGGGAGCGCGTCCTCCACCGTGGCGTGCGCCTCTGCGTGGCCGCTCACCCGGTGCCAGATCTTCTCCGCTCCCTCGTAGCAGAGGTAGGCACCACCGATCATCAGGATGGGGGTGAGCAGGAACGGCAGGAACTGGCTGAGCAGCAGGATCGCCGGCAGGATGATCAGGAGCTTGTTCCGGAGCGATCCGACGGCGATCTTCCGGATGATCGGCAGCTCGCGGTCGGCGTTCAGCCCGTGCACGTACTGCGGCGTGACGGCGGTGTCGTCGACGACGACGCCGGCCGCCTTGATGCTGGCCCGCCCGGCAGCCGCCCCGATGTCGTCGATCGAGGCCGCGGCCGCGCGCGCCAGCACCGCCACGTCGTCGAGCAGGGCTACGAGTCCACCCGCCAAGGGAGTTCCTTCCGATCGGTCAGCACCGGCGTGCTGTCGCCATGATGGTGGACCCGCCACGGGCCGCGCGCGCACTCAGCGAGGTCGGGCCCGCTCGGTGTCGAGGGCGAGCGCCAGGTAGACGGCGCTGAAGTCGGCGACGGCCAGCTGCCGGGCCAGGCGGGGCAGCCGAGCGAACCGCTCCGGCTCCCCGTGCTCGGCCAGGCCGCTGACCGGCACGCTGTGCGCCGCGGCGGTGCTCAGCACCTGCTGCATCGCCTCGGCCGCCGAGCGTGGCTCCCGCTCCCCCGCGCCGTCGTGCCCGCCGGCGTCGCTGTCGCGGATCGTCAGCAGCCGCAGCCGCCGGCCGCTGTCGGCGACGCGGTCCCGGAAGAAGTCGTCGGCCGCGTCCTGCGGCGCGAGCGGCCCGCCCAGGACGGCGCAGGCGGCAACCCGCTGGTCCGGCAGCCGGAAGTCGGCGACCGGGAGCCCCGCGAGCGTGGCCAGCTGGTCGGCGACGCGGGTCGCCGCCGCCCCGGCGAGCGGCCCTTCCGAGGCGATCACCGGGAGCGCGTCGAGCAGCTCCAGCGCCAGGCTCTTGGCCGGGTTGACGAACGACTCCCGCGCCGGGCCGCACTCCTCGGCCACCCGGTCCAGAGCCCCCGCCACCGCCTCGGTGTCGGCCACGCCGTCGGCCAGCAGCCTCAGGTCGGCCGCCAGGCGAAGCATCGGCGTGAGCAGCGACCAGAGGGTCGTGTGGCGGACGCGGCTCGCCGGCAGCGCGACGTAGGGCGCCCGGGCCGAGGAACACACGCCGCGCAGCGGCGCGTCCTCGGCGCCGATCCCGACCAGCGCGACCCCCCGGCGGGCGGCCTCGTAGGCCGGCGCGAGGGCGTACGCGCCCGCACCGGTGCGCGTGGCCACGACCGCGACGTCGCTGGGGCCGGTCCACACGGGCAGCGCGGGACCGGGGACGACGTCGACGGTGACCGGGCTGGCGGGGCCGAGGAGTGCCCGCAGCACCGACGCGGCCACGGCGCCCTCCCGCCGGGCGACGATGACGAGCCCGCGGGGCCGGCCGCCCTCGGTGACCCGGTCCAGCCCGGCCTCCTCGGTCAGCCGCGCGGTCTCCCGGACCTGCGCACCGGACCCGGCCACGGCCGGCAGCAGCCCGCGCGGATCCCGCGCGCGCAGCAGCTCGAGGTCGTCGAGGACCTCCTCGGCCAGCTCGGGCGAGGTCATGACGAGCGGTGCCGCGCCTCGTCGAGCAGCAGCACGGGGATGCCGTCACGGACCGGGAACGCCCGGTCGCAGGTGCCGCAGACCAGTTCACCGGCCGCCTCGTCGACGGCCAGCGGGGTGTGGTGGCTGTCCGGGCAGGCGAGGATGGCCAGCAGTTCCGGGTCCAGGCCGAGCGGGCCGCTCGGGCTGCCGCTCCGGGGTGTGGTCACTTCGACTCCTGTTCCGCGCGCACGGTGCGGAGCACCCGGTCGCGCACCTCGCTCATCCGCGCCTCGTCCGGCGCCTCCACGTTCAGCCGCAGCAGCGGCTCGGTGTTGCTGGCCCGCAGGTTGAACCACGCGCCGTCGGGCAGCTCGACGGTCAGGCCGTCGAGCTCGTCGACCGTCGCGCCCTCCTCCTTCTCGAAGACCTCCCGCACCGCCGCCATCCGCTCCCCCGCGTCGGCCACCGTGGAGTTGATCTCGCCGGAGGCGGCGTAGCGCGCGTAGGCGGCGGTCAGCTCCGACAGCGGCCGACCCTGCTCCCCCAGCGCGGCCAGGACGTGCATGGCCGCGAGCATGCCGGTGTCGGCCCGCCAGAAGTCGCGGAAGTAGTAGTGCGCGGAGTGCTCGCCACCGAAGACCGCGTCGGTGCGGGCCATCTCGGCCTTGATGAACGAGTGCCCCACGCGCGTGCGGACCGGCTGCCCGCCGTGCTCGCGCACGATCTCCGGCACGGCCCGGGAGGTGATCAGGTTGTGGATGATCGTCGTCCCGCGCCCCTTGGCCAGCTCGCGCACCGCGACCAGGGCGGTGATGGCCGAGGGGCTCACCGGCTCGCCCCGCTCGTCGATGACGAAGACCCGGTCGGCGTCGCCGTCGAACGCCAGGCCGATGTCGGCGCCGTGCTCGACGACGGCGCGCTGCAGGTCGACCAGGTTCGCCGGGTCCAGGGGGTTGGCCTCGTGGTTGGGGAACGACCCGTCCAGCTCGAAGTACAGCGGCACGATCTCCAGCGGCAGCCCGGCGAGGACCACCGGGACCGTGTGCCCGCCCATGCCGTTGCCCGCGTCGACCACGACGCGGAGCGGCCGGATCGTGGCGAGGTCGACCAGCGAGCGCAGGTGCGCGGCGTAGTCGGCGAGGACGTCGCGGGTGGTGACGGTGCCGACCCGTTCCGGCACGCGCTCGTAGGTGTCGCGCTCGGCCCACTCGCGGATGGTGACCAGCCCGGAGTCCTGCCCGATGGGGGCGGCCCCGGCACGGCACATCTTGATCCCGTTGTACTGCGCGGGGTTGTGGCTGGCGGTGAACATCGCCCCGGGCACGTCGAGCGATCCGGCGGCGAAGTACAGCAGGTCGGTGGAGCCCAGCCCGGCCTCGACGACGTCGACGCCGCGGCCGATGACGCCTTCGGCGAAGGCGCGGGAGAGCGGGACGGAGGTCTCGCGCATGTCGTGCGCGGTGACCACGGCGGTCGCACCGCTCTCGACGAGGACGAACTCGGCGAACGCCGCCCCGATCGCCCGCGCGACGTCCTCGTCCCACTGGTCGGGGACCACCCCGCGGACGTCGTAGGCCTTGATCAGGGCCGAGAGATCACGCACGCCGCGACACTATCGGCGCGCCCCGCCACGCGCTGGAACGGCCACCCTTCCGGGGCTCGCGCCGAGCTTGCGAGGCGTGGGGGGAAGGGTGGTCCTTCTAGGGGAGGTCGGGAAGCACCCGCAGGTGCCCGCGCCGGATGCCGCTGCCGTCGTCCGCGGGAGCGCGCGGCGGCTCGGGGCGGGCGGCCTCGCGGACGGCGTCGGCCAGGGCCAGCAGGTCGTCCCCCGTCGGCCCGGCGTCCTCGACGTCGATCTCGTGCCGCACGACCTCCCAGCCGCGCGGGACGGTCAGCCGCTCCGCGTGGAACTCGCACAGGTCGTAGCTGTGCGGCTCGGAGTACGTCGCCAAGGGGCCCACGACAGCGGTCGACTCCGCGTAGACGTAGGTCAGGGTCGCCGCTGCCGGTTGCGCGCAGCCGCTGCGCGAGCAGCGCCGTGACTGCCTCACCACCGGTTCCTCACGCACGGCACAGTAATCCCGCCCGGCGGTGCGCGACAGCAGGCACACCGGGAAACCGGCTGTGGCGCACCATCCTGCACGATGACCCCGTGGGCATCGTCACCGGTCGGGCGCGGGTTCGGGACCGGCGCGGCTCGACGTGGGAGAACGCCCGGCGAGCCGTCCCGGGGCCCGGCGTGTCGCGGGTCGCCGTACCCTTCGGGCAGTCATGAGCCATCCTCCGCGCCGCCGCGCCCGCTCCCGTCGCGACCGCCACGGTCGTGGCCTGCGCGGGCGCCTCGCCCCTGCCGAGGTGCCGCTGTCGCGCAGCCGGGCCGAGCTGTTCGACGACCTGGTCCTGGACGCCGTCGAGGACCTGGAACGCCGCTGGGAGCGCGAGCTGGCCGGGGTGGAGTTCGCCGTCGAGGACGTGCCCTGGGTCGAGCACACCGATCCCGACGAGGCGCTGCTGGACGCCGACGTCCTCGACGACGCGGGCGTCCCGCTGGCCCGGCTGCTGCCGGCCCGGCGGGAACAGGGCCAGGAGGTCCCGCCGCGGATCGTGGTCTACCGCCGGCCGCTGGAGCTGCGCGCGCACGACCGGGAGGACCTCGCCGACCTGGTGCGCGACGTGGTCGTCGACCAGGTCGCCACCCTGCTGGGCCGGGATCCCGAGGAGATCGACCCCACCCGCTGACATGCTGGACGGGATGGACGCCGCCGCCACCACCGCCTGGCTGGTCACCGGCGTGGTCCTGGGCGTCCTGGGCGTCCTGGCCGTGGCGGCCCTGGTCGCCGCCACGGCCGTCGTCCGGGCGCGCCGGTCCCGCGCGACCGGCGCACCGGATCCGGTCGACGACCTGGCCGACTTCCACGAGCACCCACCGGGCACCCGGCCGGAGCCGCCGTCCCCCGCCGGCTGGGCGACGCTGGCCCCGCCGTCGGTGGCGCCCGCTCTTCCCGGCGAGGACCACGGGCGGGGCCGCGCCGTCCTGGCCGCGCTCTGCGTCGTCGCCCTGGCGGTCGTCGGCACCGCCGCCGCGGTCGCGGCCGGCCGGCTCGCGGCGAGCGGTTCCGCCGGCGGGCCCGGGACCGACGACCGGGGGACGCCGGGTCCCGCGCCGACCTCGGACGCCGGGGCGCCCGACGCCCTCGTCGCCGACCTGGTCGCCGGCGGGCTCGTCCTGGAGCCGCGGGCGGTGGGCGTCACCGCGGCCTACCCCGAGGCGCGGCTCACCACCTCCGCCGGCACGGCCCGGCTGGAGCTGCGGCTGCCCACCTACAACTGCCTGGCCGCCGAGGCCCCGGCCGACCCGGTCGCCGCCGGGTGCACCGCCACGCCCGTCGAGCACGCCGTCGTCGAGGGTGAGGACCTGGTCGTCTCCCGCGACGGCGAGCGGTGGACCGTGCGCGGGCGCGCCCCGACGGTCCTCCGGCCGGGCGGCTCGGCCCCGGAGCCGACCGGCCGGGTCTACCCGCTGGAGCTCACCCTCGTGCCCCAGGGCGCACCGGCTGCCGACAGCGCCCGGGCCGCCACCGGGGAGCTGCGCCTCGGCACGGGCAGCGCCCCGCTCCTGCCCGAGCGCAGCCGGGTCCACCTCCCCGGCTGAGCCTCAACGGGGCCAGCGCCGCACCGGCACGGAGAGGGTGCTCACCGGTGCGCCCATCACCGTGCGGGGACCGCCGTCGCCGTCGATGCCCCACCACGGCCAGCGGTTCCCGCCGTCGACGAGGGTGAGCAGCCCGGCACGCGGCCGGTCGCCCTCGGCGACGACCGCCACCTCCAGGCGGCCGACGGCCGCGTGCAGCCGGGCCGCGGCCCGCAGGAACTCCCGCGCCCGCCGATCGGGCGCGGCGGCGAGGAACGCGGGGAGCCAGCGCTCGAGGTGCCGGTGGTCGTGCGTGCGCTCCACGGGCCCGGCCCGGTCGAGCGCGTCGACCAGCAGCGCGGTGCGGGCGTTGGCCAGGACGGCGGTGGGCAGCCGGGCAGCCAGCGCGCGGGCGGTGGGATCACCCAGGGGGAGCCCGGTCAGGTGCAGCGCCCAGGGTCCGCGCAGCGAGCCCAGGAGGCCGAGCACCCCTTCGGCGAGGTGCCCGGCGGCCTCGTCGTCACGGGCCAGCAGGCGCGCGGTGGGGCGGCCACCGGGCAGCGGCCGGGTCGCCTGGCCCAGCACGGTCACCTGGGTGAGCACCCCGCGCCGGCGCAGCTCCAGGAAGGCGGCGGCGCGCGGCGTGCCGTCGCTGTGCCCCGGGACGACGACGGCGGCGGGGCGGGTCGGCAGCGGGCGCGCGGCGCCGTGGTTGAGCACCGCGGTCAGCCACGGCGCGCGGGCGGTCAGCGGCGCAGCCAGCGCCTCCGCCAGCGGCTCCGCGGCCCGGACCTCGTGGACCACGTGCGCTCGACCGAGGGCGACGCGGGCGACCATGCCCGAACAGAACCACAGCCGCCGGCGAGGGGCGCCGGCGGCTGGGGTGAGAGTGCTGGATCGGCCCCTGCAGGGACCCGCCGCGAGCTCGCGAGCGGTGGGGAGCAGGGGGTCCTTCCGGGGGTCCTTAGACCGCTCGGCGGCGGAGCCGGCGTCGTTCGCGCTCGGAGAGGCCACCCCAGATGCCGAAGCGCTCGTCGTTGGCCAGCGCGTACTCGAGGCACTCGGCCTTGACCTCGCAGCCGGTGCAGATCTTCTTCGCCTCGCGGGTGGAGCCGCCCTTCTCGGGGAAGAACGCCTCGGGGTCGGTCTCGGCGCACAGCGCCTGCTCCTGCCAGGACTGGGTGTCCGGCTCCAGCCCGAAGCCGAGGAAGCCGACGAACGGCTGCCCCGTCCCCTGGCCCACGGCCTGGCCCGTGGCATGCCCGGTGACCGGCAGCCGGTCGGCCGACCGCTCCGACCCGTTGACGTAGTCGCTCAACCACGACACCTCTGCCATGACGGTGCGTCCCCTCTCGCTCTCGTCCCGGTGCGCGGCCGGCAGGACGTTCCCGGGCCGATCAGCACTCGTTGACACCGCCGGAATTACACGCGTGTCGTTGCCCAGGCGTCAACTTCGCCCGGTGTAAGCGACACGCCACACCAGCCCCATCCGTCACGGGGCCTTCGTCACATCTCGTGGTAGCCCTCGACACGCCCGGCGAACAGTCGACAAGTGCTCATCGGGCACCATGCGTTTCGTGCAGATCGTCGTGCTGGCAGGTGGGACCGGAGGGGCTCGATTTCTGCGCGGGGTCCGCGCCGCGGCCCCCGAGGCGGAGATCACGGCCGTGGTCAACACCGGGGACGACGTGACGCTGCACGGGCTGCGCATCTGCCCGGACCTGGACACGGTCGTCTACACCCTCGGCGGCGGCATCGACGAGGAGCGCGGCTGGGGCCGGGCCGGCGAGTCGTGGACGGTCAAGGAGGAACTCGCCGCCTACGGCGCCGACCCCGCCTGGTTCGGCCTCGGTGACCGCGATCTGGCCACGCACCTGATCCGCACCCGGATGCTCGACGCCGGCTACCCGCTCTCGCAGGTCACGGCGGCGCTCGCGGAGCGCTGGCGGCCCGGGGTGACCGTGCTGCCGATGAGCGACCAGCGGGTGGAGACCCACGTCGTCGTCACCGACCCCGAGGACGGCCGGTCGCGCGCGATCCACTTCCAGGAGTGGTGGGTGCGCCACGGGGCCGGGCTCGACCCCTCGGCCTTCGTCCAGGTGGGCGTGGACGGTGCCCGCCCCGCACCCGGCGTCGTGGAGGCGTTCGCCTCCGCCGACGCCGTCCTGCTCGCCCCCTCCAACCCCGTGGTCTCGATCGGCACGGTCCTCGGCGTGCCCGGGCTGCGCGACGCCCTGCGGGCCTCACCGGCCCGGATCGCCGGGGTCTCGCCGATCGTGGGCGGCGCGGTCGTGCGCGGCATGGCCGACCGCTGCCTGCCCGTGCTGGGCATCGAGGTGAGCGCCGAGGGGGTCGGCCGGCACTACGGCGCCCGCGCCGACGGCGGGCTGCTCGACGCCTGGCTGGTCGCCGAGGACGACCCCGCCGACGTGCCCGGCGTCGACGTCCGGCGGCTGCCGCTGCTCATGTCCACCCCCGAGGCCACCACGGCCCTGGCCCGCGCCGCGCTCGATGCCTGTGCCTGAAGAAGGACCCCGTCCTCCGCACGGGTCGCACGATCGCCGCGCGCCTCTGGACGGGGCCGTGCCATCCGGTGTCTCGATCCACCCGGTCGCCGGGCTGCCGGAGTTCGCCGCCGGTGACGACCTGGCCGCGGCCATCGCGCGCGCCGCGCCCTGGCTCGCCGACGGCGACGTCGTCGTGGTCACCTCCAAGGTGGTCTCGAAGGTGGAGGGCCGACTGGTCCGCCTGGAGCCCGGGACCGACCGGGAGGCCGCCCGCCAGCGGGCGATCGATGCGGAGACGGTGCGGGTGGTCGCCCGCCGCGGGCCGCTGAAGATCGTGCAGACCCGGCAGGGCTGGGTCGTCGCCGCCGCCGGCATCGACGCCTCGAACGTCTCCGCCGACGCGCTGGTCCTGCTGCCCGAGGACGCCGACGCCTCCGCCCGGCGGCTGCGGGCCCGGCTGCGGGAGCTGGCCGGGGTGGAGGTCGCGGTGGTGGTCAGCGACACCTTCGGCCGGACCTGGCGCGAGGGGCTCACCGACGTCGCGGTCGGGGCCGCCGGGATCGTCGCGCTCGAGGACCTCCGCGGGGCGTTGGACGCCCACGGCAACCGGCTGGAGACCACCCGGGTCGCCGTCGTCGACGAGCTCGCCTCCGCCGCGGACCTGGTGAAGGGCAAGCTGGCCGGCGTTCCGGTCGCGGTCGTCCGCGGGCTGCCGGCGCGACGGCCGGCCGACGACGCCGACGAGGGCACGCGGCCGCTGGTGCGGCTGCCCGGCGAGGACCTCTTCCCCTACGGGTCGCGCGACGTGGTGGCGTCCCGCTCCCCCGCGACCGACCTCGCGCCCCGGCCCGGCGAGCTCGACGCCGTCGCAGAGGCGTTCCGCGTCGCGGCCGCCGCCCTCCCGGAGTTCCCGGTCGTGCTGCGCCACGGCGGCGACGGCGACGGCGTCGTCGACCTCCACCTCTCCGACACCGTCACCCTCACCACCGCGCTGAACCTCGGCGCCGTGATCGGCGCCGCGCTCGTGCAGCTGCACGCCATGGGCTGGTCGACGCGGTGGGAGCCGGTCGGCTCCCCCGGAGGAACCTCACTCGTCGGGAGGCTGTGGCTGGGCGGTCCGGCGCTGTAGAGCCGGAGCGCTCGGTACGGTTCGTCCCCATGCGCGGGATCATCCTGGCCGGTGGCACGGGGAGCCGTCTGTTCCCCATCACCCAGGCGGTGAGCAAGCAGCTCATGCCGGTCTACGACAAGCCGATGATCTACTACCCGCTCTCCACGCTGATGATGGCGGGGATCCGCGAGGTGCTGGTCATCACGACCCCGGCGGACCAGGCGGCGTTCCGCGCCCTCCTCGGTGACGGCAGCCGGCTGGGCATGCGGATCGAGTACGCGGCCCAGCCGCGACCCGAGGGCCTGGCCCAGGCGTTCCTCATCGGGGCGGAGTTCCTGGGCGGCGAGGCCGCTGCCCTGGTCCTCGGCGACAACATCTTCTACGGCGCCGGCCTGGGCACCGCGCTGTCCCGGCTACCCGTGCCCGCCGGCGGGCACGTGTTCGCCTACCACGTGGCCAATCCGCGGGACTACGGCGTCGTGGAGTTCGACGACGCCGGCCGGGTGCTCTCGATCGAGGAGAAGCCGGTGCGCCCGAAGAGCGCCTACGCCGTCCCCGGGCTGTACTTCTACGCCGGGGACGTCGTCGAGGTGGCCCGCGGCATCACCCCGAGCGCGCGGGGCGAGCTGGAGATCACCGCGGTCAACGAGCACTACCTGCGGGAGGGCCGGCTGACCGTCACCGCGCTGGACCGCGGCACCGCCTGGCTGGACACCGGCACCTTCGCCTCGCTGCGCCAGGCGACCGAGTTCGTCTCCGTGGTCGAGGAGCGCCAGGGCCTGAAGATCGGCTGCATCGAGGAGGTGGCCTGGCGCAACGGCTGGCTGGACGACGAGGGGCTGCGCGCCATCGCCGAGCCGCTGGGCAAGAGCGGCTACGGCGCCTACCTGCTCGGCCTGCTCGCCGAGCGCTAACGGCGCCGGTTGTCCACCGGGGCGAACCGGGGCCCGCGCCGCGGCCGCCGGGGGCCGCCGGCCAGCAGCAGGCGCACCACCCGCTGCCGGTGCCCCCGCCACGGCTCCAGCAGCTCGAGCATGCCCTCGTCGTCGGTGTTCCGGCGGCCGGTGAGCGCGTAGCCCACCAGGTTCTTCAGGTGGTAGTCACCCACGCTGACGGCGTCCGGGTCACCGTGGACCCGCTGCGCCACCTCGGCCGCCGTCCAGATGCCGATGCCGGGGATCGAGCGCAGGCGCTGCTGCAGACCGCCGGAGTCCCCGGCCCGCTCGGGCTCCAGGGCGGCGGCCACCGTCGCGGCGGCGCGCAGCGCCCGGCGGCGCGCACCGTCGAGCCCGCAGCGGTGCCACTCCCAGTCGGTCACCTCGAGCACGCGCTGCGCCGAGGGCACCACGCGCATCCCCTCGGGTGCGGGGCCGGGCGCGGGCTCGCCCGCCAGCCGGAGCAGCTCCCGCCACACCCGGTGGGCCTCGACGACGGTCACCTTCTGCTCGAGCACCGCCGGCACGAGCGCGTCCCAGGTGCGACCGGTCCGGCCCAGCCGCAGCCACGGCGTCGTGCGGTGCAGCTCGGCCACCGTCGGGTGGTCGCCGGGGCGGAACTGCTCGGGGCGGTCGGCGGCGCCCAGCCACTCGGGCACGGCGACCCCCGCGCACTCCGCACCGGGGCCCCACGCGCTGATGGCCACCCCCGCGGCCGTGCGGACCAGCCGCACCGTGGCCGCGCCCGCCGGGGTCGACGTCGTGCGCCAGAACCCGGAGTCGGCCAGCCGCAGCGCGGGGTCGCCCGGCCCGCGGCGGTGCGGAGCCAGGGTCCGGCCCACGTCGAGGGGCCAGTCCGGCGTCCACACCGCCGCGTAGGCGGGGGCGTCAAGGGCGGTGCTCAGCAGGTGCTCCGGGGGGGGGGGGAAGGTCAGCGGGGTGCCATGCGCAGCGCGCCGTCCATCCGGACGACCTCGCCGTTGAGGTAGCCGTTCTCGACGATCGCGAGCGCCAGCTCGGCGAAGTCGGCCGGGCGGCCGAGCCGCTTGGGGAAAGGTATGCCCGCCGAGAGGGCGGCCCGCGCCTCCTCGGGGAGCGAGCCCAGCAAGGGCGTGTCCACCAGCCCGGGGGCGATGGTGCAGACGCGGACGCCCACGCTGGACAGGTCGCGGGCCGCGGGCAGGGTCATGCCGACGACACCGCCCTTCGACGCCGAGTACGCCAGCTGGCCGATCTGGCCGTCGAAGGCGGCGATGGAGGCGGTGTTGACGACGACGCCGCGCTCGCCCTCCTCCCCCGGCTCGGTCTGCGACATCGCCGCCGCGGCCAGGCGCAGGACGTTGAACGTGCCGACCAGGTTGACGGCCAGCACCTTCTGGAACCCGCCGAGCTCGTGCGGCTCGCCGTTGCGGCCCACCGTGCGCTGGGCCAGCCCGATGCCGGCGCAGCTGACCGCGATCCGCAGCGGGCGGTCCTTGCCGGTGGCCTCGGCGACCGCGGCCTGCACCGAGGCCTCGTCGGTCACGTCTGTGCGGACGAACGTGGTGTGCCCGCCCAGCTCGGCGGCGAGCGCCTGCCCGCGCTCCTCGTTCAGGTCCATGATGGTGACCGCGGCCCCACGGGCGGCCAGCGCCCGGGTGGTGGCCTCCCCGAGCCCGGAGGCGCCCCCGCTGACCACTGCTGCGACGTCGAAGTTCTTCATGCCCCGCAGCCAATCACGAGCTCAGGCGAAACGGCCGCCGTGGCTCTCCTGCACCGCGGCGAGCAGCTGCTTCACCCGCTCGGCGTCGGCGACCGGGCAGACCATGGTGACGTCGGCGGTGTGCACCACGACGCTGTCCCGCACGCCCACGAGGGCGACCAGGTGCCGCGGGTCGTCGCTGAACACGATGTTCCCCGCCCCGTCGAGCACGACGGCGAGGCCGCGGACGGCGTTGCCCGCGCCGTCGTGGTCCAGCGTGTGCGCCAGCGCCGGCCACGAGCCGACGTCCAGCCAGGCCACGTCCAGGTCGACCACGAGCACCCGTCCGGGCTCGGCGGCGGCCGGCTCGAGGACGGCGTAGTCGACGCTGATCTTCGGCAGGGTCGGGAAGACGTCGGCCAGCACCGCGTCCCGGCCCGGCCCGGCGGGCGCCGCGACGATCCGGGCGAGCCCCTCCGCCGACGCGGGGAGGTGGTCGGCCAGGGCGTCGAGCACCGTGCGGGCGCGCCAGACGAACATGCCCGAGTTCCACAGGTACTGCCCGGACGCCAGGTACTGCTCGGCGGTGGCGCGGTCGGGCTTCTCCCGGAACGACGCCGCCTCGGCCACGCCCGGCTGCCCGGTGGGCGCGCCACGCTGCACGTAGCCGAACCCGGTGGCCGGCGCGGTGGGCCGGATGCCGAGGGTGACCAGCGACCGGGGGCGGGTGGCGAGGGCGTCGTAGGCGGTGCGCAGCGCGTCGGCGAAGCGCTCCACCGGCCGGATCACGTGGTCGGCGCTGACGACGGCGAGCTCGGCGTCCGGGTCGACGTCCGCGACCAGCGCCGCCGTCAGCCCGACGGCGTTCGCGGTGTCGCGGGCGACCGGCTCGAGCACCAGCCGGTCGGCCCGCAGCTCCGGCAGCGCGGCCCGGACCTGCCCGGCGTAACGGGCCGCGGTGCACACCCAGATGCGCTCCGCGGGCAGCACCGCGCGCAGCCGGTCCCAGGCCTCCGCCAGCAGGCTCCGCGGCGCACCGTCCGGGCCGGCGACGACGTCGAGCAGCTGCTTGGGCCGGCCTTCCCGCGACAACGGCCACAGCCGCGTGCCCGAGCCGCCGGCCATGATCACCGCGTGGCGCACGTCAGCCCCCCTCGGCGCCGGTGCGCCGCGGGTCGGGCACGGCTGCCAGGTCGCGGGCCCGGCGCTGGAACCGGGCGCCGGCCGCGACGCGCCCGCTGGCGTAGGAGACCAGCATCCGGCCGCCGAGACCGGCGCGGAGGGCGGCGCGCAGCGGGGCGTGCCGCCGGCGTGGGTACTGCCCGGAGAGGTACCGCAGCGCGCTGGTGTGGTGCACCCGCTGCATCCGGTGCGGCTCCCGCCGGGTCGCGTGCCCGCCCTCGTGCTCGACGACGGCCGTGGGCACGTAGACGTGCAGCCACCCGGCGCGGGTGAGCCGCTCCGCGAGGTCGACGTCCTCGAAGTACATGAAGTAGCCGGGGTCGAACCCGCCCACCGACCAGAACGCCTCGAGGTCGACGAGCAGGCAGGAGCCGCTGAGCCAGCCGGCGGGCCGCTCCCGGGGGGCTTCGCGCTCGCGCCGGTAGCGGGCGGTCCACGGGTTGCCCGGCCAGGCCCAGCCCAGCAGGGCGTGCCCCGCGCCGGTGGACAGCCGCGGCAGGTCGCGGGCCGAGGGGTACAGCTCACCCGCCGGCGTCATGATCGCCGGCCCGAGCGTGGCCGCCCGCGGCCAGCGGTCGGCCGCGGCGAGCAGTTCGTCCACCGACCCGGGCGAGAAGCGCAGGTCGGGGTTGGCGATCAGCGCCCGTCCGCTGCGGGCGTCGGCGAGCCCGGCGTTCGCCGCTGCCCCGTAGCCGATGTTCCCGCCGGTGCGCAGCACGCGTACGTGCGGGTACCGGGCCGCGGCGCGCTCCGGTGCCCCGTCGGTCGAGCCGTTGTCGGCCAGCACCACCTCGACCGGCCGTGTGGTGGCACCCGCCAGCGACGCCACGAAGTCCTCGAGCGCCGCGCCCGGCGAGTAGGTGACGGCGACGACGCGCAGGGGCGACGAGTCGGAGGCAGACGACACGGAGGACCACCCTAGGCACTGACCGCGGGCGAGCGCGGATGCGCGCCGCGGAGCGGTCTCCGGGGTGCGTGTGGTCAGTGTGACGGAACGGGTCGCTACGGCCGGGAAACCGCCGCTCCGTGGTCGTGCCCCTCCGGACCGACAGGTACCGTCGAGACCCGTGACCACCACAGGACCTGACCTCGTCGTCGTCGGCTCCGGCTTCTTCGGCCTCACCGTCGCAGAGCGGGTGGCCAGCCAGCTCGACAAGCGAGTGCTGGTCATCGACCGCCGCGACCACATCGGCGGCAACGCCTACTCCGCGCCCGAGCCGGAGACCGGCATCGAGGTGCACGTCTACGGCGCCCACCTGTTCCACACGTCCAACGAGCGGGTCTGGCAGTACGTCAACCGGTTCACCGAGTTCACGAACTACCAGCACAAGGTCTACTCGATCTACCAGGGCCAGACCTACTCCCTCCCGATGAACCTGGCCACCATCTGCCAGTACTTCGGCAAGAGCTTCTCCCCCTCCGAGGCGCGGGCCCTCGTGGCGGAGCAGGCCGGCGAGTTCGACACCGGCGAGGCGAAGAACCTCGAGGAGAAGGCGATCTCGCTGATCGGCCGCCCGCTGTACGAGGCGTTCATCCGCGGCTACACGAAGAAGCAGTGGCAGACCGACCCGACCGAGCTGCCCGCCGCCGTCATCGCCCGTCTGCCGGTGCGGTACACCTTCGACAACCGGTACTTCAACGACGCGTACGAGGGCCTGCCCAAGGACGGGTACACGGCCTGGCTCCAGCGGATGGCCGACCACCCGAACATCGAGGTGCGGCTGAACACCGACTACTTCGACGTCCGCGACGAGCTGCCCCGTGACGTCCCCACCGTGTTCACCGGGCCGATCGACAAGTACTTCGACTACGAGGCCGGGGAACTGGGCTGGCGGACGCTGGACTTCGAGACCGAGGTCCTCCCGATCGGCGACTTCCAGGGCACCTCCGTCATGAACTACGCCGACGAGGACGTCCCCTTCACCCGGATCCACGAGTTCCGCCACTTCCACCCCGAGCGGGACTACCCCACGGACAAGACCGTGGTCGTGCGGGAGTTCTCACGGTTCGCGCAGACCGGCGACGAGCCCTACTACCCGATCAACACCCCCGAGGACCGCGCCAAGCTGGAGCGCTACCGCGAGCTCGCGGCCAAGGAGGCCGCCGAGAAGCGCGTTCTCTTCGGCGGTCGGCTGGGCACCTACAAGTACCTGGACATGCACATGGCCATCGGGTCGGCGCTGACCATGTTCGACAACCGCATCCGCCCCTTCTTCGACCAGGGCGGCGCCCTCGACGGCCGCCTGGAGGACTGAGCACCACATGACGACAACACATCAGACGGTGTCCCCGGAGCGGGTCAGCGAACCGACCGCCGCGGATCTGGCCGAGGGCAAGGCCGTCACGCTCCTCCAGCGCGTCATCATGCCGCGCCCGGGTGACCCGCTGAAGGTCCGCAGCCTCTACGTCGACGAGGAGCGGAACAAGCGGGTCAAGTCCACCACCCGCTCGGACGCGACCGTGGCCGCGGGCAGCGAGGTCTCCTTCGCGACCTACTTCAACGCCTTCCCGGCGAGCTACTGGCGCCGCTGGACGGTCCTGGAGCAGGTCATCCTGCGCATGCGGCTCTCCGGCCCCGGCCGCGTCGACGTCTACCGCTCCAAGGCCGACGGCAGCATCATCCACGTCACCGGCACGACGACCACGGGCGAGGACCGGGCGCTCGAGTTCGAGCTGGAGCTCACCCCGTTCGAAGACGGCGGCTGGTACTGGTTCGACGTCACCGCCGACGACGCGCCGGTGACGGTGCACGAGGCCGACTGGTCCGCCGCGCGCGAGCCGGCCCACGAGACGCGCCTGTCGATCGGCATCTGCACCTTCAACCGGCCCGACGACTGTGTCTCCGCGCTCGCCGCGCTCGCCGGCGACCCCGTCGTCGACGGGCTGATCTCGCGCGTCATCGTCGCCGACCAGGGCACCAAGAAGGTCCGCGACGCGGGCGGCTTCGCCGACGCGGCCGCCGCCCTGGGCGACCGGCTGCTGCTGGTCGAGCAGCCCAACCTCGGCGGCAGCGGCGGGTTCTCCCGCACCATGCACGAGGCGCTGACCTCCACGGACGCGACGCACCACATCCTGCTCGACGACGACGTGCAGCTCGAACCCGACAGCATCGCGCGGATGTTCGCCTTCGCCCGCTTCACCAAGAAGCCGATGCTGGTGGGCGGCCAGATGCTGGCCCTGCAGGACCGCTCGGTGCTGCACACCATGGGCGAGGTCGTCGCGCCGGACAAGTTCTTCTGGCGTGCGGCACCCAACACCGAGTACGCCCACGACTTCGCCAGGCGGAGCCTGCGGTCGACTCCCGCCCTGCACCGGCGGATCGACGTGGACTACACCGGGTGGTGGATGTGCCTGATCCCGCGCCAGGTCATGCAGGAGCTGGGCTTCGCTCTGCCGGTCTTCATCAAGTGGGACGACGCCGAGTACGGCATCCGCGCCGGAGAGCACGGCTACCCGACCGCGACGCTGCCGGGCGCGGCGGTGTGGCACCTGTCCTGGAGCGACAAGGACGACACCGCGGGGTGGCAGGCCTACTTCCACACCCGGAACCGGCTGGTCGCCGCGGCGCTGCACAGCCAGTACAAGCGGGGTGGCACGCTGCTGCGGGACACCTTCAAGTTCGACCTGAAGTTCCTGATCATGCTGCAGTACGCCACCGCGGCGCTGCACCACCGGGCGTACGACGACTTCCTCGCCGGCCCCGACCGGCTCTTCCCGCTGCTGCCCACGGCCCTGCCGACGGCGCTGCGGCACCAGGGCGACTACCCCGACGGCCAGGTCATCGGCTCCTCGTCCGACCTGCCCCTGCCCTCGATGAGCCCGACGAAGGCCGAGCGGTTCATGAAGCCGCCGACGACGCCGACGACCATCACCCGCACCCTGGCCGCGGCGCTCGCCCACAACCTGCGCAGGCCGAAGCCGGACGCCGCCGAGCGCCCGCAGATGAACATCTCGGCGCAGGACGCCCGCTGGTTCCTGCTCGCCCGGCTCGACAGCGCGACGGTCGGGACCGCGGACGGTCGCGGGGTCACCTTCCGCCGCCGGGAGCCGGGGACGTTCTGGCAGATGCTGCGGCACTCGATCCGGGTGCACGTCAAGCTCTACCGCGAGTTCCCCCGGCTGTCCAAGCAGTACCGGGCGCACATGGAGCAGCTGACCAGCCAGCAGAGCTGGTCGAAGGCGTTCGACGGGGAGTTCACGCCGGGCGCGTGAGCTCCTCCCGCCGGCCGGCCCGGGTGAGGCGGCGCCATTCGCGCCACCCACCCGGGTCGCGGCGCGACACCAGGAAGAACCAGCCGAAGCGCACGGTCTCCAGCGGGCGCAGCCAGCGCATCCCCGGCTGAGCCATCAGGTACCCGCGGTTGCGGTAGGTGAAGTACCGCTTGACCTCGTTGCCCGGGTACTGCGCGGAGAGCTTCCCGCGCAGGATGGGGACGAACTCCGTCGTTCCCTCGGGGTGCAGGTAGGCCGCGGCGGTGCAGGTGCCGAACGGCAGCCCCGAGCGGAGCAGGCGACGGTGGATCTCCGTCTCGTCGCCGCGGAAGAACAGCCGGTAGTCGGGCACGCCCACCACGTCCAGCGCCTCGGCCCGGAACAGCGCGCCGTTGAAGAGCGAGGCGTAGCGGGGCAGCACCTCGATGCCGTCGAAGTCGCTGCGGCGGCGTCGCCACCGCAGCCCCCGGCGCAGCGGGAACGCCAGCCTCTCCGGGTCGGCGAGGTCGGTCACCAACGGCGACACCTCGGCCAGCCCGTGCTCGTGAGCCGTGGTCATCAGCGTGTCCAGCACGGTGCCGTCCGCCGGGCGGCCGTCGTCGTCGGCGCACCACACCCAGTCGGCCCCCAGCGCCAGGGCGTGCAGCATGCCGAGCGCGAAGCCGCCGGCCCCGCCCAGGTTGCGCTCGCTGGGCAGGTAGGTCGCCGGCAGCCCGCTGGCGCGCACGACCTCCGCCACGGCCCGGTCGGGCCCGTTGTCGACGACCACGACGTGGTCGACCGGCCGGCGCTGGCCCGCCAGCGCGGCCAGGCTCTCGGCCAGCAGCTCGGGCCGGTGCCGCGTGACGACGACGGCGACGACCTTCTCCGTCCCGGACCCGGCCGTCATGCCCGCTGCCCCTTGTAGGCCCGCAGGACGTCGTCCAGCTGCCCCTGCTGCTTGATCTGGCCGTGCTCCATCCAGATCGCGGTGTCGCAGAGCTCGCGGAGGAACTCGTCGGAGTGCGAGGCGAAGACCAGCAGACCGGAACGCTCCACCAGCTGCACCAGCCGCTGCTTGCTCTTCTCCAGGAAGGCCGCGTCCACCGCACCGATGCCCTCGTCGAGCAGCAGGATCTCCGGGTCGATGCTCGTGACGACCCCGAGAGCCAGGCGCACCCGCATACCAGTGGAGTACGTGCGCAGCGGCATGCGGAGGAAGTCGCCGAGCTCGGTGAAGTCGGCGATGTCGTCGACCCGGGCCTCCATCTGCTTGCGCGTCATGCCCAGGAAGAGGCCGCGGACCATGATGTTCTCGAGCCCGGAGATCTCCGGGTCCATGCCTACCCCGAGGTCGAAGACCGGCGCCACGCGCCCCCGGACCTCGGCGACACCGCGGGTCGGTTCGTAGATGCCCGACAGCAGTCGCAGCAGGGTGGACTTGCCGGCCCCGTTGTGGCCGACGAGCCCGACGCGGGCGCCGTGCTCGAGGGTGACGGTGATGTCGCGGAGGGCCTCGATGACGGGCACCTTGGCGGCGCTGTCGATGTGCCCGCCGACCACGCCCATGACGGTGTTCTTCAGCGACCGGCTCTTCGCGTCGAAGATCGGGAAGTCGACGCAGGCGTCCTTCGTGACGATGCTGACCGGGCCGGGTTTGATCTGGGACACGCTCACACCCAATAGGAGACGCGGGACCGGTAGCGGCGCAGCACGAACATCGTCAGCGCCCAGCCGACCACGGTGATGGCGAGGACGACCAGCCAGTACCGCAGCTGCTGGTCCTGACCGAGCAGCGGACGGCGGACGATCTCGAGAAAGTGCAGGAAGGGGTTGAACTCGGCCAGCCTGGCCCGCTCGGCGATGGCGGGGTTGGGGCTGTTGATCAGCTCGTCGTAGATCCAGACGATCGGCGTGAGGAAGAACATCAGCTGGACGATGCTCTGGGTGATCGGCAGGATGTCGCGGAACCGCGCCGTGACGACGCCGACGGCGAGGGCGACCCAGGCGCCGTTGAGGGCGAGCAGCACGAAGGCCGGCACGACGGCGAGCACCGTCCAGTGCAGCGGCTGCGGGAAGAACAGCAGCATGATCAGGTAGACGATCAGGTTGTGGGCGAGGAAGAGCGTCTGCCGCCAGATCAGCCGGTACACGTGGGTGGACAGCGGTGCCGGGAGGTGCTTGATCAGGCCCTCGTTGGCGATGAACACCTCCGACCCCTCGGTGATGCAGCCGCTGATGAAGCCCCACACGATGAAGCCCACGAGCACGTGCGGCAGCAACCGCTCCAGCGGGATGTCGAACAGCCCCGAGTAGAGGATCCCGAGCGCGACGGCCGTGACGGCCATGCTGATGGTGATCCAGACCGGCCCGAGGACCGAGCGCCGGTAGCGCTGCCGGATGTCCTGCCAACCGAGGTAGCCCCACAGCGGCCGCTGCTCCCACCCGCGCCGGAGATCGGCAACGGCGGCAGACAGAGTCCGCCCGGTCGGTTGTGCCACTGTCACGAGCAGTCACGGTACCTGCGCACCGGAGCGGAACGGCGTCGGCTCGCGAGGCCGACGGGACCTGTTCGTCACACCCGTCCCGCCGGCCCCGCGCCTGTCGCTACGGCGCCGTGAGCACCCCGTTCTGGAACTCGGCCCGCTGCTGCGCCCCCACGACGACGGTGTCGGAGATCGGGTACCCCAGCGGCCCGGTCGTGCCGCCCTGCGCGAGGTAGGCGGCGTTCAGCTCGGTCCTCAGCACCCGCGCCTGGGTGGTTGCGGACCAGTAGATGGTGCCGCCCTGGAAAGAAGTCTGGTAGCCCTGACCGCCCGGCGCGGGGGCGTCGCTGGTCGTCGGGAAGCCCAGGTAGCCACCCGTTCCGCCCGCCTGCTTCCAGGTATACAGGATCGCGCCCCGCACCACCTGCGCACCGGTCTGCGCCGACCAGTGGATCTCCCCACCCTGGAACGGCGTCATGTAGCCACGCCGATCCGCCGTCGGCTGATCGTCCCCGGTCGGGTACCCCAGC